>JAKVCT010000620.1 GCA_022448995.1 Saprospiraceae bacterium
TTAATCATGTGGTACATTCCTATTTTGTACTATTAAGTTTATGAGAAGAATAAACTTGGACTTATATTCAATTTCAAGATCATTCTAAATTAGGTAGGAATATGTATATATACCATGAATTCATCAAATATGGTTTGTGCACTTGTTTAGTTTTTTTATTAATCAATTGCAATGTAGCCGCCCAACTACAGCCCGAAGTTAAAATCCAATTGAAAGATAAGTATACTATAATTGGTAAATCTACCTCATCAATTTGCGCAGTAGCTATTTCTTCGCAAAATCAGTTGTTATGGGGTTTTGTGGATATGAACGGCAAGGAAGTTTATCATCCTATGTTTAGGAATATTGTTTTTACAAGAGATCAATCCATAATTGTAGAAACGAATCAAGGTAAGGGCTTGATCGATGAACAAGGTGTAGAACTGCTGCATCCTAATTATGATGATATTCAGGTCTATTGGGACTTTGTCTATATTCTAACTCAAGGTAAATCAAAGAAAGTTTATACCCAAAAAGATGGAATGGTATTGACTACTTCCGATGGTTTTTTTACAGCTAGCGAAAAGGAACAATTGCTGTGGTTTAGTCAAAACCAGCAGAATACTTGTTATGTACTGAGTCGCAATCAGAAGTATATGCATAAACAGGCATTTGCTAAAGCTAAACGATTGAACTCAGGAGCAGTAGCTGTAGCCGATGCTAATGATAATTGGGGAATCTTGAGTGAGAAAGGAGATACCTTAGTAAAAATTCATCATGATACTGTGGAGACCCATATTTTGTCCAAGGCTGCTTTATTGTCTAGTGGAATACATCAGTATATTTTTAGTGCAGCGCAAGATTTGATTTATGTACCTATGGGGGTAGAAGCTCATTTTGCAGAAGATGGAAGTTTGTACACTACTGTAAATGGAGAAATTGCCTTAGTTGACGCTCAAACTGGACATTTTTATACTATTTTTCAATATGATAGTCTACAGACCTTCTATAAGTTAGATTACCACTGGGTTTTGGATGATGGAGAGGCTTATTTTATTGATACAAAGGGGAAGGAAATGAATGTTCCTAGGCATCACTCAATGAAAAGAAAGGGATTGTTTTGGGAAATTGAGCAATCAGCCAAGAAGGGACTTTGGGATAAGGATCTTAAGCAAATTATTCCAATGGAATATGAAGAAATTCAGAAAGGAGAGCGTAATTTTCTCTTAAAAAAAGAGGGACAGTATTTTTTGTGTGATCAAAAGGGTAACTTTGTTAATACCAATGCCTACGATAGAATTCAGACTATCCCTAATACACCCGTACTGATTGCAGAACAGAACCGTAAGTATGGTGTTTTGGCCTATAATGGTCGAGAAATACTAAGGCCTTCTTGTGATAGTGTACAGGTTTTTGGAAAACGGTTATGGCTGAAAAAAGAAGGGAAATGGCGTTTATATAGTCTAAAAGGTAAACAAATTAGCACCTTAGAGTTTGATTTTATTCAAGATTTTTATTGTTTGGGTATCTATAAAATATTGGTTCAACATAAGGGAAAATATGGAATTATAGATGAGATGAGTACTAGTTTACTCTTACCAACTATGTATGATGAAATTGATATGGACTGTGATGGTAAAAAGATCAGAGTTCGAGAAGGAGAAAAATGGTTTTATGTAAATAACTTGAATGAACAGGTGGATGATTAAACGGTTAAACAACTTCTAAGTAGGTGGACATAATTAATTTTATAATAATTTACAAGATTTTTTGATGCTGAACGAGGCGAAAAACGTAGGGAT
>JAKVCT010000621.1 GCA_022448995.1 Saprospiraceae bacterium
AATTTTAATAAAACCGTTCAAATAACTGAGTGGAAAGAAGATAGTATTAAGAGCAGTAAACCTCTAAAGTCTAAACTTCCGAGTTATGTCGAAATCTATACTCTCCAATCGGGGGACGATGAAGCCACTATTCGAGCCAAAAGTTACATAAGAAGGTTTCATAAATTAGCCATTAGTGAAATGAAAAAATTTGGAGTACCAGCAAGTATTAAGATGGCCCAAGCTCTTCTAGAAAGTAGCTCTGGAAACAGTAAGCTAGCCCTTCAAAATAATAATCACTTTGGAATAAAGTGTTTTTCGAAAAACTGCAAACCAGGTCATTGTACCAATTTGCACGATGACCATCACAAAGATTTTTTTAGGAAATATGATAATGCATGGCATAGTTGGCGAGCACATAGCCGCCTATTATCTTCGGACAAATATAACAGTTTGAAATCCTTAGGGAAAGATTATAAAAAATGGGCTAAACACCTAAAAGTCAAAGGATATGCAACCGACCCTGCTTATCCAGAAAAACTCATTAACCTAATCGAAAAATATCAATTGAATCTTTTAGATAGGTTCGAAAACCCATAAGATAAATCCTATGCTATACTGTCGAGAGACTATAGCTACTCTAGTGTGTATGTTCTGAGTTGTGACTGCTTCCTGATAAAACAGGAGCAGTCTTTTTTTATATCTTTCCAGAACTATTCTTCAAAGCAGCATCCCTTAATTTTTTAAGGAAAGGAGAAGCAAAAATAAACTCCTGTAATATTTGATTATCACTATCCAATACCTCATCATGGCTTCCACTCCAAGCTAATTCTCCTTGGTGAAGAAGCGCAATATTATCACCGATCTCCATAACGGAATTCATATCATGGGTATTAATCACCGTTGTGATATCATTTTCATAAGTAATATTCTGAATAAGCTCGTCAATAACAATGGCTGTCTTTGGATCCAAGCCCGAATTGGGCTCATCACAGAATAAATACTTTGGCTCCAAAACTATTGAACGGGCAATACCCACCCTTTTTTGCATTCCCCCACTAATTTCAGACGGATATTTATTATTAGCTCCTTCCAAACTTACACGCTCTAAACAATAATTAACCCGCATTTCCTTTTCCTTGCGGGTCCAGTTTGTAAACATATCTAAAGGGAAGCGTATGTTTTCTTCAGTGGTCATAGAGTCAAATAAGGCTGATCCTTGAAACAGCATTCCTACATTCATCCTTAATTCCCTAAGAGCCTTTTTATCCAAACTCAGAAAATCAATATCATTATACATGATTTTACCAGAAGTAGGCTTAAATAGACCAACAAGTATTTTCAAGAAAACCGTCTTACCCGCCCCCGATCGACCAATAATCAGATTAGTTTTACCATTGTGAAAAGTATGACTAATCCCTTTTAGGACTTCATTTGATCCAAAATCCTTTTTTATGTTTTCTACCTTAATCATTTTCTTTTCCTCTTAGGCGGTTAAAATTACGGCAATCAAATAATCCGCTAATAAAATCAGTATGTTACTTACGACTACTGCATTGGTACTGGCCTTACCTAACTCTATACTTCCTCCTTTCACATAATAGCCTTGGAAACAACTTACAGAGGTCAATATAAAGGCAAAGGTAAATGCTTTAACATACATCATGAATACATTATAGGGTACAAAGTAAGCCCTCAATCCTCTTAGGTAATCAGCATCTGATAGTACCTCTGTAGGCACTGTTGCTAGATATCCTCCCAGAATAGCAACACATGCAGAAAGGGTAACTAATAGG
>JAKVCT010000622.1 GCA_022448995.1 Saprospiraceae bacterium
TCACGAGGCTTTTCAACAAAGTGCAGCGCAAAAAGGCTGCTTGAATTAAATACAAATTAATTGTGGCTATCTACTTACATACAAGTATGATAAAGGAATGAATTAGTTGCACTGAACCCTTCGGGAGTTAGCTTCGCTGCCATCCATTATTTTTGATTATCACTCAACCTACCAACGTCTAGATACTAACCTATTGAGTACATAACGTGTAATATTACTTGGGTAAAACTTCTGTTTTTTGACCAAAGTACATAACAAATTTTTGCATTTCGTTGGCTAACTCTTGGTTATTTGTAGCACGATAATAGGTATCTGCCAAACCTCTAAGCGTCTGGTACATAAATTTATCCATTTCATTCACTTGTAACTCCTCTGTCCATAAATCGATTTTTAAGGTATCTCTATGTTCTTTATCAAATAAAGATAATAGGATCGCTTTACATTCTTGTGGTTTTGGCGTATCTGGTGAATCTTCAGCATACCAATGAATTTTTTGTGGAACATTTTCGGCATCTAAACCGACCTGCAACTGTATCTGCGTTTGCTTAGTTATTTCTTTTGACATAATTTATTGACTCTAAAAGAGATTATTGAATAATACAGATTATTGAAGTAATTTTAGTATGGTAGAAAATTAGAACTTATTACAACGAACAAGGCTTAGATTCTACTAATTGGCCATTGATTGTGGTAAGTATGCTACCACTAGAAAACTACTTGTATGATCTTTAGTAATGATAGTTCGCTGATTTTTTAATTTTCTTACAAATCCTTAAGAGCTCTGCAAAGCTAAAAACCTACGAACTATTCTTAGTAATTGAAGTTATTTAGTGTAAAAAATACAAAGAATTTTGTTCAACTTGAGCCTCTTGTAATTTCATTGAGCCCCGAAGGGCTCCTCATAGAAGCTCAACTATTAAAGTAAATGTCTCAACCCTTCAAAAGTTGTTGGGAACCTGTAAATATACAAGACTTTTATTTAAGAATATGTCTAAAGTCTCTTAAAAAACGACTTCCATAATGTTTAATACTCACAGAGGTAATCGAATTATCTTATAATCAATATCATACTGCCCTAGTTGATACTGTTGAATCAACGATAATAACTTTACTGCATACTTAGGATCAGTAGCATACCCTGCTTTTTGCAAGCCTTTTGCCCATGCTTCATAATTGGTTTGGCTATACTGAAATAGGAAAGCATAACGATCTCGATGCATCAAGAAATCCGAGTGATTTCGAAAACTTTCTTCTGCTGAAGCATACCATCGAAAACAACCAAGTTGTTTGATCATAGATTGTGTTTTGGGATTCCATTCATGTGTAGGTGCACAGAATTTGTCTCCTTCCCAATTTTTACCACATTTGATTCCAAAATGATTATGTGCTTCTCTTGCCAATTTACTTGTCCCATAACGAGATTCTAATAAACCTTGTGCCAAGGTAATACTGGCAGGAATGCCTGATCGATGCATCTCTCGCACAGCAACTGGAAGGTATTTATGAATGTATGATTTTCGATCCAATTCAATTTCAATATCTGTTCTAAGGTCTTGCTCAACTGCTGAGTCTTCACTGCTTGATGAATTTAACCCAATGTAATTCTGAAACATAAACCACAGAAAATATAAAGCAAGAGGGATACCGATAACTTTTCTCATAGAAGTTGTAGTTAAGTACTCTGTAAGTAATTAAGTAAGTAAGTAAGTAGGTGGACACAATTAATTTATAGTAAACCCCGAAGGGCTCAGTGAAACTAACCCCGAAGGGCTC
>JAKVCT010000623.1 GCA_022448995.1 Saprospiraceae bacterium
GCTTGGGATATAGCTGGTGGTAGCTTCCCAGATTTATGGAGATAAGGAGGAATTCAAAGAGAGAAAAGTTTGATTATTGTGGGATAATTTGTAGTATAGAGTAGAAAAAATGCGCTCCTATGAAAATTGATTTGAACAATCCATGGCATAAGGTTAATACAGGGAAAAGAGCTCCTGAAGTGGTCAATGGAATTATCGAAATTCCCAAAAATACGAGAGCTAAGTACGAATTAGATAAAGAAAGTGGTCTGTTAAAGATGGATAGGGTGCTTTATTCTTCTATGTATTATCCTGCTAATTATGGTTTTATTCCTAAGACCTACTGTGATGATCAGGATCCATTGGATATTTTGGTACTCTCCCAAGTTACAGTAGTCCCTATGTGTATTGTTTCAGCTCGTGTCATTGGGGCTATGCGAATGTATGATGGAGGAGAAATGGACGATAAGATTATCGCCGTTGCCGAAAAGGATATGAGTGTTAGTCATATTGAAGATATAGCGCAACTGCCGGCTCATTTTATCAAAGAATTGCGGAATTTCTTCGAGGATTATAAAAAATTGGAAAAGAAATCGGTTGCCGTAGAGGACTTTCAAGGAGCCAAAGTAGCCAAAGAGATAGTACATCAAAGCATGCTAGACTACCAAAAGATGTTCCTTAATGCTTAGCCTTTACAAAGTATTCAAATTGTAGTATTTTTATAAAAGAAATTAGAAGTTTCTAAAATCTTTCCATCTCCCTTTTGCTCTGACCAACCCATAAGGTGTCATTTATTTATACATAAAGGATAATATCTATTTGTATGAGCAAGAAAAGTAGTGCATATAACTTTTTCTATTCTAGGCTCTTGTCCGAAGAGATCAAAGAAAAGAGTGAACGACTAATTATCAGTGTTGCTATAATTAGCTTTTTTGTGCACCTAGCACTTATTTTCATGGTGGATTTAGGTTGGATAAGTCTTCCGGACGGGAAAAGTGCCAATCTACTATCTAATCCAATTGCGGCTATTTATACACCTTTTTCTTTTATTCTGATTTTTGAGGTGTATTTATTGGTGTATTATATCCCTCGATCTATCACTTCTTATGTCGGCAAGCAATACGAAATCATAAGTTTGATTGTCATTCGACGTCTTTTTAAGGATTTAGCTAATATCGATTTAGGTAGCGATTGGTTTAGCAATAAGTACGATTTACAATTTACCTACGATTTAGTAGCTACTCTGATTCTTTTTGTTTTGATTTTCTTCTTTTATCGATTGAATAAACGTAAAAAACTATTAGATCTAGAACGGGTAGATCTACCCTCAGGTATGCGGCGTTTCATACGTCAAAAGACTATCATAGCGATGCTTTTAGTACCCGTATTAGTTATACTTGCACTAGTTAGTGCAGGAACATGGGTTCAAGATACCTTCTTCTCATTTGCCAGCTTGATCGAAGGGGCAAAGGATGTAAATAGGGTGTTTTTTGATCAATTTTTCATGTTGCTAATTCTTACCGATGTTCTTTTATTGCTCCTTTCATTATATCATACGGATAAGTTTAGCAAGGTGGTGCGAAATTCTGGTTTTATCGTATCTACTATTTTAATTCGCCTATCTTTTGGAACACAGGGGTTAATTAATGTTATTTTAATTCTTTCGGCTGTCCTCTTTGGTGTGATCATTCTTGCGGTACATAATGAATTTGAAAAAGTTGATTATGGCAAAAAATAGAGGGAGAATTTCGTCTATTTTCCTATTTTATGCATAGTTATCATTCCTATAATTA
>JAKVCT010000624.1 GCA_022448995.1 Saprospiraceae bacterium
GCTGCTGTTCTGATCTAACTACAGCAATATCATCTATATCTACTTCTGCTAATCTAACTAAACTTAAAAATTGTTCTGTAAATTTTTTCTTTGCATAATCTGTATGTTTTGAATGAATACCATACAAATCTTTTTTACAAAAATCTTTAAATTGTGCTGGGGTAAAACATTTAGCTTTTGGATTCTTACGACCTAATGAAAACTGAAAACCTGTTTTTCTTTGGTCATCATCCCAAGCATAAAAATATAATTTTGCACCTGTAGATTTTTCTATAATTGGATCTCCCTCATCAAGTTTTAATTCCTTTTTCATTTTTACTAACTCTCCATCTTCATATGTAATTTCTCTTTTTCTTATTTCTTTTTTATGTCCACAAACAGGGCATATTGGTTGTGGTCTATATACTGCAAAACAAACCTCGCAAGTTTCTACTGCTGGTGCAAGTTCTCCTTTTCTTTTTGTTTTTGCTTTTTGGTGTAGATCAAACTCTCTAACATCATCAACAAATCCATGACGTTTTGTATTACCTACATGATCTAAAACTATTGCAACTTTATTAGGTTCTGGTCTAAGAACTCTACCTACCTGTTGTATATATAAAGCTTCTGATTGTGTCGGTCTGAGTAGGATAGCAACATAGCAACCTTCAACGTCAAATCCTTCTGAGACTACATCTATAGAAACTAATATCTGTACTTTTCCATCTTTAAAATTATCTATTAATGTTTGTCTGTCGTTTGACTTCATAGAACCTGTTATAAGTTCTGCTGTATATCCAGCCTGTTTAAATTTATTAGTTACATACTGTCCATGTTTTACTGATATACAAAATGCTATAGCTGGTTTGTTCTGTCCAAGTCTTCGATAATTTTCTACTGCATCACCAACTATATCAACCTTATCTAACTCGTCTTCTACCTCTTTTCTGTCAAAATCACCCCTAATTGTCCTTATTTTGTCTAAATTTAGCTTATTTGGCGGTGCATATACCTCATGTTCTGCTAAATATTTTTGCTCTACAAGTTCTGGAATAGTAGAACCAACAATTAATTTATCAAATATCTCTCCTAACCCTGCACCTGTCATTCTCATAGGTGTAGCTGTTACTCCAAGTTTTATTGCTTTACTAAAATAATTAAATATTTTTCGCCAAGAGTTAGCTACTGCATGATGAGCTTCATCAATAATTATCAAGTCAAAACGATCTGGATATGCAAGTCTGTTAATTAATGTTTGCACCGAAGCAATTTGCACATTATGATTAGATCCCTTACGGCCTGCTGCTATTACTCCATATTGTACTTCTGCCTTAGTTAATTTATCGCCAGCCTGATCTATTAATTCTTTTCGGTGTACAAGTATAAGAACATTTGCACCTTTTAACTCTGCAAGTTTTGTTATCTGCGAAAAGATAACAGTCTTGCCTGCACCTGTAGGAAGAGTAAGCAGCACAGATCTGTACTTCGCTTGAAACGATTTTCTTACGTTAGAGATTGCTAAATTTTGGTAATCTCTTAGTTGCATAGGGTTGACATTTGTTGCCCTATACTATAATATGTTGTTATATGTGTCAAGTAATTTATGGAAAAGCCTAGCAACTGGAGCAAGCTACAAAAAGAAACAAGCGAAGAGTTTGTAGACAAATTATTGCTTTATGTGAGAACAAATAACTATGAAGCTTTTTGTTTTGCTGTAGATCGAGGTATGTGGTACTACGGCCAAGAAAAACTAACTTATTTAATGCACAAAAAACTTCTTGCAAAAAT
>JAKVCT010000625.1 GCA_022448995.1 Saprospiraceae bacterium
CCATAGTTTGCATACAAATGTTGATAGTATTCGTGCTGGTATGGCATATCAACGCGAGGCATATCATCAAATCCATCTGTCAATAACCCAAAATCATAACTAGAAGAAGGACTGGCAGGTCCTTGCATTTTATCTAACCCCTTACTTTTTAGCCAAGTCTTAGCAGTATCAAACAATGCATTAGCTACTTCTTGATCATTGATACATTCGAAGAAGCCAAAGAAACCAACTTTTCCACCATCTTGAAGATTATATTCATTATAACGATCATTATTAATCGCTCCAATACGTCCTACTAATTCCCCATCTTTGTAAGCCATATACAATTGCATTTGGCCATATTCATAAAAAGGATGAATACCCTTAGCTCCCAATAATCCATCCACAAAACCGTTTAGTCCAAATATGTGACGCATATCTAGCAATAAGGGAGATACCCAATAAGGATTATCTTTGTAGATTTTGTGAGGGAGCATCATAAACTCCTTTTTTTGAACCTTGGTATTGGCTTCTATAACTTTAATTTTTCCCATAGTGTGGTGTATTGAGATAGTGTCGATATGTAAAAAAGAAGTTGCTTAAAAAATTAATTTCAAGCAACTTTTATATTTTAAATATTAAATGATACCTAATGCTTTTCCAATTTTAGTGTAAGTATGTACCACTTTTTCTAGATGCTCTTCATTGTGGGTAGCCATAAAGCTATTACGCATCATAGATTTGTTGGGAGGTGTTGCTGGAGGAATGAACACATTTACAAAAATACCAGCATCAAATAACCCTTTCCATAATCCAAATGCCTTTTTATTATCTCCAATCAATACTGGTACAATAGCAGTTTCACCATCTTCTGCATGAATAACCTGGAAGCCAGCATCTGTAAGTCCTCTACGTACATAATCTGCATTCTTACGCAATTGATCAACACGCTCTGGCTCTGCAATTAGAATGTCTAATGCTGCTAGGGCAGCAGCAACAGAAGGAGGTGTTGGAGATGCACTAAAAATTAATGCAGGAGAGTGATGCTTTAGATAATTAATTACACGCTCTTCTGCAGCTACAAAACCACCTAAAGAGGCTAATGTTTTACTAAATGTACACATCACCATGTCTACCTCATTATCTACTCCAAACTTGCTTGCTGTTCCTCTACCACCTTTACCTATAACGCCAAAAGCGTGTGCATCGTCTACCAGAGTTTGAGCATTATATTTTTTGGCTAGTGTAGCAATCTCATCTAATGGGGCAACATTTCCAAATGTACTAAATACCCCATCTGTAACAATAAGTTTCCCTTGTTCTAATGGCATTCTGCTTAGGCGACGCTCAAGGTCTTCCATGTCACAGTGTTTGTATCGAACTACATCACAACCTACACCACCTTTTGCCATAAAATTACCTGCAACAATACTTGCATGATTATCTCTGTCAGACACAATACAATCACTTCTTTTGACCAATGGCTGTATTGCACCTTGACTTGTTTGATAGCCTGTGCTAAATAGCAGTGCAGCATCTTTGCCTACAAATGCAGCCAGTTTATTTTCTAATTCTTCGTGCAATGGAATAGTACCTGTCAGATAACGAGATCCAGAGCAACTAGAACCATATTTTTTTAGCGCTGCCATTGCAGCTTCTTTTACTTTTGGGTGGGCAGTCAATCCTAGATAGTTATTAGATCCAGCCATGATAATTTCACGACCTTCCATACGCACTACTGGGCCTTCACTTTCTTCAATTGGGCGAAAATATGGAT
>JAKVCT010000626.1 GCA_022448995.1 Saprospiraceae bacterium
TTGACCAATAATAAAATTAGCTCATTGCCAGAGTCTATTGGATACATACCCCAACTAAAAAGTCTTTCACTGAAAGATAATAATATTGAAATAATTCCAGCTACAATAGAAAATCTTAGATCCCTTGAGTATTTAGATCTGAGCAATAATAAAATTTCAACACTGCCAGTATCATTCGGGAATTTGAAAAAGCTCCATACTTTAGAGCTAGGCAGCAATCAACTTGCAAATATCCCAGAAGGCTTTGAAAATCTTAATAATCTTCAAGTATTGGGGCTTAATAATAATCCAATAAGAGATCTTCCTGAGTCTATGAGTCAACTCACCAATTTGAAATATTTCTACTATAGTCACAACTTACTTGATCAGATGGTAAAGATCAGACAACTATTACCCAATGCTTATCGCATAGATGAAAAACTACACGATCCCATGAAAAGGGAAGAATGGGCAGATAGCATATACTTTTACTAAGCTAAGCCTAAAATAAACGTACTATTAAGGGATCTATTTCCTCATTCATATCGACTATGCAAGTGTATAAAGATTGGAGAGGAGATGGATCCCTTATCTTTTCTCTATGCTTCTATTTAACATAATATAAATTATAGGAAAAATGGAGTTTAAAAAAATAGCAGCTTCTACGATCTACAGAAGCTGCTATTTCCGCTGAGCGATTCTCAGGGCTTTCCTTACTTAGTTCGATTGGCTTTTATCATGCGTACCATATCCCCGATGGCTACGTATACGGCTACTATGGAAGACAGAATCATTGCTATTGGAATAATGAATCGAATATCAAAACGTGGATTGCTCAGGCTCAAATCATATCGATCCAGCCAGTCTAAGGAAGCCATAAAGAGCACAAAGAATATTACAGCGAAGCTGATGGCCACCACAAAGCGTAATCCCGCACTTAATGAATTGCCCAGGTCTTTTACCGCAAAGAATCGCTTCTTAAGATCTGCAGAAGCTATACCCTGCTCAGGCTCCTTATTTTCTTCTCGTTCACTAAACGTTTGGGTTGGTTCCTCAATAAACTCCACATTTATCTTGGATTGGGACATTTTATTTTCTTGCATTATTGGTCTGTTTAATGATTCAGGATGGTACTTAATATAAGCAATCAGCATAGATTAAAATAAATTACCTACGTAATATTATTGTGAACAATTAAATTAGCTGTGCTTAGGACCATTCCTTAAACAGCAGCAAAGCTAAGATAAGCGCGCTTACATATAAAAAAATCCTATCCTTCTATCCCCGCTTTAGGACACAGACAAATACCTGCTCAGTAAAAAAGACAGATCAACATATTAAAAAAAATAGTACATATACAAAGCTGCCCCAAGCCAAGCAATACCATTGCACAAATAACTCATAATCAATGTTTTACACAAAAACACCCAGTAAGTTAGAGCCACACACTACCAAGCATCTCCCTCCTTTCTTAATCTAGATCAATGCATAGCGCTTAATAAGAACTCATCTTTGCTGAATAAGAAAGTTGAAAAAATAAAAACATGACAAACACCATAACAGCTCCTAAGCAAGTAAAATGGATAGCGATATTAATCGCCCTAACCTTCAGTAGATTTTCCGTTGTCACCTTTTTTCCAGGTTTAGAAATGTTTGGAGGACCAGAACCAAACGAATGGATTGGGCCTTGGACCACCGATACCACCTTAGGATTATTAGCACCACTGATGGCTTATTTAGCTTTTAAGAAAAGAGGCTCAAAGCTTTAGGGC
>JAKVCT010000627.1 GCA_022448995.1 Saprospiraceae bacterium
AGCGTGGAATGGAAAGGTGAACGTCAAGGTATATTTGAAATGAGAAGACATTATACCAATTACTTTAGGGGTATAAATAACTTTAAACCATTTAGAACAGAATTAGTGGAGGCAATGACGCTGAAAGAAATACATGAAATTTTAGGGCGTGTAGAAGCGGAATTTGCGGGTTATGAATTTCATTAAAAATCAGCGTTCGTTAAGTTGGATTCTATTTATAGTACTTGCCCTAATTTGGGGTAGTGCATATATACTTATTAAAAAAGGACTAGAAGCCTTTGAGCCTTTTCAAGTAGCTTCATTCAGAATATTAGTTGCTTCCATTGTACTAGTTCCATTGGTTATTGGTGTAAGGAAAGTGAACCTAGATTCGAAGCAATGGTTTTTTATCATCTTATCTGGTTTTTTGGGTAGTTTGTTTCCGGCTTTTTTATTTGCAACAGCTCAACAAGAATTAGATAGTGCAGAGGCGGGTATCCTTTCAAGTATGACTCCTGTTTTTACATTATTGGTCTCCAAGTTTGCTTTTGATTATAAAATAAGGAGGTACCAATTGCCAGGTATTCTTTTAGCCTTTATTGGAGCTTCTTTGATAGCTATAAATGGTAAAGATGACCTTAACTTCCAGTGGAAAGGTGTACTGCTTGTTATGCTTGCTACTGTTTGTTATGCTGTCAATTTGAATTTTATCAAGTATAAATTATCTGAAGTTCCTCCTAAACTAATTTCTTCGTTATCGTTGATTGCACTTATAATTCCGACCGCCATTTACCTTTCATGGACTGGCTTTTTTGGTGATATTTTAATTGGAGAAAATTCAACAGCGTTTTGGTCTTTGGTTATATTGGGTTCGACTTCCACCGGACTAGCGTTGTTACTGTTTATTAAACTCTTGAAAATAGCCAATCCTTTATTCAGCTCGTCGATCACGTTTGCCATTCCTTTTGTAGCATTAGCTTGGGGAATCGTTGATGGGGAAGTATTAGGTTTTTATGAATTATTGTCCTTATTTATGATGCTACTAGGTATTTGGTTAATAAGTAAAAAATGAACTCAGAAAGTATTTTAACCCCTTTAACAAAGCAGGGGGTTTTCCCAATCATATTTACAGGGTTAATTCTAATTCTATCTGGTATTTTTGTAATAACTCAATCAATAACCGGCTATTTTTTACCTCATGATGTAAACTATCTAGGTCTTACTGCTCAAGAACTTGGGGTATACAACAATGGAAAAATTGCACTATTTATGTTTCATGATAGGGTTGCTTATGGTGGTTCTATTATTTCCGTGGGTATTCTATATATGTGGCTTGCTTTTTACCCTCTTCGAGAGGGGCATAAATGGGCTTGGCAATTATTGCTGTTATCTGGTGTTTTAGGGTTTGGAAGTTTCATGTCTTATTTGGGTAAAGGATATCTCGACACTTGGTATGGACTCGCAGCCATGTTACTTCTTCCAATATATATTCTTGGTTTGGTGAGATCTTTCTCTCATTGTAAGAAAGATACTATAAACAACACATTGTTTAGGTTTTCTCTTAAGGGAGATGTGGGGAAAAGTATGATTTCAATTATTTCTATAAGTATACTCTTAGCTGGGCTAGTTATTTTGTTTTTGGGATCTACAGTTGTATTTGTTCCTACGGACTTAGCTTTTATGGAAATAGACTTGTGTGGACTCAATAATATAAGTGAACGATTAGTGCCTTTGATTGCTCATGACCGCGCAAATTTTGGAGGGGGGCT
>JAKVCT010000628.1 GCA_022448995.1 Saprospiraceae bacterium
AGGCAACTACCATGGCAAACCTGTCTGCGCGGGCGGAACGCCGCAATTAATGTAGCAACACCCTATTCGTGCCATCAACGCTACGAGCTGAAAAAGTACATACAAAGCTCAAATTCAATAAGCTATACATAAGTCAATAGTTGCTTCAATACCTTTTATATGAGTACGTTCTGTTCCATGAGATGCAGCAACTCCCATTCCTATTAAAGCTACTCTAAAGTCGTTTCCGGCTCTTAAAGCTGCAGAGCCATCAGAACCATAATGAGGATAAACGTCTACTTTGTATGGGATGTTGTTTTGTTTGGCTAAATCAACCAATTTTTTTCTAAAGTTATAGTCATAAGGCCCGCTACTGTCTTTAGCACAAATAGAACAACTTACCTCGTTTCCTTGGCAATCGTCACCTAAAACGCCCATGTCAATTACTAATAATTCTTCTATAGAATCAGAATAGCCTACTGTTCCTCCATGTCCTACTTCCTCATAATTAGAAAAGAAAATTTCTACAGGAGCCTCTTTGCCTTGCTCTTTTAATCTTTTTGCCAATTCAAACAATACATAACACCCTGCTTTGTTATCTAGAAAACGAGATTTGATGTAACCACTTTCTAGTTCTTGATATTTAACATCTACGCATATGATATCACCAACATCAATTCCTAAGTTTTCTACATCTTCTTTAGAATAAACCTCTTCATCTAGTCGAATGTGCATAGAGTTAATAGTTCGTAGCGTTTTTTCTTTATCTATATTGGCATGTTTAGACGGATTGTCTAACAAGATAGTTCCTGTATATATTTTACCTGAATGGCTAATTATCTTAACATACTCACCTTCTGCTCCAGTTAAAGATAGGCTGCCTAATAAAGAAAAAGCCAAGGTGCCATTTGTTTTAATGCCGGAAACAATAGCGCCTAAAGTATCTACATGTGCAGCAATTGCTAATGTTGGGTTAGCACCTAAGGAACACTTAACAGCTCCTTTGTTGGTATATTTTGGAGAATAACCATAACTAGTTAATAAATCAAAAATGTATTTACTAGCATTGTCTGTATATCCAGATGGAGAATCAATAGCAATGAGTTCTCTTAGAGTTTGATACTTTTTCATAATGTAAAAATTGTAATTTACGAAGATACCATTTTTTAGAATCAGGTATAAAAAAGTCCTATATCAAAATGAAATAGGACTTCTTTATAATTGAAAGTTTATTCGTTGTATTTGTTGTAGTGTTTTTTGTAATGCTTATTAGTTTCTTAAACTAGCTTGTTTTCAACTAAATATTCAGCTATTTGTACAGCGTTTGTTGCTGCTCCTTTTCTTAGGTTATCTGTTACTACCCACATGTTAATGGTGTTGGATTGAGACTCATCCCTTCTTATTCTTCCAACAAAAACATCGTCCTTGTCTTTAGCATATATAGGCATCGGATAAGTGTTGGTATCAGTATTGTCTTGTAATGTTATTCCTGCTGTTTCATGTAATATTTTACGAACTTCAGTTAAATCAAAATCATTTTCAAATTCAAGGTTTATTGATTCAGAATGCCCTCCAACTACAGGAACACGAACTGCAGTTGAGGTAATTCTTAAGCTATCATCACTCATAATTTTTTTAGGTTCATTTACGAGTTTCATTTCCTCTTTGGTATATCCATTCTCTTGAAATTTGTCAATATGGGGGATTACATTGAAGGGAAGGGGGTGGGCAAATACCTTATTCTCGGCAACCTCGCGTTCACCACTT
>JAKVCT010000629.1 GCA_022448995.1 Saprospiraceae bacterium
CAGAAATACAGTTTATCATCTCAATCGCCAATTGAAACTACACTGATAAAAAAACCAATAGGTATTGGATCTGAAGGTATAAGACAATTTGTAGCCTATGGAGGCGCGATCTTCATATATTTCTTCATTTTCTTATACGGAATACAAGTTATGAAAGGAGTTATTGAAGAAAAGACGAATAGAATTGTAGAGGTACTTTTAGTTTCTGTTAAGCCGATTGAATTAATGTTGGGTAAGATTTTTGGACTTTCTTTGTTAGGGTTTACTCAGTTTTTTATTTGGCTAATTTTTTCTTCTCTTTTGGGAATTGTTGTTGGATCAAAACTTCCAATAGCTCAACTTCAACAAGTTGATTTAAGTTCGACTAGTTTGTCTTTTGAATGGCAAATGCTTTTCCATTCTCTTTTCACAATGAATTGGGTATTCATAGTTGCTAGCTTCCTTTTATGTTTCTTATTGGGATATTTACTTTATTCAGCTCTTTTTGCAGTCATTGGGTCAGCAAGTGATGTTGATACAGATACTCAGCAATTCTTATTCCCGCTAACAACTCCATTGTTGTTGTCGGTTATGGCATTACCGGTAGTTATTTCAAACCCTAGTGGAACATTGGCTCATATATTATCTTTTATTCCTTTTACTAGTCCCATTACATTGATGGCTCGGGTAACATTTCTTGAACAAAATGCGACTTTTTTAATAGAATTTGCGTTAGCTATAATAGTACTGATATTGAGTGTGTTTACTGTGATATGGATGGCCTCTAAAGTCTATAAGATCGGAATAATGACTTATGGTCAGAAGATAGGTTATAAGCAAATATTTTCCTGGTTGGTCCAAAGGGACTAATTTTGTATTTTTTTAATATTATTTGTTTACTAAATGGTGATATAATCAATATCAATATTAGAAAACGCTTTATCTATGAAAAAAAATATTCAAGCCAGTATTGTTATTCTATTTTTACTGATTCCTATGGGTTTATCTGCTCAGAAGA
This sequence comes from Saprospiraceae bacterium, assembly GCA_022448995.1. Taxonomy (GTDB): domain Bacteria; phylum Bacteroidota; class Bacteroidia; order Chitinophagales; family Saprospiraceae; genus JAKVCT01. The sequence goes on from JAKVCT010000629.1 coordinate 998, forward strand.
AGCAGATTCACTGGGATATGATTAACAGTGGTAAGTTTTCTTTTAAACAAATTCAAAAAGCCGCCAACAAATACTTCGAAGGGAAGTTTAAGGGAAAAGGTTCAGGATATAAGCAGTACAAAAGATGGGAGTATTTTGCCCATCGTACCGTTGATGAGTCGGGTTTTGTGGAGTCTCAAGAGACAATAGAGAAAGAGATTGCAGCATTTAAGAAAAGAAGAATAAGAAAGCAGGTTGGCCCAGCAGCAGGAAATGTATCAGGTAATTGGGAAGAACTTGGTGTTTTTGAGCGAAACCCAACATCAAGTTGGAACCCTGGTGTAGGTAGAGTAGAATGTATATCGGTTGATCCAACTGATCCCGATCACATACTTTTAGGTTTGCCATCTGGTGGTGCTTGGTCTACAAAAGTTGGAGGCAACGATTGGAAGAATCTTACAGATAATAAGACAGTCTTAGATATTAGGGGTTGTGCTATCCAACCAACGAACACAAATATTTATTTTCTAGGTACTACAAGTGGGTTGTACAAGTCAACCAATCAAGGACAAGATTGGAATCATATCTTTACTTCATCTACAGTAACTAAAGTTTTACCTCACCCAAGTAATGCTAATATCGTCCTAACTGCTGGTTCAGGAGGGATCAAAAGATCTACTGATGGAGGGAATAACTTCACAACTATGAGGTCTGGTAACTATAGAGATTTAGTTTTTAAACCAGATGATCCTAACATAGTATATGCTTG
>JAKVCT010000063.1 GCA_022448995.1 Saprospiraceae bacterium
ATACGAGAAAGTATAAACAAATTTGTAGTCAAGCTTCCCATCTCTAAAATTTCTAGTAACTTCCTTAATTACATTTCCTGTATTATCATAAGCAAAAACCTTCTCCCTTGTTTTTTTGATACCTTTATTCGAAAAACTCTTAGCATAATAAGTACTCACCTTTTTATTGGGAGTGTAAGTATGAATTTGATGATCATCATGTGAATAAATATTAGCCTCAAAGGCAAACTTTGGTTGACCTTTTGTATTATTTACCTCCATATACTTCCACTGATTGATATAATTATCCAAGCTGATATCCTTCGAGTAAGAAGCTCTAGAATCACGCATCCTCAAACGGCCTTCCTCATCGTAAGTATTGATAAAACAAGAAGGTTCTATCTCCATACTAGAATTTGGGTGAACCAATGGGTAAACCAATGTTTTATATAAACGTTGCTTATCATTATAGTAATATTCCGTTTTACCATTCAATACTGGATTTCCATGATAAGAAACCATCTTAGTCAGCTTTCCTTTTGTATCGTAGCTATATGTATAGGTTGAGTTGCCTGAAATTTTAGTTGCCAAATGACCTGTTAAAGAATCAAATTGGTACTGCACACTTTGTGGTAAAGCTACGAAGATAGAAAGTGCATTAAAATCTAGATTAATACTAGTATCAGCACTTGCCTTTGTATCTAAATACCAAGTAGCTTCCTTAATTCTTAAGCTCTGAATCAGCGTTTCTGGAAAAACGCTCGTATTTTGTGCACGGTGCAAAGTAGTAGGATCTACCCAAGTAGCCACAGAATTAAGATTCTGATTGGGATAACAGGAACAAGGTTCTATAGTTTGGGTAGAAGAAAAAGGTAAATAGACCAAGAAAAAAAGGATGGGCAAAAAGTATTTCATATGTTGAAGTTGTTTAAGTATTTGATTTAAACTTATAAAAACGTAGTTTTTCTAGTATCACAATGCAACTTCTATGTTAAGGTTACCAAAAATAATTATGTCGACCTACTTAATAATATTATTCTGAGTAATAACGCCCAATTTTCCTGAATTAGTGATCTGATTCCTAAAACTAAAAGCTTAAACAATGTATTTAAGTTACGATTAGAAAAGAGTTTAGCAATGAATTTTAGAAAATTCCCTAAAAAAACTGTATCCTTCTAAGCATTTTGACATTTATATTATTAAAACAACGAATCACCTGAATATTATGGACGGACTAAAAGAAAGCAATATTAAAAGTTGGCTAATGCTGAGTTTGATAATCAGCTGTTTGAGTTGGAATCAGAGTTTCGCACAATATAAAAAAGGGTTTAAATTACTGGATAAAAAAGACTACGCTGCAGCAGTTACTGCATTTGAGGCAGATTTAGAAGATCCAAAAAATGCGATTCCTGCTAAATATGGTTTAGCCAAAATTTATTCAGAAAAACGCTATGAGGGACTAGATATAAAAAAGGCTTACACGTATATTGTAGAGGCTTCTGCAGAATATAAAAAATTACCTTCCAAAGATCGTTTAAAATTACAAAATCAAGGTTACAGCTCGGGAATACTCCGAAGCCTACACAAAAGTATAGTTGGTAAAGCTGCAAAAGAGGCTACGGAAACTAATACCACTGCAGTCTACAACGACTTTATTGATACTTATCCCACTGCAAGTAGAGTTCAAATAAAGAATATGCATTTAGCACGTAATCGCTCTGCTTTAGCTGATGCCAAAAAGGAAGATACACATACAGCTTATCTTACTTATCATGATATGTGTCATAAAAGTTGTGTGAAATATGAGCAAAACGACGTTAGAATAGAAGGAGAGAAGTTGTTTTTTGAGTCATATATTCGTGAAAAATCATGGAATAATTATGCACGTTTTTCAATCAAATATCCAAATAATATATACGTGCAGGACTCTGTGGGGGCTATGGCTTTTTTGAAAATTGCAAAACGGGGCACATTACAACAGTTCAAAGATTTTGCACAACGCTACCAGAATGAGAACAGCCCTTTTGTGAAAATTGCTATTGATAGTTTATATGCCAAAATTATAGAAAGTGCATTAATCGAAGAGTATGATTATTTTATTCGCAATCATTCTAGTTATCCAAAAGCTGAGGTGATTTGGAAAAAATTCTATAAAGTCTATATAGAAAAGAAAGGAAAAGCCAGTGTAGAAGAATTTAATATTACCTATCCTAATTTTCCCTTTCGGGAGCAGCTTAGTAAGGATTTGAATGAATATAGAAAACAAAAGGAAAAACCAGATTTTGAGAAAACAAAAAATAGTGAAGATTCAGGGATGTTTTTAGATTTTCTAAAAAAGTACCCTAATAGTCCATATATCAAGGATTTGGAACAGCCTATGTTTAAAGCCTTGAAGAAAGATGCTCCACATAGCTTATGTACCAAATTTGTTAGATTATTTCCCAAGAGCAAGCATTTACAACCCGTTTTAGAAATGGTTTTGGATCATTATGTAATGGATGGAGAGTTGAGTAGTCTAAAGCTTTTTCAAAAACGCTATCCACAGTATCGCAACCAAGAGCGTATGTTCAAGGAGCAAGTGATAGCAAAAAAAGGTTTTGAATTACATTTAGAACGACCTTTTCAGAATAAATATAGAAACCGCTACGAAGAATATATTAAAGAAGCAGCGCCAAAGGCGCTGGCTTTTGTGGCTTTACAGCGTTATATCGAAGATGATATTAAGATGCAACGTTGGGACAATGCACTAGGGAAAATTGATCGTTTCAAGGGGAATTTTGGTACAAATCATAAGGAATTGAATAATTTAATTGCCTTGTTGAAAGATCCAGATGAGAACGTTCGTGTAGCCAAGGTATCTTATCCAAGAGAGATGAATACTACTTTTACCAATGAGTATGTTCCCGTACTATCCGCAGATGAACGTTACATGTATTTCTGTCGTTGGGATGTCAAACGTCTTACCGAAGAGGTATTTGTAGCGGAATATGTAGATGGAGCTTGGCAAAAAGCAGAACCTATGGAGGATGTTAATACACCTCAATACAATGAGGGCCCTTTGAGTGTGTCTGCAGATAACAATTATCTGATTTTATTTATTCAGGGTAATTTGTTTTATACAGAGCGAGAAGCAGAGGGATGGTCAGAGCCCAAATCTATGGATCCGAATATAGCTAGTCCATACTGGGATGCAGATGCAGTGATCAGTAGTGACGGAAATGCGCTATTATTTAGTTCTAAACGCAAGGAAATTTTAGGAATTCATCGGGAAAAGTGGAATGGACCTTATCATGGAGATGCTTATGGGGATATTGATTTATTCGTATCCTTAAAACAATCAAATGGCCGTTGGGGAAAACCCATTAATTTGGGCGAAACCCTGAATACGCGTTTTGCAGAACGTACACCTTTTTTGCATTATGATATGAAAACGCTATACTTTAGTTCAGACGGACATGGTGGATTAGGTAAAATGGATGTATACAAGACAGAACGGCTAGATGATTCTTGGACCAATTGGTCTAAGCCGATCAATCTCGGCAAGCAGATCAATACTGTAGATAATGACTGGGGATACAAAATATCTACAGATGGTAAGCGTGCTTATTTTGCCGCTGCTGAAGTTGGGGCTAATGGTACGCCCAATTTAGATCTTTTTTGGTTGAATTTACCCGAAAATATGCAAGCTGATAATGTTTGTACTGTAACTGGAAACCTGAAAGATAATCAAGGAAATTCTCTAGGAGCAGATATCTTATGTGAGGACTTAACTACAGGAAAGGTAGTTGCTAATTTGAAAAGCGACCCTCAAACTGGTAATTTCTTTATCACTTTGCCAGAAGGAAAACAGTATAGTTATTATGTTTCTAAGGAAGGGTATTTTCCTGTCGCAGATCATATTGATCTAACAGAACAGGCTTGTCCCATTAATATTCAAGCAGATTTAGAACTGCCTAGTATTGAGGCTATGGTTGAAGAGGAAATTGCGTTGCCCTTAAAAAACCTATTCTTTGACTTCAATAAATTTAATATTAAGTCCAATTCTTTTCCTGAACTAGATCGTCTAGCCGAATTAGTTAAACAATATGATTTATTGGTAGAAATATCTGGACATACGGATCATGTAGGTTCTAATAAGGATAATCTAGTCTTATCTAGGAATCGTGCATCTGCTGTTAGGGATTATTTGCTGAGACAGAAGTGTGATAAGGATAATATCAAATCTGTAGGTTATGGAGAGGGACAACCAATCGCAACTAATGATACTGACGAAGGTCGTGCGCTAAATCGTAGGGTAGAAGTTCGTTTTAAGTGGAATAATCCACGGTAATTCTCTTTCCTACTGAAAGATTATCTTTTTTGACTCAGAAAACTGGTTTATGCAGTCAAAAGCTGGGTTTGTATATTCTATATTGTGAACCTGCAAGTTTTTATAGATTTTTGTTAAAATTAAACTATTCTATAAAATCTAAATAAATCATGTTTAAACAACTTCTTTTTCTTTGTTCATTTATATTATTCCAAGCTACTCTAAGTCAGGCACAGGTTATCGACTTTTTCAATGCAGCTTCTATTACTATTTGGGGAGATGACTTTGATATATCTAGAATTAATTCACATTCCCAAGAAGATCGTACTTACAATGGGAAAAAAAATGGAGTAGATAAACTAGATATTAATTTCCATAATGGTTCCTTCATTCAAGCATTATCTATTCCTAATAACACACCAGATGATATTGTAAAAAAAACATATTGAAAAAACGCTACATACATTTGGTACTATGAATAAAGAGGTGCATGAGAGAATCAAGAAAAACATGAAGGAAAGTAAAGTTACCTTAGAGAATATGTTTAGGGGTAGCGAAAGTCTAGAGGTTACTGTAGGAGACAGTGAGTGTCTTTACAACGAATATGGTAAAGATAAAAAAGCCTGGTACAGAATTTATAAGCTTATTGATGAGAAAAATGATCGTGTTGTTATTATTGTAATTGGCGAAAGCGCAGAGATAGGTAAGAGTTATGCAGATGATTTTAAAAAGTTAATGGAAAAATTAAAGCATAATCTCGAGTAATCGAATTTACATAAATAAACATTGTTAGATTGTCCAAAAGCTAAGAAGATCGTTGAACAGATTTTCTTAGCTTTTTTTATTTATTCAGTTTTTTAATGTAAATTCAAGCTCAAGAAGGATAAATCACTAATAATTATAGTCTGTGATATCTTTTAAAGCACTGTTTTTAACTAACTGTAAGTAAGTGGTTTATGCGTTTATAAAGAGTCAAGGGCTATGATGATAATTAATCAAATTATAATGAAAACAATACGCGTAGAATACAAAGACGAATATGCAATCGTCACCTTAGACAGAGGAAGAGCCAATCCAATCAATCTAACGATGATGGAAGAGTTGCAATCAACTATTGAAGCCCTAAAAACAAATGAGGAAGTTCTAGGAGTGATTCTCAATGGTAAAGAAGGTTTCTTCACAGGTGGTTTGGACGTAATCGAAATGTATCAATTAGACAAAGAAAATTTGCGTCATTTCTGGTATAGCTTTATTCATTTGTTCAATACACTAGTACAGTTTCCCAAACCCTTGATTGCATCCATTACAGGACATAGTCCAGCGGGTGGTTGTGTCTTAGCTTGTTGTTGTGATTATCGTGTAATGGCAGACGGAGATCGGTACAAGATTGGACTCAATGAGATTGCTGTAGGTATTGCACCAAGAGACAGTATCTTTTATTTGTATGAATTTTGGGTTGGTAAACGCTTAGCTTATCAGTATTTATTGGAAGGTAAGTTGATGCCTGCCAAAGAGGCTCTTGAGATTGGTTTGGTTGATGAATTAGTGCCTGATGCTATTGTTTTAGAACGTGCTGAAGCAAAAATGCAACAATATCTAAGGCTAATTCCTTCTGCATTTAAGCAAACAAAAATGGCCTTGCGCAAGGAGCTTATTGAGAAAATGACTGCAGATTGGGAAGAAGATCTAGATAGATTGCAGGCACAGTTGTGGTCAGCAGAGAGTCGTTTTGTTATGGGGCAAGTTGTGCAACATTTGACTCAAAGAGGTTAACTTGATCCGTAGCTAAATTCAATAGTCCGTTAAGGTTAACTAATCAGCACAAGTAATTGAGTAGTTTACTAGCGCAGAGCTAAAGCTCTATGCTGTAGATGGATGTATTGTATCTATAGCGAAGGGCTTAAGCCCTTCGCTAAATACTCCGTCAAAGAACATCTAAAAATATTTATTACAGAGTACTTAGTGTATTGGTTAATATGAGTGCTATTTTAATTTCGTTGAGCCTTGTCTAGGCAAAAAAGAGCTGTCATATTACATTTTAGAATAAATTTAGACATGCTCTTATGTTACACTGTATTACGGATTATTGAAAAGATAAAGATGTATCTTTTTAGATAAATGGAGTTATTTAGATAAATACTCGCCTAAAAATTCGCATTATTGTGAAAAAATTGAAGAATACACACCATTTTTACTAGAATATACATCTTGTATTATAAATTATATGTATTTATAAAATGTATTGGAAAGCTTTTTTATAATAAAAATTTATATTTATGAGAACCGTATATAATAGTATGTTACTAATCTTAGCCGCTTTAATATTCATACAATGTGGGGGAGAAAGTAATGATACTAATAACAATTCAGACAGCAAGAAGGCAGAGAAAATGTCTGCCAATGATCCCTTCAAAAATACAATGGTAGAAAGTGAATTCTTTGAGTTTTCTGCTGGAGAAGACAAAGTGATTGAAGGGGCAAAAGGAACTGTAATTGCATTTCCAAAAGGAAGCCTATTAGACAACAAAGGCAAGGTCTATGAAGGAAAAGTCAAAGTTGAATTAGCAGAAGCGTATTCTATGGCAGATATGGTTAAATCAAATTTAACGACTACTTCTGATGGGAAAGCGCTGGAAACTGCGGGTATGTTTTTTATAGAAATTACAAAACCTAATGGTCAAAAATTAAAGATCAATCCTAAAAATAAGGTGCGTGCAGAAATCCCAACCAACAACAAAAAAGCGGGGATGCTAGTCTATGATGGACTGCGTGATAAGGATGGAAACATGAATTGGGTTAGCCCAATTCCATTAGAAACCTATCTAACTACTGTAGATTTTGCAGACTTAGATTTCTTACCAGAGGGTTTTGAGACCGAAGTGCAGAAGCGTATTCCTTTCAAAGGTTACACTATGGCTACACAGGCGTTGAATGATAGCTTGTATTATGCTTTGGGTGGTGTGAGTTCTAGTGATATTTATAGATGGTATCAAGGTTTAGATTTGAATTTAGATTTCAATGAAGATCATCATTATATCGGAGGAAAAAGTATTAGAGGGAAGCGTGGACGTACTGGTGGTGTGTATTATCCAGATCAAAATCCTGTTCAATTTCACTTGACTCAAGATCCAGGTCATTCTCATAGTGAAGAATCTAGTTCTTGCGGAATTGATCCAACTAAGATAAAAACCTTAAAAGATCCACGTTTTGCACAAACTTTTGTTGCTACGCGCGCTTTTGAAAAGCGTCTGAAAGTAATTTTTAAAACTTGCCGAGATGAGATCTTAGAATTATATGTGAATAATTTAGGAAAAAATCTATGGGAAGTAGATGAAATGGCGGCTAACTACTGCAAGGTGAATAATTTAGAGTTTGATCCAACTAGGGGATTAGATTCAACCGATGGTGATTATCTTAAGGTGATTCGTTTAGAAGATGAATTTAGAAAATTTGCAGCAGAAAAATTGACTAATGTCAAAGATGCAAAGAAAAATGCTTACATCTTACGCAATTATTATCAGCATCGTTTGCGTATTAATGAAGCAAAGATCAACCAAGCTAATCAACAATTGCGCAGAGACATTGCTAAAGAGGCTCAAGCTACTGAAAAGAAGGTGAAAACTTATAAAAAATTATTGTGGAAACGGGAAAAATATAGAATGCAAACTTACGGTTTTACGTTTGATGGGACAGGTTGGAAAGGTGTTGGTAAACCTAAACCTAAACCTAAAAAGAAGATTCCTACGATTAGAGCAACTGGACCTACCGTTTGTTATACAGTTGGTAAATTAGCTGTAACCGTAGAGCAAGCTGAATCCTTTGATCAAACTTATGTCTATGTAGTCTACAAAGATATTCAGAGTATGCGTCGTCTAGATCCGGAACAAGATGGCAAAACTTGGTCTACAATTGGTTTTTTAGCACAACAAGGTCAACTATTATATAATAATAAACCAATTGCGTTAGTTGCTGTAGCTTACAAGGGAGAGAATCCTTATGTGGGTGTCATGGAGTTAACTACTGCTGGAAATCCAAATTCAAATTGTAATCAAACTGTAGGCATTCGCTTACAAGGGACAAGCAAAGAAGGGCTATCTGAGCTGCTCAAAAAGCATGATGGTTATGGTGCTGCTAATCGAATTTCTAAGGATCTAGATTATCAAGTTTCTTTTGCATTAGCAAAAAAACGTAAAGAAAAATTGAGAGATGATCGAGATTTTACCTTGCGTTTGTGGGATATTACCAATCCATGTTGTAATTATTATCTAGGTGAAGGTTATAACTGAAGACCACAATAGATATTTTGTTAAAATATTTAGAGCGCAGAGCTAAAGGTCTGCGCTCTAAATATGTATCTCGAACCCACAGCGAAAGGCTAAAGACCTTCGCTTCAGACACGAAATACATCAATATTCAGCGCAAGTCTTTAGCCTTGCGCCAATAAAAAATGAAACCAAATAAAATTTGAGATTTCGTTTTCTGAATTTTACTTTTTTATGCAATTCCTTTTTATAATACAAGCTGCTTTTTCAATTCTTGAAAAGTATAAAAAGCACTGCTCACTGCACCATCCATATAACCTGGAAACTCAGCCGCAGTTTCCGAGCCAGCTATCCACAATTTACCTTCCCAAAACGGTTGCCTAAAAGCTGCATGCCCATTATTGTAATGTGGTAGAACAAATTGTTCATAAGCCGTATAAGTATGTGGATCTTCCGACCATACTTTTTCTTGATAATCTATATAATCCAAAGCAATGTTCCCATAATAGCGTTGCAATTGATCCAAAACTGCTTTTTTGCGTTCACTTGGACTCAGCGCTGCAAAACGATCATGTATAAACCCTTTCATGGCATACAAATTATCCTCAAAATTAGAATGATCATAGAATTCTGTAATCGGACCAACATTACTAAAGAAGGTTCCACTTGTGCCTTGTTCGCGCCAAAACGGACGTTTATAAACCAAACCAACCTTAATCGATTCGCCCATCCAAGTATGTGTATTCTGCATTAACTTTTGCATAGGCAGTGGCAAGGCAGGTTGCATATTTATTTGGCTAATCAATAATTTAGGTGGCAAAGTTGATACAATTGTTTTAGCATAAAATTCTTCTGTGTTGCTTGTCGCAATGACCTTATTATCTTGAATTTGGATAGAATGTATAGCTGTATCTAGATGTATATTTTGAGGACTAATCTTTTGTTGTAATGCTTGAATAAGTGCCAAACTTCCGCCTTTGATTCTGTGACTTGGTTCATCATTAGGAGGTAAGTTAACCAACTCAGGTTGATGCTGTGGAGAAAGTTCATAAATAGCTTGTTTATCAATTTTTTGTAAGTAGATTTCTAATCCTAATTGTTCCAATAAAGCAACTAAATTTTTATGTTTTTTACCCAACCATGTAGCACCCATTTCAATAGGAGGGAAGCCTTTTTGGAAATTAGTCAGGATGCGCCCACCTATTCTATTTCTAGCCTCTACTACTTTCGTAGCAATGCCCTTTTGTTCTAATAAATATTGAAGGGTTAATCCTGTTAAGCCTGCGCCAATGATGAGTATATCTGTTGAAATCATATTACTTATATCCGTCTATACCAATAAGAGTTATTAAATGACAAATACAGAACAAAAAAAGAGATTAACTGTTCGAGTAGCTTTAATCCCTAATTAAATATAAAAATTATGTATAAGATTCTAGTAGTTCTCCTTTTGTTGCCTACTTGTATTTTTGCTCAAGACAAAACGGTTTATGATATTCCTTTGCCCGAAGAACTGGCTAATCTAAAACAAGAAGGCATTCAAATTTATAGCACTCCACATCCCAATCATCCAGAATTTGAAGATAAAGATCAAGAAAGCATTGTGTGGAAACATAGCACCATCATTAAAGTAGACGAAAATATCACCATTACTGAAACTGGTGCTTATTTGTTGAATAATGGAACTTGGTGGAAACGAGAAAGTTTTAATGCCAAGCAAAGCAAGGAAATGTTTGCTACTAAGAAACTAAAATTAGCTGCGGGTGATTCTCTTATTTATAAAAAGAATTGGCGCTATGGTCAGTACACCACTTCAGGTTGGAATTTCTGGTATGTGAAAGGAATCAATTCTAAAAAGGAAATGGTCTTTGCTTATCATATCTTGGAAACTACTGGTAAAATGGCAGATGGAACAGAAGTATTGCCACTCAAAATGGAGGGAAGTGAACTGAATTGGACAGGAAAAGCAAGTGGTGAATCAACCTATAGTTTATCTGGAGATATTGCAAAATTTAGTGGTCGTTTGGTGATCAAGAATGGAACTCCAATTTCTACTAAAATCAAAGTGAATGTGGAGACTATGAATCATCAAGATGCAAATTTGATTAGCCATTTGAAAAATAAAGACTTTTTTGATGTAAATAAACATCCGCTCATTACTTTTAAAAGTACCGAAATTACTGCAACTGAGACTGAAAAGGAATATCGAGTGAAAGGTCAATTATGTATCATTGGCAATTGCCAAGAAGAAACTTGGACGATTAGCATGAATGATGAAGAGGAAACTTACAAAGTAGATTTTGATATTGCTGTTGATCGAACGCGTTATGGTATGAATTATAAATCGTCTAAATCTGAGGAACAATCTATTGCTGATGAGATCATGTGTAAAGGTGTCTTTTCTTTTCAGAAAGATTATCCAGGATCTATGCGCTGGAATAGCGTAGAGCAATAAAAATTATTCTTCTTGGTATGATCGTTTATGCTCTTTTCTGTAGATGCGAAAAACTCTATACAGTTGCCAAATCATCCATGTAAATACAGAAAGTTGATACAGACAAATTAGCATGATTAGAATGTAAAAAAACAGTAACTCAGGGCGACCTTCCATAACACAGAGATAAGATAAAACCACTGAACTAATCAAAACAAGGAAGGTTGCTCCTGTTGCTCCAAGTATAAAAATTGGGGTGGTGATTTTTATGTGTTTTATATGATTGAGTAAAATTTGCTTGCGCAAAATATGCCAAGCATAAAGCCCCAAACTAGGAAGTAAAGCGGCTGCGACTACAATCCCTAACAAAGCAAATTCCCAAACTATAGCATCAATAATATGCATTTTAGGATCGTCTAAAATGGGATCAATATATTTATAGAATCCTGTGAAATAGAGTAATGGTGATATAAATATGTGGATGATTGAGGTGATTAAGAGCATTTTTTCACCATTTTTTATATAAGCATCTTGCAAGTATTTTTCAGCCCACAAATTAGAATTTAAGTTGCCCTCGAAATCTAAATCATCATCTAAATATTCGGTCATAGGATCGGTTTTTATTACTACTAAGTAAGTAGATAGCCACAATTAATTTGTATGCAACCTCGAAGGGCTCAGTGAAGCTAAAAGAGCTTTCATATTACACACCTTCAGATTCAACTATCTTGAAAAGCTTTAGCAGTTAAGTTATGCAAATCTATCACCTTTTGCAAAGGTTTCTGATAACCCCCTGCCAAATTTGTCACCACAGGAATATTCAACTCTTTACAAGTTGTATAAACCAATTTATCACGTGTATACAGTTGCTCCGTTGTAAAATGTCCAGCATAAACTTCAGGATCATCTTCATGACAATCTACACCAGCTTGGTAAAATAGGACATCCGATCCATCAAAATTTTCTCGAATTAGATTTGGCAAATGCTCCAACCATTCCACATTATTATGTTTCTGAATCTCCTGTTCTCCTAATGAATAATGTCTAACGAAATCTCCACTATTTGTTTTGGCAATGGTATTGGCGGTGCCATCACCAGCATGAGAATCCAAGTCCAAAATACCAATTTGCTTTGCTTTGTGTTGCTTTTTCAAAAGAATTGCAGCAATCATTAAACCATTAAAGGTACAAAATCCATTCGCATAGCTATAACCTGCATGATGAAAACCTGAGGTTGGTGAAAAAGTACTGACTTTCTGCCGATAAGCATAGACCGCAGCTGCTAAAAAGCTACCAGTAGTCCATTGTAGGCTTTTGGCTACAGGGAGTGATTTATTACCAAAACCATTTTTGATTTTGCCACCCAGAATGCCTTTTACATAATTTTTATCATGTGCTACTGAAATTTCCTCTACAGACAAAGCACGTATTTTTTGAATATTCACTGGATAACCTGACTGTTTCCAAGCTTGTACAACTAATTTAGGTTTCTTAGCACTAGGAGAGTAGCCTACATTTTCGTTGCTGCATTGTTTTTTGTTGTAAAAAACAAGCATTTCTTTTAAGTTCTGTTCTGACATGATAGATAATGGGTTTTTATTTTCCCACTACAATTTTTTGGAACTTAAAGTTCTGAAACACCGATATTTATTGGTTTTAAGTAAGTAGGTGGACATAATTAGTTATTATAATAAGTGCTACCAGTGAGAAAAAAGATGAAATCTTGAAGAACTCAACAAAGCTAGATCAAAGAATTTAAGTAAAAAATTAAATCCTGAAAGGACGATACTTAAAATTAGTATTGTAGTTTAAGTCCAATGCCCAAAGAACTGCAAACAAAAGACAGACATTTTCTAAACAAATAAAAAATCAAAGCAAGAAAGCCGCTAATTTATTTTTTTGTTTATATTTGGTAGGACTAAAACCTCTTAAAAAAGGATATTCTACAAAAAAATAAATTATTTAGAATATTCTGTAATTCACAACCTTTGCTAAGGTATGAGTTTTAAGTTTGATTATCACTAAGTTATAAGGTGTGATAGCTTAAAGCCAAGATATCTAAGAAAAATTAATCCTCTGTCCATACTTACCAATAGCAACCACTAGTAAAGGATAGAATACACGGCCTAAAATACAGAAAAACATGGGAGAAGAACAAGTACGCCTAGCCTCATCAACTGGAAAAGATGAAATGCAACACTTTGTTAAACAGCTTTTGAGAGATGTTCAAGCTTACGAATACATGCTAGAACATGACTGGTTCGAAGACGACATCATTCGTATTGGAGCAGAGCAAGAAATGTGCTTAGTGAATAAATATTACAAACCTTCTTATGTCGCGATGGATATTCTGGAGGAATTGCACCCTGAATGGTTAACTACCGAATTAGCACAATTCAATCTAGAAATCAATTTAGATCCTTTGGAGTTCAAGGGAGATGCCTTCAGCCAGATGGAAGTACAGCTCAGAGAGCGTTTGGAAACGATCCACGAAGTTGCTCTACGCAAAAATTCTAAGATTTTGTTGACAGGTATCTTACCTTCCTTGAGAAAGTTTGACTTAGGGATGGATAAGCTAACTCCCAAAGAGCGCTACAAGGCATTAATGATGGCTCTAAAACACCTTCGTGGTAGTGATTATGAATTGCGTATGGATGGAATTGACGAACTAAATATCCAGCATGACTCTCCAATGTTAGAGGCCTGCAATACTAGTTTTCAGATTCACTTACAGGTGCGTCCAAATGATTTTGCACGCATGTACAACATTGCACAAGCGGTTTCAGGGCCAGTGTTAGCAATGTGTGCCAATTCTCCAATCTTATTTGGTAAACGCTTGTGGCATGAGACTCGTATCGCATTGTTCCAGCAATCCATAGACAACCGGAAGAGTAGAAATCACTTAAGACAGCGGAGTCCTCGTGTTGGATTTGGTAAGCACTGGCTAGATCATTCTGCCTTAGAAATTTATAAAGAAGATATTTCGCGTTTCCGTATTTTATTGGGTTCTGAGATTACTCAGGATTCTATTGAGTGTATCAAACAAGGAAAAGTTCCTAAACTAAAAGCACTTCAGGTACATAACGGAACTGTTTATCGTTGGAATCGTCCTTGTTATGGCATTAGTCCCAATGGTAAACCTCACATGCGTATTGAGAATCGTATCCTAGGAGCGGGACCTACTGTAATTGACGAAATGGCAAATACTGCTTTCTGGTTAGGGTTAATGGAAGGTGCTGCAGATCATTTTGGAGATATCCGAAAACATATGAGTTTTGATGATGCCCGTGATAATTTTGTTAAAGGTGCCAAATTGGGGATTGATTGTCGATTTACTTGGACAAAAGATACTAAAGTATCTGCTATGGACTTGGCACAACAAGAGCTAATTCCTTTAGCTCGACATGGCTTGGAAAAACGTGGAATAGATACGGCAGACATTGATAAGTATTTAGGAATTATTGAAGAACGTGCTAAACATCACATGAATGGTGCACGTTGGGCATTGCGTACCTTTACCAAATTCCATAAGGAAACCAATATTGATGAGAGTTTGACAAGCTTGACTGCTGCCATTCTACACAATCAAAGACAGAGTAAACCTGTGCATACTTGGGAAATTCCTGAGCTACATGAGTTTGATAAATACGATCCTTCTCGCTTATTAGTTGAGGAGTTTATGGATACCGATTTATTCACTGTGCGCAAGGAAGATATCTTAGAATTTGCTTCTGATTTAATTTCTTGGGGCGACTTTGATTTCTTACCTGTAGAGAATGCACAAGGGGAATTAGTTGGGATGTTGTCGATCAAGCAATTATTGAATTACTTTACACATCAAGCACCTTTTAATGGTAAGGAGATAGAAACAGTTGGTGATATTATGGAAATTAATCCAATCACAGTGAATCCACAGGCTTCTATTTTGGATGTAATTAAATTGATGAAAAAACATAATTTAAAAGCGGTTCCTGTTACCAAAAATAAAGAATTGATTGGTATGGTGCGTGAGAAAGATTTTGTGATTATTTCTAATCGCTTGATTCAACGCATGTACTTGGAATTATGAAATCACACTACTCGGGAAGGAGTGTCCAAAGACACTATTGTTGAGTAAAGATCTAAGAAGTGAGTTGCTTGAAGTGACTCACTTTTTTATTTTTAGATTAGTTAATGAGCCCTGAAAGGGTGATATAAACGTCAGCATAGGGAGGAGTCCTATGCTCTAAATCTTTTTTATTTTTGGATTAGTTGATGAGCCCTGAAAGGGTGATATAAACGTCAGCATAGGGAGTAGCCCAATGCTCTAAATCTTTTTTATTTTTGGATTAGTTGATGAGCCCTGAAAGGGTGATATAAACGTCAGCATAGGGAGCAGCCCTATGCTCTAAAGATTACTCTATTCCTTTAAGATAAGTAAAAGCATGCATTCGATTCTTCTTCAAAATAGGTTGCCCAAAACTCGTCTGTCCAAAAGAATCCTCACCTGTAAAATGACAATAAAACTCAGGATAATGCTGGTTTTCAAAACGTTGCCAAATCTCATAAGCTGTTGTAGACATTGGCAATTGAGGATTGAAGGGGATTTTAACACCTGTTCGAATACAATAACCATAATGCTGCTGAGAATAAGCCTGAAAAGCAAGCTGCGGTTCTCTCAAATAAGCACCTTGCATTTGTGGAGGTTTCTCCGAATTAGGATGCTCTGAAGCTTCGGGATAAAATAGCATCGTTTTATTAACAACAGATTGAGGATCAGTTTTTTCTTTTTTATAAATTAGATGACTTTCTTGGACAACTTTCGTGAAATACTGATAAGCAACTTGATCTAATTCTTTTTCAGAATCTTGAATTTTAGTCAAAATTCCAAACTCAATATTATGCTCTTGGGAATAATCATACAAGTTCATCGAAGTCAAAATTGAGTGTTTCTCATTGGCATAATACTTTGCATGCAAGTTCTCTTGATAACGAATTTCCACACAGGGAAAAGATTGTAAAAATAAGACTTCGTGATAGGCTAAACTCTTAGAAATGTCTTCTTTATTCTTGCCAAAAACAATAATTAATTTCAATTGCAACTCATTTCTTTTTTCTATCAACAAGCTTTTTAGCACTGGATGTAATTTGATAAACGGAGAGACTAAAATCAATACAGATTTAGCTTCTCGAATCAAATCATAAAGCGCATTATTGGTTGCTTGAGTATCTAAAAATTGAGCCACAGCAAAAAATCTAAAAGGTGATTAAACATAAATTAAAAGATACCTAATGAGTCCCGAAGGGATGGCATAATTGTCAGCATTGGGAGACAGCCCAATGCTCATAATCAATTAGTTTTAAGGTTCATTTTTTATTCTAAACAGAACTATTCCTCCATCAAATCTGCCCAAGACTGCACATCCACATTACCCTCCAAAACCTGCTGCTCAGATTTAGGCAACTTCGGAAAAAAATCAAGCCCTGTGCGTTCTTCCACTTCATCAATACTTACCACAAAACGATACAAAGGTTTATCACTTGACTCATTATCAAAGATAAATGCAATACCTTTCTTCTGTGGAGATTGATAATCTAAAATAACCTTATAAAATTCACGTGGAACACTTACACCATCACCAATTTTCTCGGTTCTAGAAGACAAACGCTTACGCAAAATCGGTCCTGTAACAATATATAAACGACCTTCTTTTTCGCCCCATTCACGAACTCTATTTTCTAATTTCTTCCAAATTCCACGATTAAAATCAGGAGTCTGGGGAGAAACATTGGTCATATAAAAGCTCTCTTCCATTGCTTTTTCACTGAAATTCATATCATGCGCAGGTGCTAAGTGCCCACGATCATAACCCGATTTGGTATAATCACTCGATTTAGCCTCCCCACTGAAGGCAGGATCAGATTTAAAACTTCCTCTACGTTCTACCTCTGGCGAACGTAATCGACTTGAAGTCAATTCATAAGCTACCCATTCTGGATTTTTGTGCTTAGTTGAATAAGAAGCACTATAAAACTTATGCTTAACCAATTGATCACCTAAAGCTTGCGTAGGCAAATAATCCGCTATTTTATCTCCACCTGTGTTACCTCCCGAATTATTCCCATTGCTCCAATCGCCATTATTATTATTATTGGCAGGATCATTTGGGATATTGGGTTGAACAGGGTGAATGTCTTCACTGGAATAGTTACCTCCATCATCAAAGAATAATTCACAAGAACTAAATCCTAAACTTAGACTAAAGAATAAAATGAAATAAAAAGTTTTTTGCATAAATTATGTATGTTGATTAAAAAATAAAATTTCCTTCAAAAATAGGAAAAGGAAGCGAGAATAAGGAGTTTTAGTTGTAGGACTATTAAATTATAAAAACAGGAAAACTAGATGATTGTTAACCACACATTTTTTGTCACCTTCAGCATTATTTTTGGAATCCTAATTTTCTTAGGATTATCCATTTTTGTTAAAAAGAAATTCAATTCTTATTATGGAGTTCTTTTTGGAATAATCTTGTCAGGTTTTGGATTTGCTGCACTGCAAGTATCCTTTAATAAATTTTATGTTATAGATGCTGAGTTGCATGTTTCTGCTTATAGATGCATCGGACAATTAGAATATAAATTGGATAATCAAGAAGTTGTTTCGATTGAATTTCCACGTCAAAAAACAGGAATTATTAATAATTCTAACCAAACTCTTATAGTAGAAAAAATCACCTATGGACCAAAAGGTTATTACAGAAATCGCCCAGAGTTTAAAGAGTTAGTCAACAAAATAGATTCTAACTATTTACGAGATACATTTGAGTATAATAATCAAATTCCACCTTTGTCTTTCCGAACTTTAGACATTAAAAAGCATACTATTGACTTCTTTTTTGATCAACCCTTACCAGAGACCATTGATGAATATGGAAGTTATGGAAATATATATAAATACTGGCTTAGAGTCCTAAAAGATTCACTTGGAAATAGGCACTAAATTACGATGTATTTCTCTAATATTACTAGTAACATGATATTCTAATAAATGAGGATGATTCAAATCGAATTTAAATAGTTTTAATTCACCGTTTTTTTGTTTGTGAATATACTGTCCCCACCAACCACCACCTGTAGTTGTTCGATCCATAAATTCTGGACTACTTTTGAGATACACCAAATCTAAATCTTCGCATATAATTTTTAATTGTTTATGCAAACTTGAAGGTTCTAATAGATAATCTGTAGAACCAGTCATTTCTCCGTCTAGAAATCCTGCAGAAAGGGATTTTGAAACATGATGACTATGTTGAAATTCTGAGCAAACGGTAAATCCACCATAACCTGTATACCATGTTCTAAATAAAATTCCAGTGTCTTGACTATTGAGAAATGACTCTATGCCACCTTCATCAAATTGGACTAAACCAGAGCTAGAAGAATATCGTTTATGTTGGTTTTGCATACTAATTTTAGAGTAGCTAATTAAGCGATTTTTATATGAGTCATTTTCGCCATACTTTCGCCTACTTTTCTGATTAATATCAAACTTCTCAAAAAAGATTTTATTTAGAATACTAATATGTAAATTCTTGTTAAACTTAGGATTCTTAGATTTATACAATTCTATATAAGATTTTATACTTTTAGATTTTGCACAAATCCTTTGATAATCAGGATTAAACCCCAAACTATCCTGAGTTAACTTACTATTTGTATCTAATACATTTTTATAATTATACTCTTGGATTGTCATAAAGGATAAACTTAATCCACTAATCAATAGAAGAAAGAAAATTACGCGTCTCATAGCTTTATTTTTTTAGGTTTTTATCAAAAATTTCATAAAACATATCTATACATTCCTGTAAAAATCCATCTTTCCCAACAGCATCTCTTTCTATATAAACATGTGATTTACTATCACCATAACCCTCCATACACTCCAAAATATAATGTGTACTTGGTTTTTGAAGAGGGCTTGGATATTCATAAGAATTCTTATATAAATCTATATGTAAATCCACATAAGCAAAAAAACGATTAACTGATCCAAAATCAATAGATGGGCTAGCTACTAGAATATTGGTTTCATGTTCTAAAATATCAATACGCTGACCAAATGGATTCACTCGATATTTGATCTTAGAAAGAGTCATTGAAAGTGCTATCTTTTTGATTTGGATAAATTCATGATAAGGCAGATCAGGATTTTGAGTATACAAACGAACCAAGAAGTTTCCATTATCTGTAGGAAAACTATCCAATTCTGCTTCGCTTAAAGCATCCTTCAACAACTGGATCTCTGTATCTCTGTCATTTACTTGCTGAACAATAGAATCTACCTCTTGATAAAGAACTGAGCCAGGTTCTACAAATAAATCATAAAGGATCTTGCTAGGAATATCTTGATAATGAGGACTAATTACCTGCTGATTTTGCGCTAAATATTTCTTTAATGTGTCTAATGTGATTTGTTGGGATGCTAAATGATCGTGGAATATTTTTTCTTTTTGGAGCTCTGCTAGGCTAATCTCTTTGTTTGCATTTTCTTGCTTAAAACTTAGCAATAGATATAAACTACCTAAATTGAAAATTAACAAAAAGATCAATAAAGCATTTTTTTGATAAAAAGGTTTTTGGTTCATAGTTTTTATTTTTCATAATCAACTTTCCTCCAAAAGTTACGACTAAATCCACACCAGATAAAAATTAGGAGTCCTGAAAGGATGACATAAATATCAGCATTGGGAGTCAGCCCAATGCCTGTAAATATCCAACACCAATAAACCCACAAAAAAAGAGACTGCCGAACAATATCAACAGTCTCTTCATATTTCAATAAATGTACAATAATCTATCTAAGTAAAGTAATATCACCTTTGATCACTTCTACATGACCATCCAAAAATTGCACCTCAGCATACCAAGCAAAGACACCAGAATTCATCGGTTTACCCTTATGCGTACCATCCCAACCTTGAGTAGCCTCATTGATGGTTAAATCAGTACCTTCAAAAACCAACTCACCCCAACGACTGTATACTCGAAGTACATTCACACTTGCAACCTTATCATCCCCTTGCACAAATAAATAGTCATTCGTACCATCACCATTAGGCGTAAATGCTGCTGCAACACCGATTCTTCTTGGTTTTTCAACCAAAACAGTCACCGTACTATCCACTTGACAACCGTTTTCATTAGTTGCCACAAACTGATAAGTAATACTATTATCAGGTGTAATTTCAAAGCTGTAAGTAGTATCATTTACCAAAGTATTCAAATTAGTTTCTGTCCAAGTGAAAGTCACCCCAGAAGTATCATTCACCTCAGCACTAATGGTCAAGGTATCCAAATATTCTAGCGTAGTATCTGCTGTCATACTCTGAATAAAGAATGGATCAACATCCTCAACATTCACCATGGTCTCTGCAATACAACCATTCTCATCTTGAGCATAAACTGCATAAATTCCAGCG
>JAKVCT010000630.1 GCA_022448995.1 Saprospiraceae bacterium
TGAGATTAATCAATACATAACTATTTGTTCAGGTGAGTCATACACTTACCCTGACGGTACAATTTCAAACAATATTACGGCCGCAGAAAATCATGTAAGTATGTTAACAGGAGTTTCTTGTGACAGTAACATTACTAGTTATATTGAAGTTTCTACTTTAGATATGACCTTTACAGCAAATGGATTGTTCTTAGAGGCAGATATACCATTTGTGTCTTATCAATGGTATAATTGTAACACCTCTTCTATAATACCTTTAGCTATTCAGCAAGAATATGTGGCAGGTGGAGCAGGTTCTTACGCTGTAATTGGTTCAAACGGGGCTTGTATTGATACTTCTGATTGTCAAACAATCTCTGTTGGTTATGAACACTTTGATAATTATAAGATTAAAATGTTCCCTAACCCTGCAAATGATAAATTGAACATTGCCATGAACTATTTGGGAGATAAAACAGAATTGAATATTTATAATTCTTTAGGGCAGAAAGTAAGTTCTGAAAGTATTTCCGGATCAACTGCAGTTGTCGATATATCTTCATTACCAAAAGGTTTTTATGCTGTTCATATTGTTGGAGAAGCAATTTTACATAAAGAGATTCTTATTATTGAGTAGAACACACTATTATTAGTATATTTGAAGCCTTCTCTTTTAAAAGAGAAGGCTTTTTTATAAGTAAAAAGTTCTTTGGGGCCGACTTGGATTTGACTGCAATAGCGGTAGATATACAAGCATGTCGAGTAATACACCTGTTCTCGTTAAACACTAGTGTACCAAGAATAATTGACAACAATAATTCTTACGCGTTAGCTGCGTAATCTAGACCAAGTCTAATTACCTTAATTCCACCCGAAGTATAGTAAGGGGAACTAACTGTCCACCAAAACCTGGCCTGATGGTTTTGGATCCTGGATATCATGAATTGGGATAGTACTAGCAGGGTTGTGATACTAGTGCGAAACTCATTGCAACTTAAGCTTTAGTTAGGGTGTTTGTGCTCAGCCTAAAGTCTAAAAAATAATCACAAAATAAACATGTAGAAACTATATAGACCCGTTGTTAGGACGAGGGTTCGATCCCCTCCGGTTCCACCACAGCGAACAGCTGCAATTTTTTGAGCAGCTGTTTGTTTTTTCTACCTCTGTATCCCTTGTTATTAAAGAGAATCCAAAAAAAGGCTTCTTGTATAGCAGGGGTTCGACATTGATTTTCGTCAAAACTTAATTTTTTTGGAAATATCGAACCAACTATGCGTTGCTTGAACTCTGTACTTGCCTGTTGGTAAACGTTACGGAGGTTTTTAATGAGATTTAAAGACGACATTAAGTACTGTTCTAAACCTTTCTTGGATTGGTTGATTTTCTTCAGTTTTTGCTCCAAATCGGTAATATTTCCACTATACCTCGCTCGCATATCTTTGTAATCGTCTGAACCAATTACACGATCTGCTAGTAAGTCTTGTAGGTTTTTAATCCGCTCTTTTTCTGATTTGATTTTAGCTTTAATCGTAGGAATTTCTTTCACATTATCACCTTGTTCGGTATCTACTAATTTAGCTAAGAGATGATCATATAAATTCTTGACATCATCATTAATATTAAACGTTTCCAACAAGTTCTCAAATTCCTGATTGAGTAGGGGAGCGGAGTACCTTTCTTTTTTACAGAAGTTACAGTGGTAATAGAAGTAACGTTTACCATGTCTGCCTCTTGAACCACTTCCTGTTAGATTCTCACCGC
>JAKVCT010000631.1 GCA_022448995.1 Saprospiraceae bacterium
GAAGGGCTCTGCGAAGCAAACCTATCTACAAAAAGGCTGATTAAATTATTCTATAACTAATTATGTCCACCCACTTAGATGGACACAATTAGTATAACACAAAAAAGCCGTCCAGTTTATTCACCAATTAGCAGATTGCATCCTCTCAGATCACTAGCGTCAAAACGCCCCAAGACCTCAAATGTCCCATTTGGATGTACTCGTCCTAAGTCATCGGTTGCAATAAAACTACAGGAATCTAAATTAGCTAAATCAATAATACATAGACCTCCAGTCTGTCCTGTCCCTAACATGTACAGAGGATCTGATGGATCACGTACCAATACATGCATACTTGGTGCAGGTTCGAACACGCCTTTTCCTTTTGAATAAGCTTGAGATAAGAGTTCTGTCATTCCATATTCAGAGTGTATAGCCTCTAAACAAAAAGCATTTTCTAATTTTTTATGCACTGCGGATTTCACCATTTCCTTACGTCTACCCTTCATTCCACCCGTTTCCATAACAACTACATTATGAAGATCTTGTGGATATTCTTCAGCAAAATCTAGTAGAGCATAAGTTACTCCTAAAAGCAATACCGATTCACCTTTTTTATCCAACTCACCCAACAACTGCGCTAATTTCTGCGTATTATATAGAAAAAAACCACTATATTTTTTTGTAGAAGCCTGAATAAATTGTTCTACCATATAAACTAGTGAAGAACCTGTACGTTCCAAATAAGAGGGTAAAAGTGCTAGAACAGTGTAGTCTTCCAAGCTACCATAAAACTGCTCAAATGTACGGATACTGTGTCGAGCATAAAAAGCTATATCTCGAACTAAATGCTGACTTTTTCTTTGTGAACTAGTTCCACTACTCGAAAAAATCAACTGTGGTGTCCAGTTTTGGCTTTGTACCTGATGCTGCTTAAACATTTCTATGGGAAGGAATGGAATTTTGCGTAGACTGTCAACTTCTCCCACAGGAATTTTTAGAAATTGTAGGAATTTCTGATAGACTAGATTATATTGAGCTTGGTAACGGAATACGCGCAAAGCTAAAGACTCAAAATCATGATCTTGAATATGTTCAATGGCTTGCAATAAATCTTGGCGTTCGGACATTCGTTTTACGATTGTTTGAAAAAAACAAAGTGATTGATAATTAATGATAATCACAGTCAAAGTAGGTCTAAATTTTAGCATACATTTAAACCTATCCTATTAATCTAATTAATTAAAAAACATGAGCTATTCAAATATTACTCTACTAATGTTTTTCATCCTATTCTTCAGTATAACAGCTTGCCGCAAATCTGATCCAGTAGAACCAGCTCTAACTTATTTGAGCATCTCTAAAGGATTTATGGCGCAAAATGGTCAAGACTCTTTGTTGCTAACTTTCTCTTTTGTGGATGGCAATGGTGATATTGGTAATGATGCTGAAGATAATATTTTTGTTACAGATTCTAGAACTAATCAGCTGATTGCAAGTTATAGAATTCCTGAAATTGATGAAAATAGCTCTAAAAATGGTAGACAAGGAGATATTACCTTAATTTTATATTCTCAGTGCTGTATCTATCCTGATAGCTCTAGCTGCTATGCTAGTACGATTTTCCCCGTAGATAGTATGTCATACAATATCCAAGTTAAAGATAAAGCGGGAAATTTGAGTAACATTATTAGCACAGATCCAGTACAATTAGATTGTGAGTAAGATCACCATAAAACCATATTCCCAATACAATATG
>JAKVCT010000632.1 GCA_022448995.1 Saprospiraceae bacterium
TGATTTTCAGAACAATAAAGTTCTGTTATATTAGCTAAAGGTGGTAAACTTGTTAGATAATTATTGTTACAATACAATTTTTTAACAAGAGGTGGTATTTTAGGTAAAGTTGTTATTTCTTTATGGGAAAGAGTAATTTCAGTCTTACTCATCAGAGTTTCTAAATCAAGACCTAACAAGTTCATTAATGGAGTATATTCTTTACTTAATTCCTTTCTTAAAGCTCCATTGTTTATACTTTTATCTAATTCCCAAGCAAGCTTCTGGTTTTGTTTGTCAGTAGAAAAAAGGAGATCTCTAATTTTTTGATGCATTAGGATAACTAATTATTGTTTAACGTTATTAGAACTGCCTAAATGTAAGAAAAGAATGGCTAAGGGCAAACGATCTTCAAAAGGAAGTTTTTGGAAGGTTGGGCAACTACAATCAATCCGTTCTGGATCAATTGGGTGAAGCTCTTCTGCTTGAACTAAAAGTATGTATTCTTGGGATCAAAGTTCTCTATATACTCTGAGGTTATTGGGTAGTTTTGTATTGCTTTTAAACATAACAGTGCCATAGTAACTGGGAGGCTAGACTATGGCATTTTTTTTATGATTAGTATATACCCAATTTTCTTGGAATCCCAAATTAGCAGCTAATTGAGCCAAAGGGTGAATTTGAGCTTTCAATTTCTCTACAAAAGCTTGTTCAGAGTAGGAATTGATTATGTCTAGTTTCTCCCCAAAAGCAATTGAATAATCTTCCAATTCTTTTTTCTTGTTTAGACTGTAGAAGAGCTTAAATGCCTTGAATTGCAATTTTGCAAAAGGCTGGAAGTATTTATCTAATCTAGGCAAGTTATTGCTCTTGGAAGAATTAGTAGATTGATTCGTTGGCATTAAATTCCATAAAGCATCATGTGTTACAAAACTCCAAGGAATAAAGTGATCTATCGAAAAATCGTCTAAGCTCAACAACTTTTGGGAATAAATACAGTGGATAGGATGATGCTTGTGCATCAACTTCCAAAACTCTTTGGCCTTGCTTAGATCTCGATTTTTGGGAGGAGCAAATAATTTATTTCCTAAATTAGGAATATTAGGATTTCTTGTTTGTAGCAGAGCAACTAAATTCCATAAGCAAAAACCCTCCAATAAGCTTAGGTTTTCCTTGAAATAGATCAACCATGATGGATGGAATTCTATCTTTGCTCTTTGAGGTAAATAGATTGGGCATCTACTTTTGTCTTGAAAATACTTGATGGATTGTTCCTGAGTTTGCTTATTTTTTTTGGCATCCTTAAGTCCTTTCAACTCATTGGCGAAAAAAGGTGTCAAAAAACGATAGGGCACATATCGCCTAAGTGCTTGTATTTTCTTCTTAACAATTTCTTTCTTCATTGCCTTGGAACATTCCTGTTCTACTTCCTCTTTACTTGAATTTGAGCTTAGATTTGTTTCCTTTAGAATAACTTTAATTGTATTAGGAATATCATCAATGTTTCCTAAGGAAAGCTTGTATGTATTGATAGTATGCCAACTTAAAGCTACCATTTTGATAGCTAAACGATCCATGTGTAATGCCTCTCCTTCCCTTATATCTCCTGTCTTTATTGCATCTAATAATGACCAGAACCAATATATCTTGTAGGAGTTGGTCATTCCACTTAGTGTAGCAGATAAATGGCGTATAGGAATGGATGATGAGTAGGGTAATTGAAGCATTGTGGTATATATTATTGTGCTAATATATAACA
>JAKVCT010000633.1 GCA_022448995.1 Saprospiraceae bacterium
ATAGTATTTTGGTTTTATGGAAATAGGTAGTATTTAGGCATCTGCATATGGCAGATGCCTTTTTTTTTGGTGGTCTGTTACAAAAATAACTTATGGTAATGGTATAGGAATAGGAAAAAGCAAAATGAAAAAATTATATGGGCAATAGCTAAATGCGCTGTAACATAAATAAGTGAATGTTTTTACAGAGGATTTTTGGTGGTTTTCAAAGACTCGCACTTTGATAGCCTTAGCTATAAGAAGGAGGACAGGACGTAGAAAGCCGCAAAAAGATACGCATAGAAATTATTTAAGAATTAATGTTACAGCGTACTTAATGTGTCGACTCTCTTTTTTTGTAGTAAACTACAGTTTCTAAGTCGAGCACCTACGCACTTCCAGAAGCGTACTTAGCAAATTGTTAACTTGGTTATTCTAGCATCAATTTTTGTGCTATTTATATACTAATCAATCTAAACCCTTTGGAAGACGGTCTGATTAGAAGGGAGCTAGACCAGAAGCTACAAATATTCTATTCGTAAACTTAAATGACCTATTCGTAAATTTACTGTTGACTGAATAATCTTAGTTAATTAGATTTGGGGATGTTAAGTATGAAGTTGTAATTAGTAATAATCACCCTGATCAAGGACTTTTGTTTCCTATGGGGCAAAAAGATACGCATAGAAATTACTTAAGAATTAATATTACAGAGTGCTAAGGAGCAATCATTTTTACACCTGAGAGCTGCCTGAAAATGGGAAAACCCACAAAGGAGTATCAGCCACTAGTTATTTATCAATAAATCTGTTTTTGAACTAAACCATTTTCTTATGAAAAGATTAGATGTTTATATTGTTTTTATATTATGGACTTGTATGTTGTCCTTTAGCTCTTGCCATCAGGAGTCAATTAAACCAACAAAAGAACAAGTAAGTAGTATGACCAGTACTTCCACATCCACTAATAAGGCCAATTCTTATAGAAGCTCTACGTATATTGGTACTTCCCTTCATACTCAAAGTTATCATTATTCTAAGGTTTTAGATCTATTGAATAATCCATTAACCGATCATTTTAGGATTAGAATTACTCGAATCGGAAACATTCACTTACAGTCTGAATTAGTTGCTGTAGATAGTGATTTCAACATTGTCGGTAAAGTTAATGGAAGCGATGAAGCAATTCAGTTAAACCTTGAGAATTTAAATCAAACCCCACCTGTATCGAGTGAAACTCTAGAAGGTCTGCCAGAAACACTGGCCTCTCATATTATACAACCTCAGGTTGCCTTTAACTATATACAAGGATGGAATAACATGCAATCAATGACCAGCTCTATTCATCCATATACCAAATATGGCGATAAGAATATAGAGTTTTTCTATGTAAAAAGGATTGTTATTGACTATATTGTAAATCAGTCAACTTCGAAAGGTCTTACAGTATTTTGGGGGCTTAATAATGACAATAAATTAACTCCAGTATTAATGGGGCATGACAATACTCAACATGCAATTAGCACATCTACACTTGAAACTGGATTTATTTTTGATACTTTGAGGCCCTGTCCTCCTTTTTGTCATGAGTATGAGATGGAGATACTACAAGAAAATAGACAGTAAATCAGGCTTTTTACTACTCATAAAATGATTTACTGCAATTAGTATTTTAAAGTTAGTACTCTGTAATATAAATAAGTAAATGTTTTTACAGAAGATTTTTGATAGGTTTCAAGGACTCCTGCACTTTGATAGC
>JAKVCT010000634.1 GCA_022448995.1 Saprospiraceae bacterium
CCGCCGCTTATACCGGTCAGCTACATATTTCCAGCCTCAATATCAATGACTTGACAGGAATTGCTGCTTTCGCGAATATTACGCACTTAGATTGTTCCAATAATGATATAGATAGCCTAGATTTAACGAGTAATACTGCGTTGACTTATGTAGTTTGCCTAGCCAATAATTTGTCCCATTTGGATATCAGTACTTGTAGTACTTTGGATACGCTAGTTTGTGCCTTCAATTTCTTGAGCAACTTGGATATTAGTAACAATAGCAATCTCCTCCTTTTGGCTTGTCAAGAGAATAATCTGACGAGTTTGAACACCACAAGCAACACTGCACTGCAGACGCTTTTTTGCTTTGAAAACAATATAGGAAGCCTAAACTTAGCGAGCAATACCAACCTATTCCAACTCAATTGTAGTCGTAATAATCTAGTAAACTTAGATTTGAGTGCGAATAGTTTTTTAACGATTCTGGAATGTCAGTACAATCAGATTAGTAGTTTCAATCTTCCGACCAATCCTGCCTTACAGTTTTTCTGGTGTCAGAATAATCAACTTGCAAATTTGGATCTGAGCGGACAGCTTAATTTGGTAGATCTTAGATGTAGCACAAACCAAATAGCCACTTTAAATATCAGTGGCTGTACTAGCTTGAAGTACCTGGATTGCTATGGTAATTCTATTGATACACTAAATCTCAGTACAAACAATACCCTCCAAACTGTCAAATGCTATTTTAACCAGATGAATATGCTCCGACTCACTGGAGCTATTGCTCTGAAATATTTGGATTGTAGTAATAATAATCTTGCCAGCCTAGATCTTAGTAGCAATATTGCCTTGGAAACGCTTAATACGCGCTCGAATATGGCATTATCTGATTTAGACTTGAGTACAAATCCTGCATTAACTTCGCTAGATGTGAGTGGTGCATCTTTCTTTGCCCCAATGAACTTGCTGCGCCTCAATGTACAAAATGGTAACAATCATAATTTCACTTTATTCAAAGCCAATTTGAATACTAGCCTAACTTGCATACAGGTAGATAATGTAGCTTATGCCCAGAGCAACTGGACGAATGTAGATGCGAATGTCAATTTCAGTACCAACTGTAATCCAACTCGCCTAAAAAGTATAGAAATAAAAAAGGTAAATGTCTACCCAAACCCCGTCAATGATTTATTGTTTATAGCAGCAAAAACTCCTGTACGACATATCACCCTTCAGCACCTTTCTGGGCAACTAGTTTGGTCAGGAATTAGCAATCAAATTGCTACTAAAAACCTGATACCTGGTATCTATCTCTTGAAGGTAGCCTTAGAAAATGGCGATATTCATCACCAAAAAATCATTAAAAACTAAATTCATCCACCTAAGGTGAATAAGAACTTGAAATAATAGAAAATACCTTTGAGAACAACTCCTACTACAGTATCCACACCAAAAATAAGTGTGCACAATAGTATCAAAAATAATCCTCCTAACAGAAACAAAGCAATATTACGAAGAAATACAAGTGGAGAAAGAGTTGTTCGTTTCTTTTTAGTTTTCCTAATACTATTAGGAGTGGATTCGCTCAATAAGGATTGATACGTCGCACGTTCTGTTAGTAATATCTCAGCCATTTCAATAACATCAGCAGGATAGCTATTCTCTTTACTATCGACAATAGCTTGTAATTGTGCATCTGAGAGTCTGGCTAATTTTTTCTTGTCCATGGGGATTCTATTTTATGAATTAA
>JAKVCT010000635.1 GCA_022448995.1 Saprospiraceae bacterium
ACATCAACTTCAATTATTGCTGGCTCTTCAAAGTGGTATATTTTTCTAGCTCCATCTCTTTTATAACTAAAGTTTTTGATAATATGCTTGGTATAACCCGAACGATGAGTTAATTTATTTTTATTATCTCTGAGTCTAAACCGGTTGTTTCCTGTAACGTAAAAACTACAGCTAGCTTTAGATGTATCTGTGGTTTCAATATTTAAATTACATACACGGCTATTTTTGTAAGCAGTATTTCCTTTATTTTTATTTTTATTTTTACCTTCTTCATCTGTGATTTGATTAATCTTAAGAGGATAAAGCTTATCGTTTTCAAATTCAAATGTTTGACCAAAATTATCAGGATATTTTCCTGTAACTGTACATTTTACTTCAAACTTATCATTTAATCTATTAGTAACTTGAATTACAGGGTTTACAGCATCATTTTGCTTGCAATCTAATTCAAAGCTTGGCGTGGCTACTTGCTGGTTCTTACCTTGATCATTGCTTCTAGCCCCAGCAGTTACAGTTACAAATTTAGAGACGCTTTGGCCTTTATTGTTTTTGTTATCTATTCCTCGAGCCATAAACTCGTAGATTCCTTCCTCTTGTGGTAATTGAATTTCTGTTTGATAATTACCTGTATTTTGATTGTAGCTGGCCTGACCTAGATTTTCCCATTTATCATTTTTCTTTCTTGTAAATAGGTAGACTTTTTTTAGATCATCCTGCCTATCAAAAGCCTGGATTGAAAAATTAACTGATCGACTAGGTTGATACTTTCGATTATTTCTATTCAAAATCTCTACTTCAGGATTCATGTTTTTACGGTCTTTACCACTAAACAATTTGAGAATTTGCTTTGCACGCTTAGTATTGACGATGCCGAATACAGGGTACAGGTAATGATAACTCATAATAGAGCCTTCACTAGGTCTGTATACATTTTTATTACTAGCTTGGCCATAACAAGCTCCAGTGGTAGGCTCAAATTTAGTATCCTGAGTTATACTATCTTTGGGGAAAACGCTTGGATACTCCTCCTCCAGCTCCGTAGCAAAAGGATCAATTCTATCCTCATCGCTTAACTTTAGTTCAGCTGACCACCAATTTCGATACTGTTTAGGAGTAGCACAGTTGGGGTAGTGAAAACGAGGCTCTGTTTGTCCAAATTCTGGATATTCATCACCTAGACCAAAAACAGCATGGCCAAGCTCGTGAGCCACTACAAGACTAAACCCACTAAGACTGTCATCGTCGTCATATAGATTCATATATTTAAAATCAATGTCTTTTTTGCTAAGATTTTTCTTATCTTTATCAACATCATCAGCCTGGGGAAATGATGCGTAAGATCTACCCCATTGATTGGTATAATTAAACACTAAAGTTTTTTTCGAGCTGATATTACTAGGATTGGTGAAGATATGTTTTGGAATTACCTCACTAAAGTATCCATCTGGAAAAACTTGATCAAGATACCAAAAGTTAAATCTATTTAGGTTGGATCTAAAGGGTTCAATAGCAAATACACCTAATCTAATATAGGAATCGCTCTTATCTTTAGTCAAGATACCTTCTTTGTGTATACTAAGAGACTCTCTAATTCTTTGTAAAGACTTCTTTTTGTTGGTTACCCCAGATAACCTAACTACTACATTGATTACATCCTTATCTCGATTGAAAGTGTTTGGCTTGTCTGGAAACAGGGGTTTTAAGTTTGGATTGGGAACC
>JAKVCT010000636.1 GCA_022448995.1 Saprospiraceae bacterium
GAATAGCTTCTTCGCGTTCAAAAAGACCAGCACAAAGCTGTTCTAACAAGTGTTGTGTTTTTTGGCGGATAGTCATAGTCTTGACTGTAAATGAATCGATTAGCATAATTTATAATTCTGTACAGAATAAGATGATTATATACAATAATGTACCAACGGAACAAGAATACAGGCTTTATGTTGAATAATGGTAGGCCATTCGTAAAAAATTGTATCTTTATGACAATATAGTATTGCAACAAAAATATTTTTAAACGACTTAAGCTTTAAACTTTACAGTATGGAATTGACTCGCACTATTCTTGAAGATGTGAAAGTACTCAAAAGTCCAGGTTTTCAAGATCAGCGTGGTGGTTTTTTTAAACTGTTTAAGGGCCTTGATACTCATTTAGATCATTATTCTATACAACAAATTAACTATGTACAGAATAAGCAAAAGGGAATCTTGAGAGGGTTGCATTATCAATGTGCAGAATTTGCAGAATCTAAGTTCTTTAGAGTTCTAAAGGGTAGGATACAATTAGCGTTCATCGATTTACGCTTGGATAGCCCATCTTACCTAAAGTCTGCAACAATTATACTAGAGCAAGCTGATATAGGCGTTTTGGTACCTAGAGGCTTTGCCACAGGCTACTTAACGTTGGAGGATGAGACAGATGTCTTATATTACTCTGATAACATCTATCATCCAGATGCCGAAGGCGGAATACGTTGGAATGATCCGATATTCAAGATACAATGGCTTTCCTTCAATCCTAACTTATCAACAAAAGACCAAGGTTGGTCAGATTTTGACCTGCAAAACAGCTAAATATGCTCATAGATATACTTATTCCTACTTATAATCGGGCAAAGGATTTAATCAAAAATCTAAAGCTATTATATGCTCAACTTCAAGAAGATGAACTTTTTGATAATTATCAGTTGATTATATCTGATAATTGTTCCCCTGATAATACGGAACAGGAGGTTGCTAAGTTTATGGTAGAAAATCCTAAATTTAATATTCAGTATTACAGAAACTCGGAGAATATAGGTTTAGAACCCAATGCAGTGGAGGTAATGACGAAATCCTCTAGTAAATTTATTATATTTTTAGGAGATGATGATTATTTAGCAACAGGCTATCTAAAATACTGCATAGATAAAATCCAAGAAAATCCTAATCTGGGATGTATTCTTCCTGGAGCTTTAGGGATTACAGAAACTGGGGAATCTAATCCTCGCCCTGCTGATTTTGATGAAGACTTTGTACCTGCAGGTTTTGATGCTGTGTTCAAATACTCTCATTTTGGACATCAGCTTTCAGGTGTTCTTTGTAAGAATGATAATTTATTAAAATCTTATCTAAAAAATAAAGAATATAGAAATCCGTATCTCTTCTTGTACTTTTCCGCCTTATCCTTATATCGATATGACGGTATTTATGCCCCTAAATATAAGACAAGAATAACCTTGTTTAATGCAAAAGATTGGGGCTATAATGCAGTTGGTTTATTGGATGAAGTTTATAAGTGTTATTATCCATTTATCCAAGATTTGGGGGAAGAACAAGTAACAAAATTATTGTTGCGTTTTACTGTAATGCACTCTTACAGATTAGCTTTTGCTAAGCGTAAAATGCAAGAATTAAAACATCAAAATATTGAATTTTTACATGGAGATATACTTAATTTAAATAGTTTAAATAAAAAATTTAATATTATTG
>JAKVCT010000637.1 GCA_022448995.1 Saprospiraceae bacterium
GGATTGCTGCTACTTATAATCAAGTACAATCACCACATGGGCAGGCACTTCAAACAAACAATTTGTTCAATGTACCATCTGCTCACAAATATGGATATGATCAAAATCTAGTTGTATTATCCGCTAACAATGCAGAATTTGATGCAATCAATTTTGAGAGTTTTGAATACGAAGAAGGGGCTACTTTAGAATCAGGAGTAACCGCAGAGCAGCCCAATAGTTGGAGTTTACAAGGAGTAGCAGCACATACGGGAGCTCAAGGGTATCGTTCAATATTAGTAAATAATACAGGGAACTCTGGAAAATTAGTCATCGCAACAGATATTAGAGTAACTGATAAGCTTACAGAAGGTGGAGAAACTATTAAACTTTGGATTTCTAATAGAGATATTGATGGAAATACCTTAAACCTCTTACCTAATTCTGTAAAACTCACCGCCTCTAATGGTAACCAAGACATAGCCATTGTTAGTATGCAGGCTGTAGCTCGTGTAGGAAAGTGGTTCTTGGTAGAAGGCCACTTTACTAAAAATATGTTGCAAGCTTGGAGTAATAATGGAGTAGAGAAGTTTACAATAAAACTTTGGACAGAGAATATAGGCCAAGATCCATTCTTTACTTATGTAGATGATATTGTTGTCCATCCAACAGAATCTAGCGTAACTGCAAGAGTCTACGATCCCGTTACATTTAGAACCATAGCTACATTTGGAGATACTCATTTTGCAGTATTACCACAATACGATTCCGAAGGAAAGTTGGTGCGTCAACGCGTTGAAACTGAGAAGGGAATTAAAACTGTTAAAGAAGTTTATCACCATATTACTCCTCGACCTTAATAGAATATAAGTGTGTCTAGTTTTGCCTAAAAATACGGTTGTAGAAACCGTATTTTAGGCAGTTTTTTGCCAAGAATCTCACAAAAAAACAACCGTTTTTTGGAGTAGTCTTAATCATAAAAATATAAAATAACATGAAGTCAATAGTAGCTGCTTTTTTTATTTACTGTTTATCTATGCTATGGGGAATCCCTGCGAGTTACGGTCAACAGTTTAATGGTATTCCATCCACGAATATTAGTAAAACTCTAAATGAATTAATTGTTATTGGAGGCGTTCAGAATTATACGTTCTATAGCTCTGATGGTCAAATAAACGATATTGAGTTCTCATTAGGTGGATATATGGAACCATCTAAGATACAATTTTTAGAGGTGCCAGCTAGAAGTATTTGGGATATAAATTGTGCTAGTAGAGGTCTAGAAAAGGCAACCTTTAATTTGAAGGTTGATTTGGGAGAGGAGTATAACTTGGGAAAGCGCCCTTTTGAATATCAGTTAGGAATTACAGTGAGTGCTATGGATGCTGGAGGGAATAGTATTCCAAATACGAATATAGCTTCCAAAACTATGACCATAACAAATGAGCATCCTGAACAGCTTTTTCAGTTTGATATTACAACAACGAATGCTCATCCAGATATTGATCACTATAAACTTACAGTGCGTCATATCGCTCAAAATTTTAATGGGGATGCTAAATTGAAAGCGGCAATTAAAAGTCAACTAAGAGTAGTAGGATACACACATAACCAATATACTGTAGATGCCAATGGAAATGCAGTAGGACAAATGAATCAGAACTATGATCCACAAAAAAAGCAAATGCAATTTAGTTGGAGTTCAGGTTGTTCTAGATATCCTG
>JAKVCT010000638.1 GCA_022448995.1 Saprospiraceae bacterium
CACCCACACAACCACCCCCAATTCGGACGCTTACAAAAGAGAAACAAGCCCCCACAGTCAGCAATTTCGGAACACACAAATAATAATAACAACAACAACGGTGCTTTCTCGGCCCAGGGGGGTGGCGAAAAACATTGATTCCAGCAAACAACCTCGACACTGATAGGGGCGGAAGAAAAAGAAATCCTCAACATAAATGTTCTGGGAATAACATAAATATAAAAAATAATATAAATGGTTGTTCAATAGCGAACCATCTAATCCTCTCAACTAAACTCTAATAAAAGACGAAGATAGCAAAGAATGCAGTGGCGAATAATATATAGTATTGATTTTTTATTATTACCTATCTTTGCTGTGGTATTGACCTCTGTATTTATTATTGTCCGAAATTCTAGATACTCTAATAGTATTATTAAAAGATATTTTCTCCCTGCACTTTTATTTCGATTTATTGGTGCTTTTCTAACTGGTCTGATGTATCAGTATTATTATAATGGAGGAGACACCTTTTGGTATTTTATGGGCACACAAGATATTTATTTTACAGCATTTAAAGACTTTCCTGCATCTCTAGAAATGATTTTTCAAGACTATAGAGATTTACATCCTGTAACTAAGTCTTACCTTACATTTCATCGCTTTTTCATGAGCGATACAGAAGCCATGGTCGTTCGGATTGGAGGCTTTTTAAGCTTGTTTACGTTTGGCAGTTACTTTGGTATATCCTTGATTCTCACTAGTTTTGCTTTTTGGGGCTGCTGGAAACTATTCTTAGTTTTTTATGATATTTATCCGCAATATCACAGGGCCTTAGCCTTTTCTATACTCATGGTTCCCTCCGTTTGTTTTTGGGGAACAGGTTTGATGAAGGACTCCATAGTAATGGGTGCCCTCGGTATCTTTGTAAATGCAGCCTACACTCTCTTCATCAAGCGACAACAATTATTAAGAACCTTAATCATGCTAATGATTTCTGGTTGGTTGATTATGCAAATTAAAGTGTATGTGATCTTAGCATTGCTTCCAGCAATGCTGATTTGGGTACTTCTAATGCAAACCCAACACATCAAAAGTGTATTTTTCCGACGTTTTGCAGCTCCCATCTTCTTTCTTGCAGGTACATTAGGAGGTCTTGTTGCAGTTCAGGTTTTAGGTCAATTTTTTCCTAAATATTCCTTAGAAAACTTATTGTTAGAAGCTGAGAAAATTCGTTGGTGGTTAGAAGTTAGTACAGCTCGAGATGGTGGTACAAGCTACGATTTAGGGGAATTTGATCCTAGCTTATTTGGAATAATGCGTGCATTTCCTGTATCTGTGAATGTGGCTTTATTTAGGCCATATATTTGGGAAGTTCGAAAGCCTATCGTATTAATCTCGTCTTTGGAATCAACTGTATGTTTGGTCTTTTTCTTATACATCTTCTTTAAAACAGGTATCAGCAAAACCCTTCAGCTCATGTTTAATGACCCTGTTATTATGTTTTGTCTAGTATTTGCGATTATGTTTGCCTTTTCGGTAGGTTTTACTTCTACTAACTTCGGCGCTTTGGCAAGATACAAAATTCCTTGTCTCCCTTTTTTTTACAGTGCTTTATTCCTACTGTATTACAAGTCTAAAAATATGCTCTCACTCACAGAGCAATTGGCAAGAGCAACTACTTAACCCCCTTGAACCATCTGTTAAACAAGTAGTA
>JAKVCT010000639.1 GCA_022448995.1 Saprospiraceae bacterium
AAACTGGTTAAACTGGTATTTCCATGGTTTTCCACCAATTCGGACACCCGGAGGCCCAGGCACTCCAATTCATCAAAAACCATGGAAATACAAGTTTAACCAGTTTTTTTAATGGTTTTTTAATGTTTTTGTCAAAAATACTTTGCGGGGCTGTCATTTTGCACTGCCGCTCTCTGTATTTTATAGACTAACTTTTCGGTACGTAATCGTATGAGCATCAGCTGCTGTAGAGGACATGAAGCCTCCAGAAGGTGAATTTGGATTATAAATATATTCTAAGACCAATGTTGTATTAGAAATACTGACGACACGGTAAGCATACCACATGATACCGCAGGACATGATTCCTACATTTAGTTGGCAATTTCTAGCATCCAATGTATATATATTCCCAAAGTTATGCGAAGGACTAAGTTTGGAATAGTATAATAGTTTGTAGTTGGAGTTGCTAGCGAATAGTTGACTTTGGCCTGAGGAAAAATTCAGACTGTCTTGTCGATGGAGGGTCCAGACATTAAGTGCACTGGATTGTATCGGAGCGTTATTGGCATCAAAAAGACCTGTTTTGACCCAAAGCCCTTGTAATAATTGTTGAGAACAAGACGTTGTCGAGTTATTAGTATTGGCATTGGAATGCATGAGTTCGTTGTGCATAGGAAGAAGGGTTTCTTTCTCACAAGAGAATAAGCAAAGTATGGCAACAGCCATGAGCAATAAATTTTTCATTTTGTATTATTTTTTAGATAAAGTAATAAATATTGTTCGTTATCAAACAACTATTTATTCCAAATATCAGCTAAATAATTACGCTTGTAAATATAAAAAAGGGACAAGAAGATATAAATAAATTAAAATATGTTAATTTTTTTCTAAATTTTACTTTAGATACTTCTGAATGAATTCTGATGGAGCAACACCTAAATGTTTTTTAAAGAAAGAGCTAAAGTGTGATGGCTCTATGAACTCTAATTCAAAGGCAATTTGCTTGACAGGGAAGTTGCCATGTAGCAACATTCTTTTGGCCTCTAGCAAGGTGCGATAGATCAAGAATTTTTTAACGGACATACCCGTTTGTTGTTCTACAATGGTATTGAGTTTACGCAAGGATGATTGCAGCGCTTGGCAGTAGAAATTAGCACTTTTTTCGTGTAGATAATGCTGCTCGACCAAGTCTATAAACTGTATGAATAGTGTTTGGTTGGGACTTAGGTCTGTATTTTCTTCTGTTTCTTGTTTAGATAAGCAATAAATCATGTATTGTACAAGCGATAGGAAAAGATGTTGATTGGGATGCTGTTCCAGTTGCTCAACCAGTTTTTGGATCAAATGACCATCTTCTTGGCTAAGGAGAACGTGTTGCTGAAAGTTGAAATTATATGGAATACGACTAAGAAAACGTTTAATATTTAGGCATTTTTCTAGCACTTCTTCTTCCATGAGAAGAACAACACCTTTTGCGTTGGGAGAACGGCGAACCATATGTAATTGATGGGGACAGACCAACTGCAAAGAATATGGAGTGATTTCGTAGTCTTGAAAGTCAATGGAATGGACTCCAGTACCTTTCGCGAAGAAAAAGAACTCATAGCTATCATGTCTATGTCCTTCTATCCCCTGATTAGGATCTGCTTTAGCGGGTAGTATATGTTCTATTTTATATAATTTTTGCTTCATTATAATATGTTT
>JAKVCT010000064.1 GCA_022448995.1 Saprospiraceae bacterium
GAAACACCTAAAGGACCAGAAGAAGCGAATAACCGACTTTTGGTTAATATTAATCTTTCGATGAAACCGAGTGCTGCGTCCGAAAACTAAGCCATAGTTTTGTTCAAAAAATACAAGAGTAAGGAAGAAGAAGCCATTTGGAGATTGATCCGAACGGCTCAAGAAAACAATATTGAGTTAGCACTACAATTGGCTAAATCTCAAAGCATTGAACTTGAATTCAAACCATTATATGCTCTCTATGCTTGGTTGCAAAAAAACTCCAAGCCTAGGGGGCTTTTGGATATGCTGACCTATATTTTTAGGCTGAGTCAGATCCATAAAAAAGAACAAAACGTTCAGCATATTCCTGAGAATCTAGGTGAATTACATCTATTGCGCATTGTGAATTTAGCGTATAATTCGATCAAAAAAATGCCTGATTCTATTGGGCAAACGCAATGCTTAGAATCTGTAGATCTGAGCGATAATCTCTTGGAAGAATTCCCAGAATTGGGTGCCGCTCCCAAGTTGACTTATATGGATTTGTGTAGTAATTTATTGAGGGCCTTTCCTAGAGGGATTTTATCTTCTAGCCAGATTGATTCGCTGTATTTAGCAAGTAATGATATTGAATCAATTCCCGAATCTATTCAAAATCTGAATAAGCTGATCATTTTTACGATTCAAAATAACTTAATATCAAAGTTACCGAAAAGCTTTAGCCAATTAAGCAAATTGGAAGATTTGGATCTTTCTCGCAATTATTTCAAAGAAATTCCGCCACAGATTTACCCACTTTCTAGGGTTTCTACATTGGATTTGAATGGAAATCAGATTCAGCGACTTCCTAAAGAAATTCAGCAACTTCAGCAGCTCAGTTATCTATATCTTTCGCATAATGAGATTGAACAAATAGATGAAGCTTTTTTTCGATTGAACAAATTGAAAATGTTGGATTTGCAAGCCAATCAGCTTTCTAGCTTGTCGCCTTCTGTCAATCAATTGCAAAAGCTAGAATCACTCAACCTAGCCAATAATCAACTGAAGGATTTACCAAAGTTGAAACTTCCACAGTTGACTAGTCTATATTTAAGCAACAATCAAGTTAAATCCTTAAATAATCAATTGAATGGATTAACTAATTTGCAACATCTAGATTTGAGTTATAATCAATTTGAACAACTTCCTGCACAAATTAGTCAGTTGAAACAGCTCGTTCTGGTCAGTTTTAGCCATAATCAGTTAAAAGAGTTGCCCGATAGTTTTGGGCAATTAAAAACACTAGAAACTTTACACCTGAGTTATAATCAACTCGATCATCTTCCTGATGTTATTGGTCAACTCCCCAATTTAAAGTGGTTATATCTAGCTGCCAATCAATTAAAAAATCTGCCTCAGCATCTCAATCAGGTAAAAAATCTGAGATTCCTTGTTTTGGTTAAAAACCAATTAAACTCTTTTACTTCTGGTTGTTTTCAGTTACCTCAATTAGGGCATTTATTATTGATGGATAATCAGTTAGAACAACTTCCTATGCACTTGGCTGATGCTAGAGAGCTAAGCGTTTTATATCTAGACAAAAATAATTTTAAAGAATTTCCTGAGGTCTTGTATAAAATGTCAAACCTGCGAACCATTAGTTTAAATCACAATCAGCTACAATCTTTACCTAAATTTCTGACCACTTCACTTAGGGGATTGAAAAAGCTGAGTTTAGCACATAATCAGTTCAAGCAATTTCCTCAAGAAGTATTTGAATTACAAGATTTAGAATCTTTAGATTTATCTAATAACAGTATTCCTGTGATTCCTGAGGCAATTATAGAATTACTCAATATCAATTCATTGTCCCTAGAAAATGTCGGTTTAGAAGATTTTCCTGAAGAGATTTTGGTGCTTTATCGAATGCGGACACTGAATTTGGCGAATAATCATATCACAGATATTCCTGCCAGCATCAAACGTTACAAACGTTTAGGCGTTTTGAATATGAATGGCAATCCACTCAAGGTACTTCCTGATATCGTGCTAAAATTGAAACATTTAGAACATCTACGATTGGCAAACACACAATTAGAACGTTTGCCCAAAGCTCAGATTATTCTGAATAAATTACAAGAATTAGACTTGAGTGAAAATAAATTAACTGATTTTAACTGGGATTTAAGTAGACTTAGAAAGTTGCACACACTGAATTTAGCAGAGAATCAATTAGCACAAATTTCGACTAGTATTTTCAGAGTTCCTACCCTAAAAAGACTAAACTTAAACAATAATCAATTAAAGCAATTGCCTGAAATTGGGAAGCTTGCCAAACAACTGTGGAGATTAGATTTGGCAAATAATCAATTGCAAGATTTATCAGAAGATTTTGCCAATTTATCGAAGCTAACACATTTAGATTTGAGTCATAATCAATTTGAAAAATTGCCAAAAGTTTTGTTCAAACTCAAACGTTTAAAGTTTTTAACCTTGATTGGGAATCCACTAAACCAAGAACAGCAAAGCTTGATTCGACAAAAAATGCCTGCATACACGCAAATTCGTTTTGAAGAAACATCATAATTCATGTTATACTGTCAGAAAACATTTTAAAGCTTTAGATTCATTATTATTTTTCCAAACCAAGATAATGTCTCTTTTAAATTCTGCATCTGCAATAGGAACAAAAGTAATCAAATTGGAATGAGACTGTGGCTTAGCCATTAATGAAATTCCCATGTTTGAACTCACTAAGGAAATTAGCATCTCACTATGTTGCACAGTAAATATTTCATTTAGCTCTAAGCCTCTTTCTCTAAATTGTTCTTCTACTTGATGGTTTAATACACAATTTCCATGCTTGATAAAAGATAAATTATCTAGCTCAGAAAGCTTTATTTTACTCTTATTATGTAGTTCGTGAGAAGCTGGTAAGAGCACCTCTAATTTTTCTTCATAGACAAAACGTTTTGAAAAAATATTCGTTCCTAAATCTTCTTCCTGAACAAAAACTACATCTAATTCATTTTTCTTCAATCGCTCTAATAAGGAGGCTTGTGTGTCCTCTATCAATTCAAACTGATAGGCTTTATAAAGCTCTCGAAAGTTCTTTAAAATAGGCACTACGATATCTGTATGATGTATAGTATTTAGAATTCCAACCTTCAGCATTTTGACTTGATCTTCTCTAAAACTTATCTCTATTGAGTTCCATAAACTTAGCAATTCTTTTGCTTTTGGCAATAATTGTTCTCCTTCTTTGGTAAGATTGACATTTCGCTTATCGCGATAAAAGAGTTGACAATCCAAAACTTCTTCTAACTTCTTAATGCCTGTTGAAAAAGTAGACTGTACCACAAAATTCTTCTCAGCTGCTTTGGTAAAATTCCTATACTCAGCCAAGGTGATAAAATATTTAATAAACTGCAAATTCATATGCTACAAGGATTTTAAACAAAGATACAATAAATCTAAAAAAGCGATTAGTTTTATCTAAAAAATCTGTTTTGACCATAAATTAGATTCACCTACTTTTGTTGCATCAAACAAAACATAAGAATTATGAACAAACAAATTTTTGTAGTCGCAGAGCTAACAGCTCAAAAAGGTAAGTTCGATGAATTGAAACAGATTTTTGAAAACTTAGCCACAGAAACTAGAAAGGAAAAAGGTGCAGTTGAATATTTCTTTATAGAAGATCAAAACAAACCAAATACACTACTTTCTATTGAGCGATGGGAAAATCCAGATGAAGAGGCAAAACACTGGAAAACAGCTCATCTGAAAAAAGCTTTAGATGCTGCAAGTAAAATTTTGGTAGACAACAAAGCTATCATTCACAAAGGATTTCAAATTATCTAAACTAAAGATCAATGACAATGAGTAAAACAATTCTTATAACAGGTGCAGGTTCAGGTTTTGGAGAAGGTGTTGCTTTGGGATTAGCAAAATCAGGACACAAAATTATTGCAACAGTAGAAAATTGGCCACAAAAAACATATTTGCAAAACAAAGCAAAAGAGGCAAATCTAGACATTATAGTTGAAAAAATGGATTACTTGGATAATGACGATATCGATAACATTATCAATAAGTATGGTGCTCAAATAGATATTGTCAACCTGAATGCAGCTACTGGCGAAACGGGTCCTGTAGCAGAAATTCCTGTACAACGCATCAAGCGAGTGTTCGAAATCAACGTATTCCAAACTATTGCTATTGCGCAACGATTTGCTAAAATCTTTGTAGAGAAGAAAAAAGGTAAAATTGTATTTACCTCCTCTATCGCAGGATTCTTTACATTCAAATTTTTAGGTCCATACGTTGCCTCCAAACATGCTCTAGAAGGTTTAGTACAGACATTACAAATAGAATTGGAAGGAACAGGTGTGACTGTAGCCACTATCAATCCTGGACCATTTAGCACAGGGTTCAATCATCGTATGTATGATACTGTTGACCAGTGGTTTGACCCAAATGTTAATTTCTCTGACCCAGCTGAAATCAAGGAAGTTCAGGAGCTGTTTGCTACAGGTGGTATTGAGTTCGAACCAGAAGACATGATTAAATTTATGATTGAAAGGATCCCTGCTGATCAGCATAAATTTAGAAATGTATATCCAGATGATGTATTAGAAGATGTGAATAAATATCAAGCTTCTCTTTGGACTAAAGAGGTGGGATAATTATGAATTTATAAACCTGATCAAATTACACTTCCAGCATTTGGTCAGGTTTGTTTTTTAAGTAAAAGTATTATGACAAAAGATGATTTTTATGTTGTAGCTCACGAGAAAGGATTTCATGCTGCTGCACTGCCCACTTGGACAGATACTTTAGACGCGTCTCAAATTTTTGAAGAAAATTTTGATACCAATCAGGTAAGTCGAACTGAAATCCCTGAAGTACCTGGTGCTTTCCAGCTTTTGAATGTTCTTTCTGATCAGGAAACTAGAAAATTGATTGATGTTTCAGAGCTATTGGGATATGATGAAGATTCACCTGTTTCTCTTCCACATGAAATTAGGCATAATGAAAATTTCAACTGGGTTGTTAGTGAAATGATTGATCGTACCATTTGGGAACGTAGCCAACATTTGGTTACTGAAAATTGGCAAGGGCAAACTGCCAAAGGCATCAATGCTCGGTTTAGATTTTATAAATATAAAAAGGGTGATTTTTTCAAAGCACATACGGATGGGGCTTGGCCTGGAAGCCGTGTGGTTAATAAAAAACTGATACCCAATGCTTATCCTGGATTATACAGCCTATATACTTTTCTAATCTTATTGAGTGATGATTTCGAAGGAGGTGCTACTCAATTTATGGTTAGCAAATCTAATCCTAATAAGCCTGCTCGCTTTCAGAATGATCTAAATATTATAAATGTGCGCACAGATCGTGGTAGTGTTCTATGCTTTCCGCATGGTTCGCATCCCTTGCATTGCTTACACGCCAGCGACAAAATCACTAAAGGCATTAAATATATTATTAGAACAGATATTTTATTTGGATAAGATGGAACAACTAATAAAATCATATAATCCAGCAACTGGAGACCTTGAAGGAACAGTCAATAGCACAGCTATTAAGGATATACCCAATATTGTAAAGCTAGCCCATAAAGCTCAAAAACTATGGAAGAAATTATCAGTAGATGAACGCATTGTCTATTTACAGAAAGCTACTCAAAATGCATTACCACATGCAGAAGAACTTTCCATCTTATTGAGTAAGGAAATGGGCAAAGATATTCGTCGCTCATCAGCTGAGGTTAATGGAGTGATCAATGGCTCTGTCTATATAGCCAATGAGGTAAAAACAGCTATTAAAGCTAGAAAAACAGGAAGTGGAACTATTCACTATATGCCTTTGGGTGTTGTAGGAATTATTTCACCTTGGAATTATCCTTTGGCTATGTTTAATAATTTGATGATTCCTGCTTTGATTGCAGGTAATGCTGTGATTTTAAAACCTTCAGAAGAGACGCCACTTATTGCAGATAAATACATTAGTTTGCTCAATAAGATTTTACCAGAACACCTAGTCCAAGTCATCCATGGAAGAAAGGAAGTTGGGCAAGCCCTAGTTGAATCAGATATACAAATGATAGCATTTACGGGATCTCAAACAGCCGGGAAAGATATTATGAAAAGAGCTGCTAGTGGGATCAAACGATTAGTAATGGAGCTAGGTGGTAATGATCCCATGATCGTTTTGCCTGATGCCAATGTGCCTATGGCGGCTCAATATGCTGTTGCGGCAAGTTTAGAAAATTCTGGGCAAATGTGTACTTCAGCCGAACGTATCTATGTCCATGAAAGTATAAAAGACACATTTGAAAAACAAGTCACCCAAATAGCCAAAGACTATCCAATTGGATCATGGGACAATCCCTATACAAGAGTGTTTCCTATTATTAATGAAAAACAGCGGCAAAAAATTATTAGCCACATCAAGGATGCAATGGATAAAGGTGCCAAAGTTCTTTTGGGAGGAATAGAACAGCCCAAACCATTTATCAAACCTACTGTTCTTACGAATGTTACAGCTGATGCTCTAATGGAAAAAGAAGAAACGTTT
This sequence comes from Saprospiraceae bacterium, assembly GCA_022448995.1. Taxonomy (GTDB): domain Bacteria; phylum Bacteroidota; class Bacteroidia; order Chitinophagales; family Saprospiraceae; genus JAKVCT01. The sequence continues at coordinate 6,547 of JAKVCT010000064.1, forward strand.
GGTCCTGTAGTCAGTATTTCTGGATACCGTTCTATTGAAGAAGCTATTGAAAAAGCCAATGATAGTAACTATGGTTTAGGTGCTTCTGTATTTGGTCAAAACCGTGTAGAAGAAGTCGCTTCGCAATTAGAAGCAGGGATGGTTGGAATCAATAAAATGGCAGGTGCTAGTCCTTGGGTCGGAGCTAAACAAAGTGGATTTGGTTTTCATGGATCTATTGATGGTCATCGTCAATTTGCGCAAGTAAAAGTAATTAATTAACAATTTTGATCAAAAACTAATAATACAATGAATACAGTAAAAAGAGCAACCCCAAAGAGTGAAGCTCCTGAATTAAAAGTCAATTTATTAAATGGAGAAAGTTGGGAGCTAAAAGAACAGAACCCTGATTTCTTTACTATGGTTATTTTTTATCGTGGTTTGCATTGTCCACTCTGCAAAAAATATTTAGAAAAACTAAATGATATTCACGATGATCTGATCGCCAAAGGTGTTTCTGTTATTGCAATCAGTATGGATGAAGTTGCCCGCGCAAGAAAGAGTAAAATGGCTTGGAATATTGATAAATTAACTCTTGGTTATGGTATGAATAAAGCTACAGCAGCAGAATGGGGTTTATTTTTAAGTAAAGCAATTTCAGCATCAGAGCCAGAACTGTTCAGTGAACCTGGTCTATTTCTGATCAAGCCAAACAATGAAATTTATTATGCCAATACTAGTTCCAATCCTTGGGGACGACCATTTTTGCCAAGTTTTGTACAACTGATGGATTTCTTAAAACAAAGTGGTTATCCAGCAAGAGGAGAAGTCCGTGAAATCTAAGTCAGGAGATAAACTTAGTATCTCTATTCCTGTTACTGATAGCAATAAAATCATTTCTTAATTAATAATAGTCCGTGACTTTTTATCTTTTTTTACAAAAATTTAAAAATCTTTGTTTTTTACTAATTGATAATCAGTTATTTATGGATTTTCATAATAAAACCACTATATTCTGATTGTCAATTAGTTGCAAAACCTTCACGGACTATAGAATTAAAAATCCATCCAAAAATATACTCATATGTCAACCTTAAAATCTCAGCTAGAGTCAAAGAAAGCCGAATATTCTGAAAAATGGACAACTTCCAATTTAGCCATGCATGAAAATGGAATTGCGGTAGTCGAAAAAATAAACATCACTAAAAAAGCATTACAAATAGGTGATACAGCTCCAAATTTTACTTTAAAAAATCATCTAAATAAAGAGATTAATCTTTATTCCCTACTGAAGAATGGTCCTGTAGTATTGACTTGGTATCGTGGTGGCTGGTGTCCATATTGCAACCTAAGCTTGCGCGCCTTACAAAAGGCATTACCTGAAATTAAGAAACAAAATGCTACTCTATTGACGCTCACCGCTGAGATCCCAGATAAATCCTTATCTACCAAAGAGAAACAAGCATTGGAATTTGAGGTATTAAGTGATTTGCATAATGAAATCGCTAAAAAATTTAATATCGTGTTCAAATTAGAAGAGAATGTAGCTACAGCCTATCAAAATGGGTTTGACTTACATGCATATAATGGAGATGAAAGTGATGAATTACCTTTAGCAGCTACTTATATTATTAATACCAATGGTCTAATACAATGGGCATTTTTGGATGCTGATTATAGAAATCGAGCAGAACCTTCAGATATTATTGAAGCACTTAAAAAGATTAGTTAGTTTATAGATTTAATATCTCACAATTATCCTTAAATCTCTAGGTCATAGCATGATTTAGAGATTTTCTGTATCCCAATAGAGCCTTTTTTTAAAAATAATTGAACGATTTCTAAGCAGATTTTTTTAAAATAAGTAACTTGATCTAGTTTGTGGCTTTTGATTTTCCCATAAACTAAAATTTTTCAACCTAAAATCGTTTTGAATTATTGAAAGCAAAGAAAACAGATACAGAACTTAAAGCAGGTACGCTCCTTTTAGCCGAGCCTTATATGCTGGATCCAAATTTCAAGCGTGGAGTTATTTTGATTTGCGAACACCACGAAGAAGGATCTCTAGGTTTTATTTATAACAAACCTATTGGCATGCAGGTGCAACAATTACTACCCGATTTTCCAGATTTCAAAGCAGAGGTTTTTTATGGTGGTCCTGTCCAAAAAGATACCATTCATTATCTACATACTAGAGGGGATCTCCTAGAAGATAGTGTAGAAGTTGCCTCTGGTTTATTTTGGGGAGGAGATTTTAATAAACTTAAATTCCTTATCAAGGATGGTAGAATACAAGAAAATGAAATTCGTTTTTTTGTAGGATACTCAGGTTGGGGAAAGGGTCAATTGGAAGAAGAAATGAAGGTTTTGTCTTGGATTACATATCAGAATGCTCAGTTACCCCAGCTCTTATCTTTGGATAGTTTAACAATGTGGAAAACTATACTGGAGCAAAAAGGAGAACAGTTTGGAGTTATTGCTCAAATGGAACTGCCTTGCTGGAACTAAACAACTAATTTTCAAGCTAATAACTAAAAAACAAGCTCAATATTATTAAAATAAAGATATTGAGCTTATTTTTGCGTTGCAATTTTATTTATTGTACCTTTTTCCACTTACTTAATCTTATCCATTGTCTAAGATATCCAACGAGAAAGCCAAGGTATGGGAACTTATTCATACAGGCGAAAAAGCAAATATCTCTCTAGCAATTGCCTTAGCAAAGAGCCAAAACATTCACTTAGATTTTGATCCTTATCAGAGCTTATTTGAGCTAATGGATAAGACTTATCCATTCCGTAGTCAAACAAAAGATATAGGTTCCAACCTCTCAGAAAGACTACATTACATCCTAAATATCAAAGATTTAAACCTTTTTCAAGATCTAATTACTAATAATATTAGTGACTATTTTCATTTATTGTATGGTTTGAATAGAATAAGCATTAATAATATCAACACAGAGGTTTTACCCAATGTATTTTGCACTTTTCCTAGATTAAAAATACTTATTCTTAATAACTACAAAAAAACACTTCGCTTCCTACCTCAACATCTTGGGCAACTACAATATTTAGAGAAGCTAACGGTTCAGCATCTTGAACAGACTCAACTACCTGACTCTATTACAAAACTATCTAAACTACAGTGTTTACATTTAGAGACAGATACTTTTTTGCAGGAACTACCCGAAGATTTTGAATGCTTAACTAACTTACAAGAGTTGACAATTAGCTTCAAAAATCCTATTAATCCAATAAAGTATATTAGACAAATTGCTCAACTAGAGCAACTCCGCTCACTACATCTGTCTATTGAACCTGCGATTGAACTAGAAGATCTACCCGATGGATTTTACAAAATGTATCAACTAGAAGATTTAGAGCTGAAGGGGATTCGACTTAAAAATTTTCCAAGGAATTTACCAAATCGGGAACAGATGCACAGCTTACACATTAAGCATTTTTCCTTTACTCAACTACCAACCTCTATTCAGGAATGGCAAGGTTTGCGTTGGCTAGAATTAACAGAAGGAAATTTAAAAAATCTACCCCACGAACTCGGACAACTGAAACAATTGGATACCTTACTGATAGAAAAGAATCAATTGACCCATTTCCCCAACTGTCTTCTAGAACTAACTTCCTTAGAAACGCTTAGCCTAAAAGGTAATCAGTTGAAGCAAATTCCAGATACAATTAGTCAACTTGGTCGACTAAGTTCCTTGAATATTTCGGATAACTTTATTCAAGAACTCCCCGATACTATCAAAGATTTGCAGGACTTATTTCGCTTAGATTATGTAAACAATCAACTTTGTCGATTACCAAAAGTATTGCGAAAAGCATCTAATATTAACTTTCTTTATCTAGACAAAAATAGAATTAAGGAACTTCCTGATTGGATTGGAGAATTGAAGAAACTGGAAGAGTTATCTCTAAAAAATAATGAATTGGAACAATTGCCTGATTCCATACTAAAACTCAGTGGAACGATTAGCGAAATAGATCTTTCTTTCAATCATTTCAAGGTATTCCCTTCTATTCTATTCAAGGATTCTTATTTTATTGTTCCAGATTTTAATGCCAACTACTGTTATATCAACTTTGACTTTAATCAATTTTCTACAAAAGAAATTAAAGAGGTACTTTGGTGCACAGGTAATTATGAAGACCATACAGGATGCTACTCTAAGGAATTTCTTAAAAATCCCCAAAGCCTTTGATGTACTTCCCTGTTTTGTAGTCAAAAATCTGTAAGTATCTGCCTGATTTTTCATAAGCTTCTAACAAAACATTATCTCCATAAGCTGATAAATAGATAGTAGAATAATAATAACCAGCAGTATCTACCTCTTTCAAGGGCCGTACCTGTTTTTTCCAAACAATCTGCTCTGTATCTAGATCAATCCCTCCAAAATAAATGACTCCTGTAGCCGCGCCATCATAAACCACTAGACTAAGTGTCTTAGTATCTTTTCCTAAAACAGTCTCTACTCTCAAGCGCCTGGTCTCTCCTTTCAATTGAGGGATATCTACACTAAATTCTTTTGCTTTATAATTGATTATCAACTGCCCAGCTTGCTGATCTACACGAACAAATCCAAGAATATCACTATCCAATTCTTGATCACGAATCACACCTTGCACCTGAAAATCATATTCATCCACAGCGCCATTCCAAGCATCTACCACAAAGGTTTTTTGCTCCATAGGATCATAAGAAGAAAAGACAATATCAGAATGTGTATGACATAAATAGCCTAAATATGGGCGATAATATTCTAGTTTTTCTTTTTTGACAAATCGGGTATTAGGCAATTGAACTTCAAATAATTCTGTACCTTTCTCATCATATTTATAGAGGATATATCCATTATCTTGATTAAGATATTTGACATAAACTACTCCATAGTGTACCCCCAAAAGGAAATTTTGATTATAACGCTCCATTGTTTTCTCCTTGTTGGGCAAGGCAACGCTTACTTGAGTAATCAGATCTAGCATACTCAAGCCATTGTTCGGTGTAATTTGAAACAACTTTCCCTTATACCCAATCTTATCTATAGATAATCCCTTGAAACGAGGTGTAAACTTACTGCCACTCCTAAAACTCTGCGCGGGAATATCTACCGAAGCTTGCCATTCTAGTGTCTTGAGGTTCAAGTATTTCCCGTCAAAATAATAAAAATGCTCCCAAGGACTCACTTCCACTCTTAGTGTGTCTTGTGCTTGAAGTATATTGAAGAAAAATAATCCGATTATTATACAAACTATATGTAAAGTATATTTTTTTTGCATATAAAGTCTAAGCTATAATATAAATTGATATTTAGTAGCAAGGCAATTTATTCCCTTAGAGTATGTTACCGAATCAACTCTGGACGATATTCAAAATGCATAGTATCATAATGATACCATTTTCCACCCCAAATAAAACCATGTTTTTCGAATATTTTTACAATTTCCCAGGGAATTCTATTCTTAAACACAATTATTTTCTTGCCCTCATCATCTCCCCCTTTGATCGCCCATCGCCAATAATTTGAATAAGAAACATTGATATCTATAGTCATTCCGAAACTGTGCATACTCATGCGATCTGTGCCTGCAATCTTGCGCCAATTGAAAGTTCCACCAGGATTTTCTAAATACTTGTGTAAATGCTTCAATTCATCCAATTCCTTAGAAATGGCTTCGATTTTTTTATTCACACCATTAATTTTAGTCACCCAAAGTTTATTGCCATAAGTTTTAGGCATCCAAGTCACCTGCACTAAATTTTCACGCACCTCCTCTTTGGTCTTTCCATACATCTTAAAAAAGAAGGGCTCAAAACGAACTCGTCCTGGATCTTCGCCACGTTTTGGCGGCTCAGTCTCACCCATTGGATATTCCATAGAAGCTAGCTGATCTTCCAAGTCCGGTGAGTTCAGCAAATTTCTGAAATCCTTTTCCTTTCCATCATCATAGACCATTTTCGTTCCATCTTTCCAAATCAACTCATTTTCAGTTGCTTTCAATCCAAAATTTGGGTAAGCTTTGATCAAACGTTGCAAGCCTTCTGGACTCGTTTCAGCAGGTTTAGGAATCTTAGGAGGAATAGTGTCTAACTCCTCTCTTTGATTAGAATCTGTCCTGATGATATTGGTATCCACTGTGGTGCTTAGCGCAATTGCATCTGTTTTAGGATATGGATTTTGAGAGTTGGCAGATTCACAGGATTGCAAACTCCCGACTAGCATTCCAATGCTAATCACTGGTATATAATATAAAAAGTACTTAATCATGTGTATTAGGTTTCCGTAAAAATAACAAAAACTGTTCTCATTGTTGTATTAATATGTCGCTATAAGTTTAGGACATAAAAAATGCCTGTTGAGATATCTCTATCTCAACAAGCATCACCACTCTATGTAGAAATGATTAAATAATTATCTATTTAACACTTAGGCGGACGATCACCAATACCAGATTCCTTAACCAACTCTTTCAAGCGTTTTTCATAAAAATCCAATAATAAATTAGTGATATTCAACTGAATTTCGATACGACGAAACTCCCCTCCTTTCTCCTTCTCAGGATGCTCATAAGCACCAATGGTAATTGGCACTTTCATAAAATCTAGCTGCTGTTTTACAGACCAAGCACGCGCCAAACCTAAATCCATATTACCAGAAAGACGGTCTGTAATTTCCTCTTCTACTGTTTTTTTCAAAGTGTCTCCATCTACAAAGTGTGTATAAGGCGTTCCCGCAGGAATTCCAATCACATTATCATACTTACGACCATCAAAACGGTGTCCATCAGTATGTCCTTCCAAGTAAATAAAGAAGTCCTCTTTACAACGCATATCTTTTTCGCAATAACGATCCAAAACCTGTGTACCTACCCAAGTTGCAATCTTTTTGTAATACTCAGGATCCCCCATTTTAGCCAAATTAATACGCTGACATAAATACGCCGTAATCACATATTTCACTCCAATATAACCCAATGGTTCATACTCAACAGTTGTCTCACAAGGTAGCTTATCACTATTCAAATCACCGTACATAATCTTAGAAGATTCAGGACCAAAACGCTCTCTTTCTTCATGCGTTTCCTTACGCGCCTGCAAGACCAATTCCCAATAACGGCACTGGTAAACCTTACCTCTAAAACGCAAAACCTGACAAGCCAAATCCTTGTCATATTCTAAGTTATGCTCCTTTTTCAAGGCATCAATCTTATCCAAATATCCCTGACCTTCTGCACAAGCATCCAAGCTACCTTTAATCACCCAAGACTTCGTTTGCGCAATCTTATCACAATAGAAATCAACCAATTTTACTTGGTCTCCCAAAACGGTATCTACTGCTGGTAATTCTGGCCACTCATTCGCAGTATGTTTTGATTTAAACAACGTCCAAGACTCCTCCAAATCAGCTAATTCAACATTAGATTTATCCAATTCACCTTTTAGCCAATCCAGTCTATCTTTTACATCACTCGGCAAAGACCGTGTATTCTTCTTCTGTAGATTCTGGATCTTTTTGTACATCTGTGGACCATACAAACATACATCCTCAGCAGCACGCAGAATGCAAATTTTGATACTTGGAATCGCATTACACTCAATCAATGGTAAATCGTCTTTGTACCCTTCAGATTTATCTGTGTCTAAGTATTTTTTCCATGCTTTTTCCAATTTAGGTAAACCACCAAATAGATTCTTCGTCATTTCTACCTCTGTTTCTAGTCCATCTACATCCGTCACCTTTAGAGAAGTATTATTGATTAGCTTTAGCAAACGATTATTGAATAATCCCTGTGACTTTTCTAAATCACCATTGCAATAATGTGCTCTCAATTCCATATAAGTATACTTAGCCAAAGTCCCTTTTTCACAAACTTTAGAAGCACCTTTATGCTCATCCAACTCCTCTAGACTGATATTTTCTCCACCTTGAAAACGCTCCCAAACCTTATGCGCTTTTTTAGCTGCACCTAGCTTAGTTTTTAGATCTTCTTTTTTCTCCTTAAAATTAGGAATTTGATCCTGTAGAGCTACATCCATATCCTCAATTCGGTTGATCATCAACTGTGCTTCCTTTAGGTTACCAGCACAAAAGTTTGTATTCATATGCATCAAGCAATATTTCAAATAATCCTTAGGCTGCTCTCTTTTATTCGGTTCCTGTAAATCTAAAATATTGGAGGTCTTGGCATTGGCCAAGAACTCTTTCCAGGTATCTTCCAGATTTACGAATTGTGCTTGGGCAACCATACTCCCAACCATCATAATAAATATTAAGAATAAATTCCTTGAGTAAATAACTTGCATACTTGTCTTTTTTTATAAAAAAATGATGTCACCTATATCAACTAATTTTTTTTATTAAAAATTGCAAACTCCATATTTAAATATAAACAATTTCTTTTGGACTGGTTTCCATTATATGTTTTCTACAATACATAGTAAATAAGACTTTTGAATACTAAGTAGGTGGACGTAATTAATTTTATAATAATTCACAAGATTTTTTGATGCTGAACAAGGCGAAAAACGCAGGGATAGCACCGCTATCACGAGGCTTTTTAACGAAGTGCAGCGCAAAAAGGCTGCTTGAATTAAATACAAATTAATTGTGGCTATCTACTTATATATACTGCTTAATAACTTAATACAATGAAACTATTAACTCTAATACTCTCTACATCTCTGCTTTTGTTCCTATACACATCTTGTTTTGCTCAACAATATAACAGAAGAGCCAATTATACACCAAATAATCTTTTAGGTAGTGGTTGGTTTATATCTCCATACAAGAATGAAATTGGTACACTACATATTACATTCCATCCAAATTCTACCAGTAAAAAGATGGGAAAAATTCTAAGGGATTCTTTATCGACTTTAGATAATTTACATACTTTAATTATTGAATTTTCGATGGGCAATTTTTGGGAAAACACGCCACATACTATTGATTTTATCTCATCACAAACCAATATAAAAAACTTAGAAATACGCACACACAATAAACGTATAAATGTACCTATAATTTATTGGGAATGGATAAGCAAAAACAAAACTATAGAGAATTTGAGTCTCATAATGGAAAATATTTATATATCTCCCAAATTAGCCAATATGACTCAACTAAAAAAATTAGAAGTTCACTCTTCTGTACTTCCTTTGAAACATAACCAAATTTATGGTAGTATAGATGTTATGCCTAAGTCTGATCACCCTCTATATGACTCTCATTACGAAAAACTTGAACATTATATTTATTACAAAGAAAATAACACCCTATTCACTACTCCACATGAATATAAAGTACCTCAAAATTCAAATCTTGAAGCACTAGGTCTATTATTAAATTTAGAATACCTTGGTCTTCATTTTCCTTTATCCATAAAAATCGAAATCTATACACATTCTATAAACGAAAAATACGAACATCATCTAATTTCTAATCGTTCATATCGAATATATCCCATTACTTTTCCTAGTTCTCTTTCTAATTTAGCTAAGCTAGAGACCCTAGACTTAAGTCAATCACTTTTATGTGAAATTCCCGATTGGGTAGCAGATCTTAAACAACTTAAGCGATTAAGAATCAAAAATAGCCTTTTGGATTCTCTGCCTAATTTCATAGGTGATCTACATAATTTAGAAGAATTATATCTAGATGCCAATACTATAAATAAGCTTCCAGAATCCATCGGAAAACTTAGCAATTTAGAAATACTTAGATGCTCCAATATGAAGAATCTTAAAAAAATTCCTCGTGCTATGTCTAAATTAAGGAAGCTTAAAAAGCTTAACCTATCTGGAGCTCCCCTAAAAGAATTACCCTCTTTTATAACAGATTTAGAAAATCTAGTTGTGCTTAATTGTTCTAATACACATTTGCAAAAACTACCTAAGAAATTAGATAAGCTCTATAAATTAGAGATGTTACATTTAGAGGGTAATCAGTTAAAGGCACTGCCTTCCTCTATTGGAAATTTACAAAAATTAAAATTGCTTGATTTAAATTACAACCAAATTCAATCTCTCCCTAATAATATTGGAAAATTAGACCAATTACAACAACTTTCTTTGCACAATAATCAATTAAAATCCTTACCAAATAGTACCGGTAACCTTAGTCAATTGAAATTACTCAAGCTAGGTCATAACCAAGTCCAATCCTTACCAAATAGCATTGGAAAACTTAATCAATTAGAACAACTTCTCATTGGTGAAAGTAAACTTAAATCCTTACCAAATAGCATGGGTGAATTATCTAACTTGAAACACTTATATATAGCAAAAGGGCAAATAAAAAAATTACCCAAGAGTATTAGTCAGTTGCCAAACTTAAAGCATTTTACATTAATGGATAATCAACTATCAGATTTCACATTCACTAGAAATAAAAATAATTTTTCGAAGCTTATTTCACTCAATTTATCCGGCAACCAACTTGATAAATTCCCATATATTACTGACTATCAAAAACTAGAAGATTTAGATCTTTCTGCGAATAAAATTACTACTATTCCCGGCTATATACACAAAATGAAGGTGTTAAAACAAATAAGCCTGTATGATAACGAGTTTACAGCAGAGGATAAAAATAGATTCGAAAAGGAATTTAGCGATAAACAAATCTATTTTTTTCCTGTAGACTAATCATAGAGCCGAATTTAAATAAAATGTCATAAGTAAAAATAATAGTCCGTGACTTTTTATACTTTTTTACAAAAAATTAAAAAGTCTTGTTTTTTACTAATTGATAATCAGTGATTTATAGAATTTTGCATTAAAAGCAACAAAATCACTATATTCTGATTATCAATTAGTTGCAAAACCTTCACATACTATAGTGAAAAAGCTAGTGGCGAAGGATTAAAATGCTTCGCTGTAGATTTGAAATTCTAAAAAAAACATCCAAAACGAAGTATTTCAACCTCGAAGAGCTCTACGAAGTTAATCCTTCGTCAAAAGGTGATATTTTATATAATTTTAGCTATGTATTACTAATACATGTTATGCAAAGCAATTTTAGACATACTCTGAGTTAGTACAAATAATAATGATATAAGCTAGTAAAACTTATCGCCTTTTTCGGTGAATAGTTCTGGGGCTGTGTAAGACCAAACCACCACCGCCATTATTAGAAATAATTTGTCGCATCATAGAATAACTTGTCCACATCTTATTATACTCGCCATGTCCTCTACTCAGTCGCTCATATTCTTGGATATAAGGTGAGAATAATTGCAATACGGTCTGTAAGGGCAAATCATAAACCTTCTGCATTGCACTAAGTACATAGAATTGTAAGCGTTCATCCTTCAATAAACGCTTGAATAAAAACAAAGATTTTGCAATACCTTGAGGAATTTCAGCAATTAGCAGTAGCGCATTTCTAGCAACTTCATTGTCTTGATGATCGCAAAAGCTTTGTATTTTTTCCAAAAATGGTGCAGATTCCCTACCAAAACTCTGCAAGGCATGAAAAGCTCTTGCACAACTTTTAGGTAATTTAGGATCTATTCCTAGAAATAAAAAACGCAACTCTGCAGCTTTGGGAGGTGAACGAAAGATCTTGATTTTCTTAGCCATATCTGAATCTATCCTATACAACTCTCCTTTGGATACTTTATTGGCTACAGCTCTGTAAGTTTGATTGGGACAGAATAAGTGTAATAAGGTGTTTAAAGCTTCCAAACGTGCTTCATCCGTTGCTGCTTCACGGTAAGCTGTCCACAATTTTGGACGTTCCGTTTTGGGTTGGAATGCTAAGAACAAAGCTTTGCGAATATCTCTATGGCAAGCTTGAAACCATTCTTGACAAGTCTCTCGATCAGCTCCTGAAGCAGCTACTAACAATTCAAAATACTTTTCAAACTTATCCATAGTATATTGGGTTTAATTATGATTTCAAACAAAATTCCTTCAGTAAGTTAGCAATTTTTTCAGTTTCTATCAAAAAACCATCGTGTCCAAAAGCAGAGCTAATTTCCTTATATTGAGCATTGGTGATATGCTGAGCAATAAAACGCTGCTCACTTGGTGGAATCAACATATCCGAATCAATTCCAATTACTAAAGTAGGGATTTGAATCGTTGCCAAAACCTCTGCAATATCATCATTTGCATTTCGCCCACGACCAATATGATGTGTATCCAAACATTTGGAGAGCAACCAATAGCAATGTGCATGAAAACGGCGGGCTAATTTTTCACCCTGATAACGCACATAAGAAGAAGCACGAAAATCATCCAAAACCACATCCTTATTGGTTTGTGTGCGAATATATGCTTCTATAGTTCGATAACTCAACAGCCCAATAGCACGCGCTGTTTTGATGCCAGTTTCACCAGCTTTCGCGTGATTTTCATAAAAAGAAGGATCACTTTCCATTGCCATTCGCTGCGATTCGTGAATCGCAATACTCCATGCTGTTTCTCTAGCACTGCAAGCCAATAAGCAAAGGTGCTGAATGGGAACAGTAGATTCTAGGGCAAACTCAAGTGCTTGGTGCCCGCCAAAAGAACCACCAATACACAAGAAAATTTCCTCTATTTTTAGATAACTTCTCAGAATATGATGCACTCGAACCACATCGCGCACGGTAAATCTTGGAAAGTCTAAACCATAAGTTTCCTCTGTTTCTGGATTGATAGAACGTGCTCCGGTACTCCCATAATAAGACCCCAAGACATTTGCACAAATAATACAATACTGCTCAGGATCAATGGTTTTATCCTCTCCAAACAATCCAGCCCACCAATCCACAACTTCCGAATTTGCAGTCAAAGCATGGAAAACCCAAATTACATTATCACGCTTAGCATTGGGACTTCCATACATATTATAGGCAATTCTCAAATTGCTTATTTGCACTCCTGATTCTAACTCAAATGCATCAGTAACTATATGAATATGAGCATCTGCTGGTAATATATATTCTTGATCTTCCTTGATTATTTTTCCCATCATAGATACATAATTTGTTTGGTACTCCTAAAAGAATCAATTATTTTCACCACAAAAATAACCATCACCCCTTTTCAATCCAAAAAAATATTAACTCTATGGATACAGCATTTGTCACCGGTGCAACTGGTTTTTTAGGTATTAATCTCATTCAGGAACTCACAGGTAGAGGATGGAAAGTATATGCCTTACACCGAAAATCTTCTAACTTAGAATATTTGAATCGATTTCCTGTAGAAAAAGTAGTGGGCGATATTACGGATTTAGCCAGTCTACAAACTGCTGTTCCTGAAGGGATAGATGTCCTTTTTCACCTAGCTGCTAGTACCAATTTGTGGTCAAAACACAATGAATTGCAACGCAAGATTAATGTAGAAGGTACACAGAATGTGATCCAAGTTGCGTTAGAAAAAAAGGTGAAACGAATGGTGCATACTTCTTCTGCAGCAGCTTATGGTTTTCATAAAGAGATCGTTCAAGAAGATACGCCTTCTACAGCAATGGAAAGTGATGTGAATTATTGTATTACTAAATATCAGGCTGAAGAATTGGTCAAAAAGGCAGTTAGAGATCAAGGTTTGCATGCTGTAATTCTAAATCCTGGACATATTATGGGACCTTATGACCTTCATAATTGGATCCAAATGATCATCCTCGTTCATAAAAATAAGCTTCCTGGTATTCCATCTGGAATGGGCGATTTTTCTCATGTCAATGAGATAGTAAAAGCACATGTTGCAGCAGCAGAGAAAGGTAATATCGGTGAAAATTACCTACTGGGAGGACAACATGCAAGCTTTTTGGATGTAATTAATCTTATACAGAAACGTTTTGGACGTAAATTGAGTAAATCCGCTACTTCTGACGCTGTACTCAAATTGGGCCTAGGCTTAAGTAAGATGAAAAGTTGGTTCTCCTCCAAAGAACCAGAGCTCACTCCCGAAAAGTTTAAATTGTTAACCGCTCGACTTATGATGAGTGATGGTAAAGCACAAACGTATCTAGGCTTTCGCCATCGTCCTGTAGAGGAGTTGATTCATGATACAGTTGATTGGCTAGAAAAGGAAAATTTACTAACATCATAAGTAGATAGCCACAATTAATTTGTATTTAACCCCGAAGGGCTCTACGAAGTAAATTCAATCAGCCTTTTTGCGCT
>JAKVCT010000640.1 GCA_022448995.1 Saprospiraceae bacterium
ATTATCTAACGACTCTATACATACTTACCCAAGCCAAAGTATTCTTGAAATAAAAGAAGATACATTGAGCAAACAAATGCATAATCAACTATTCCTAGCTCACATACCTAAAGACAAAACACCTTATTTCTCTGTCATGGCTGGTGTGTTAACAGTTCCTGATTTAGACCTAGGTATTAGTATAACGGCTTCTGCTGGTTATCAATTCAATCGTTTTCTAGCGGTAGGAGGAGGTATTGGTTATATGACTGGTACAAATGTCGCCTTTGTTCCTGTATATGCACAATTGCGAAGTCATTTTATGAAAACATCTGCTAGCTTATATACAGAATTGAATGTAGGCTATGGGTTTGGGTTCAATTCTCCTTTTAGCTATATTTTTGGGCCTCGAGCGTCTGTAGAAGGAGGTTTTTATGCTTACCCATCGATTGGTTTTCGTTTCAAATCCAAACAACGAACTCACACAACTATAGAGTTAGGGTATATCATCCAACTTTATAAAGAATCTTATACAGATTTTTTCACAGGAGCATCCTATCTCAATAATAATCCATTCCTCCGTATTACAGCAAAAGTAGGTGTTGTATTCTAGTAGCGCTCAAATCTATGTTTTATTTTATTTCAACTAATTTATCTACAATCAAGTAATATTATGAATAAGATTATTAATCTGCTAGGACTGGGTATTTTGTTCTTCTTTCTACCGTATACCATCCAAGCCCAAATGATTTATGAAGATGTCATTTATCTAGAAAATGGAAGTATTATAAAAGGTAATATCATAGAGTATAAGAAAAATGGAGATATAAAAATTGAGCTATTAGGTGGCTCTATTTTAGTGTACAAAAGCGAGGATGTAACCGAGATCAAGAAAGAGACCAGTAAGTATTTTTACAAACTAAAGAAAAAAAGAAAAAGGATCTTACATATTCCAGATGGTAAAAAAGCCTATTTTTCAGTCATGGCGGGCGATTTATTTGGTTTAGGTGATTATGGAACCCCTACAATTGGTATCAACTTGGATATCTTTGGAGGGTGGCAATTCAACCGCTATTTTGGTATAGGAGGAGGTGTTAGCATCATGAGTCTGGGAGAACATTCCTTTGTTCCTATTTATGCCAATATCCGTAGTCACTTCATGAAGACCTCTACAACACTCTATGGAGACTTACATATTGGATATGGAGCTTTTATAGGAAGTAATCTATCTACTATCCCTGGCTTTAAAGCCTTAGGCGGTCTTTATGCGCGTCCAGCCATTGGTATACGTTTCAAATCTTGCAAAAAAACACATGCTACATTAGATCTTGGCTATGTTTTTCAAGCTGCAAAATATGATTATCAAAATTTTGATAGAACTCCCGTGGAGGAGAATAGACTCTTTTATAGACTCTCACTTAGAGCTGGATTTGTTTTCTAATTCTGTATTAATCCTCAAAAAATTTGATGCTTAGTATTTTTTGCCTTATCTTAACGGATGAATGACAGAAGGGTAATGCATTTATAAATAGTGTATTATCCTTTTTATTATATTTATTTGTATGGTGTAACTTTTATATCTGTGTTCAGACGTTTTTTTAACTACTTTTTATCAAAGGATAAAGGCTTGACTCGCGAACTAACTAGTATACTAGGTTTTGTTCCGACCAACCTTGATTTCTACAAACGAGCATTCACCC
>JAKVCT010000641.1 GCA_022448995.1 Saprospiraceae bacterium
AAGACATCAATATATTATTATTGGGAATAAGTTATAAAGGGACGGCAATCCCTCTAGTTTGGAAATTACTCAATAAACGAGGGAATTCTGATACCTCAGAACGGATAGAGTTAATGGAATCCTTGTTTAATGAGCTCCATGAGTTTCAAAAACAACAAGTTAGATGCTTATTAGCGGATAGAGAATTTATAGGACAAGATTGGAATTCTTATCTAAAGTGTAATAGTCACTATATAATCTGACAGTTAGTACCTATCAGACATCAAAAAGAGAAGAGGTCGCATCATCAAGGTACGACTTTTCTATTTTAATTCCGATATCATCGTTGCTTGATTTTTTTTCAACCTCAAATCCCTTTGATAAAATTGGAGGGTTTGAAGTTGAAAAAAAATGCTGATTATTAAGATGTTGTTGCTCTAACATCTTTTCTTTTGCTAAATTCAAACTGTCAAGAAATGTTTGATGAGGTGTTCTGCTCAGACAATGTTTGCCACTGTGCGTTCGTTGCTCATTGTAATAGCCTACCCAAGTATCTAAATCAGCTTGAAGCTCATCAAGAGTGTGATAGATTTTTTTACGAAATGCAATGGCATAAAATTCATCTTGTACCGTTCTATGAAAGCGTTCACAAATACCATTAGTCTGAGGAGATTTAGCTTTTGTTCTAGTATGATCAATATCCTCAATAGCCAAATAGAGTTGATACTCATGATGCTCTCTTCGTCCACAGTATTCTGTCCCTCGGTCGGTCAAAATTCTCAATACAGGCAAGCCATATGATTCATAAAATGGAACAACTCTATCGTTGAGAATATCGGCAGCAACTAGTGCATTTTTACGGTCATATAACTTGAGAAAAACGTTCTTAGAGTAAGTATCTATCACTGTTTGTTGATAAATCCGACCAACACCCTTGATTGTTCCTACATAATAAGTGTCTTGAGCAAGAAGATAGCAGGGATGAGCGGTTTCTATTTCTCCATGAGCCACTTTTTCCTCTTTTGCTTTTTCTAAGGCCACCAATTGTGCCTCACTAAGTACTTGACCTGTTTCTGCTACTAATTTTTCTAAAGCCTTCAATCGCTTTTTCATAGTTTCTAATCCGTGACGAAGCCAAATACTACGCACTCCACCTGGAGATACTATGATAGCACGCTTTTTTAATTCATTCGATACCCGTACTTGGCCTAGAGCTGGATTTTCTGTGGCCATATAAACTACTGCTTTTTCTACTTCTTCACTTACACGATTCTTACGATTTGGACGTCTTCTACTTAGTTCTTTCAAGGCCGCTTCTCCTCCTGTTTCATATAATTCTTTGAAGCGATAGAAGCTGTCTCTACTGTAGCCAAATATTTTACAGGCTTCTGATACATTCCCTAAATGTTGGGCTAATTCTAATAATCCTAACTTGTTTTTGATTATTTTGTGTTCGGTAGTCATGATTTTAATCTTATTTTAGTTATTAAATGTTGTTAATCTAATTTACTAAAACTGTCAGATTAAGTCGTGACTACTTCAGTTAAATCATAATTATTGAATGGTCAATGGTTAATTGTTGATGCATAATAGCATCAACAATTAACCATCAATAAGCAACCATTACATCGTTGGCCAATCTACACTAATGAACTTAGTGAGCCAAGGTAACTTGATGAAATTATAGCCCCAAGGTA
>JAKVCT010000642.1 GCA_022448995.1 Saprospiraceae bacterium
TTCTCCGATTAAACCTCGTCCTTTGAGGCTATTGGTAACAGAAGCTCCTTATATTGTTTATGCGGATGTAATTGATGTGACACATTATGGCTGGAAAGCTGGTCCTGATAAAGATGAGGCGGTATTGCTTGTCAAAGAAGTATTACAAGGTAGATTAAGCACAGATACTTTAATTGTTTCTTTTAATAGTAATTTAATATGCCCTTGGCCTCCTAGCTATAAAGAAGGGGCAAAAGTATTGGCTTTTTTGAGGGAATCAAAAAATGAAGAAGTCTATAAAACTTGTGCATTGTCCTATGGTGTAAAAGAAATAGAGGAAAAGGGCTACAGGGTGTACAAAGAAAGAATAGAGGAAATGCAAGGTATACTCAAGATAAAGAATAAACGAAAAAAGGAACAAGCAACAGTTGATTGGCTAATTACTTGCACAAATCATATTAGTACTCGTTGGGAAGGTGTTTTTGATTTGGGGCGTAGCAGCGACTTTATGTTTTATCTAGACCGAAGATCCATGACAATCAAACCTAGAATTGAATTGTCAAGAGAACAAAGCAAACGCTTAAGAACAAGTTGCTTCTCCATCGATAATTTGGCATACGAAGATCGTAAATTCATAGAACTAATCCGTCAGAAAGAGGATAAGGAATTACTGGTGTTTCTAATTCAAGATCTCAAAACTAGTCCAATCGAGGACTTGCCAAAGAAAGAATTTGTCATGAAATTGATAGTAGAATTAACCAAACGCGAAGACCTGAAAGCTACTGTTAGTAAGATTAGAAAACTAGATTTGATGGACAAAGAACGAGCTGCTAAACTAATAGAAATTATAAAGCAATTTATAACGCAGCTTTAAGCAAAATATTCTATTTAAAGCCGAATTAGGCTTTTTCAGAGCTAAAACGTTTCTAAATCAAAAATACCGATTACTTGGTAATGGGAGATGCTTCTGAAGTTATGGATACTAACTTTTACGACAAGGGCATTACTGCGTCTGCTTCATTATAGTCTTAATTGCTAAACAGATGTGGTAAAGCGTTCTTGTTGTGTTTTACGCATGTAATGAGATACTGCTTGTGGGCAATGACTCGGGATGATATGTGTGGTAGGGTTTGCCTTAAAATATTGATGTATCTTTTTTAAGGTTTTGCTAGTAGCATCCCAATTTTCAAAGACTAGACGAGCAGCATTAGAAGGTAGGATGTTTTGCTTGAATGATTCGCTAATCCAGCAAGCATCGGCTATGAGAAAGTAGGTGTCTGATTTGGTGTTAATCATGGCACCGGTTTGACCTGCTGCATGTCCCGAAAGGTCTGTTAGTAGTATGGATTGATCACAAAATAGATCATGTAAACGCCCCATATTACGATCTTTTTTGATATCAATATTTTTATCCAAATCGTATAGCCAAAGTCTACTTTCTATGTTTTTGGGGAGTAATGATTGGAATATGGCCTTTCTGGAAGCTTCTAGTCGCGAACCAATATTTTTGGTAGTTTCAAAACTGGCCGAGGAGCAAATGAACTTCGCATTAGGAAAATCTCTCAATCCACAGATATGATCTGCATGAAAATGGGATACAATAATATAATTGACATCTCTACAATTGATCTGCAAACGGTCCAATTGCTGCTTGACAGATATTTCCACTTTGGACGGTACTGCAAGGCGATAAAGAC
>JAKVCT010000643.1 GCA_022448995.1 Saprospiraceae bacterium
TTTGAGGGAGAAATTCATATCAAGCTCCATCCTATGTCCATGCGATTAGAGAAAATGAGTTTTACGCCTTCCATCAATTTTACCGTCAATACAGAAGGAATGGGGGGATTGAGTGTTGATGTAGGGGCCTCAATGGATTTAGAGTCAGATTATGCCGAGGGCGTAGCAGGAGATACCGTTTCTACTACGACAGGCAATGCAGAAGCACATCTGACAGTCGCTATGTTTGATCAAGAATTAAGCCTTTCTGTGGAGCGTAGTGCCAGTAATTCTGATTGGCTTTATGAGGTCAAAAAGGAAGGAGATGAATTATTACTAGAGGCACTACGAAAGACATACCGACAGCTGTCTAGCGAAACAAATATCGATAATAACTTCAATATTTATCGCTATGTAGATCGATTTGATCAGATTTTTGAGCAACAATGGGAAGAGGGCAAGGCCAGGATAAAAGAAAGGGAGAATCTTACTATAAAAGATGAATTGGTAGATCTCACTTTTTACCAAAGAGCAGGAGGTATTTATGAAATTGCTACCCAAGCCTCTATTATCAATTCGGTTGTAGGGAGTTGTAAGATTTGTAAAGGGGTACATGAACTGATTCTATTTGACCAAAACAAGGTATTCTTAGATGGAGTCTATGAGTCTACGGCTGGTACTTGGTCTGCTTCTATTGAGATGAAACAGTCTGGAAATAAAATTACAGGTAAGTACAGCAAGGGGAGTTTAGAAGGCACCGTTAGCGCTATCAGAATAGCTGGAACATGGGAAGAGAATGGACTTACAGGGAGATTTCAGTTCCAGATACAAGAAAATGGTCAAGTACTAGATGGTACCTACAGTACGGATGGTAGTAGTGGTACTAAACCATGGATGATGACTAGAAAATAAAGAAGTTAACCCAATCATTAAATACAAGCCTAGCCTCCCTAGGGAGGTTGGGTTTTGTTTGGCTAACTGATGTTACGCAATCCAACTTATATTGAGCAAATGATTTTAGGGGCTTGCTTTGCATATTGGCCTCTTTCATTAAAATATTCCTCCATTAGTTGTGATTGAGCTAGACAAACCAATTTTATATTATTCTACAAGTCTATTTCCAAAATTTGCGCAACTTCAGTGACGAATATAAATACAATAGATACAATAGTGTGGGAGAACGAAATTATAAGGAAATACTATCAACAAAACAACTATGGAAAAGCAATTTAAGCAGCTACCAATAAGCTTCAAAACATCTTATGGATGGTTTTTAGTAGTCATATTTTTACTCAGTATATTCTTTGATCTTAAATTGTCAGTTCATACGCCTTCAACACTTTTTTTGAGTGCGTTGGTCTTACTTTTTAGCTCTTTTTATATTGCTTTTACGGCTCTAGTTTATTACAATCATCAGATTAAATTCAATCAAGATCAGATTATTATCCAATCTATTTGGAGGCAAAAAAAGATTATTGATTGGAATAATATTGAGCAGGTAGAGCAAAGTTTGAATAAGACAATTGTACAGTTGAAAAACGGACAAGTTTTTAGTTTGTACCTCCATCATTATGATGGAGAAAATGCACTTGTTGTCCAATTTTTTGTGCGATTATTATCCCTCAGAAAAAATAGTGTAGACTCCTAATGCAACATAGTTGGGAGGAGATAATAGCTATCAGAGAATCGTCATTC
>JAKVCT010000644.1 GCA_022448995.1 Saprospiraceae bacterium
TTTCAAGAGATCAATACTCGGAATACCACTTTACAGAATGATTCATTGATCTCTGTAAAAGATGGTGATTATTGGGGCTGTTTAAATATCCAATCTGGTGAATTACTAATTCCAATACTCTATGATACTATTCAATATTCAAGATCTTCCTCTCAGATAGAGGCTATTAAAGATGGGGAAACAGAAGTTTTTGATCGATAATTAAAAATAGTCATCATCATTGGCTCTACAAACACAAAAACCAACAGGTTGATGACAGAAATAAATTAGATTCTCTACTTTTTGAAAGTTATAAAGTTTAGTATTCTTAGGCTTAAATTAGCTATCGAACACCTATCAATCTTGATTTAGACTTTTCACTAAGCTGAAAAGATAGAAATATTCTCTGTTATTTTAACTTATGACCAAAAGTCTATATAATAAGCATGGACATTGATTTATAATCCTGATTTAATCCAAAAATCAAGATCTGCTAGTCCTCTAAAAATGCCATTCCGTACTTTATTTTAGACCAATTGCACATCTAGCCCATTTTTTTAATATTCATCGATGATTTTACCTATTTTTGTTGATGAATCTTTAACTTTCACATCCAATTTCATTTGATTAGAGGTATTTTTAAACATATCTTTAAATCAAGAATGATATTATAAACTAAACTAATACTATTTTTTATGTGGCGATTAACATGTATACTCACATTATTTTTAGGGATCTCTACTTATGGGCATTCCCAATCCATTACAAGAGGTAGCTTAACAAGTGCAGGTGGACTTTTTTCTGCTGGAGGAAACACATTAACCTGGACACTTGCTGAAACAGTAGTTGGAAACTTTGATGGTGGCACCAACGGTAGTTTAAGCAATGGACAACAACAAGTAGTAGTTTCTGAACAGGTATCTGTAAGAAGCCTAATGGAGGAACAACTAGAATTGACTATATATCCTAATCCTACCACCCAATTTGTCAATCTAGAAGTAGCAGAAGCTCAAGAACTTCAGTTACAATTACTCAACTCCGAAGGAAAACTCTTACAACAACAACAGTTAAACCAAACACATACACAACTAGATTTTAGCCAATTACCTGCAGGCTCATACTGGCTAAGTATCCAAGATGCTAATAAAACAATCAAGACCTATCAAATCTCAAAATTGTGATTACCATAAACCCTATAACATAATATGAAAAAGATAAAACTAGTACTTATCGTGCTTTTAATGCAATGCCTTGCCTTAAGCACCTTTGCCCAAGCACCTGATTTAATCAACTACCAAGCTGTAGCCAGAAACAGCTCTAACAATGCCATTCAAAACCAAACAATTGGGATTAAAGTAAGCATTTTACAAGGATCTGCAACAGGCAGTGCTGTGTATGAAGAGACCCATACACCTACTACCGATGGTTATGGTGCGTTCAATCTACAAATTGGCGGAGGAACTGTGGTATCTGGTAGCTTTTCAGGGATCAGCTGGGGCAGTTTTTCACATTACCTCAAAATAGAAATGGATGCAGCAGGTGGCACCAACTACTCACCAATGGGAACTACTCAAATGGTTTCGGTGCCTTACGCCAAATATGCCGAAAAAGCAGGTAGCGTAACTGGTGGAGGTAGCTCTGGTGGTGGTGGAAAAACATTTGTTTATTTAGTAGGTGATGTTACTG
>JAKVCT010000645.1 GCA_022448995.1 Saprospiraceae bacterium
GAAATGGAAGCTGAAGCCGACTATTTTGGGGGAGTATTTGGTAGAATGGCAGGATATAATACAGTAGGTATAGGAGGAGAGTTTTTTAAGCGTTTGTATAAGCAGATTGACTTACCAGATAGCTTATTTGGTTACCCAAGTTTGCAGGATCGAATCAGTATCTGCAATAATTCATTAAATCGATTTGAGCGCTTGGTTCCTGTATTTCGAGCAGCCAATTTACTAACGGTTACTAATAATTATGATCAAGCAGCTGTTTGTTTTCATTATTTAGCAGATATATTTCCAAGTCGTGAGATGTTTAACAACATTGGAGTATCTAAGGCTCAAGAGGCTTTGAATTATTACCAAGCAGAAGAACTTAAGTACATTTATCCTTTTGGTTTAGATCGTGAAACACGTTTGGATAGTAGTAATTTTTATGTAGGAAATAAGGGGGAACAAACGACTATAGAAAAACGGCAAGTCTTATTAGAAAGTGCTGTAGAGTTGTTTGAAAAATCCATTTCCTTAGATGCTGAATATGCCCCAGCTGTGATTAATTTAGCTTTAGCTAAATGTTTGTTAGGAGAGGAAGAAATGGGATTAGCTCTAGCTAAAAAAGCATTAAAATTAACTGCAGAAGAAGAAAATTTAACGCTCAAGGCAAATGCTTATATTGCACGTAGTTTGGCATTGATTCATAACGAAAAATACACAGAGGCTGAAGCTTTACTAGAACAAGCTATCGAAGGAAATAAAGATTTTGCGGAGAATAATCTAGAAGTATTAAAACATAGAAAAGAAAAAAAATATGCACGATTATTAAAAAAGAAGGCCAAAACGGCTGCAAAAAGTGAGATCCGTCCAGCTCAAGTGAATAATGAATACATTGGGGAATATAATTTGGATGCGATTTCGACACTTGCTGAAATGGTAAAAGAGGGAGGCACAGAGGAAAATTTTGTCACTACTACCATTCAGAAACAGAATGAGGAACGTCCTAGAACAATTATTTATGATTATGCTGAAGATGGTGTTTTAGCAACTTCCATTTGGCAGTCTGCCACTTGGATGAAAGGGGTTTGGGGAACGACCTACCTAATGACTCCTAAGGGATATGAGGGTAAAACAGTACGTGGAATTCAGTTAGGAAATCATAGTGAAGATGTTAGAAAACAGTATGGGGTACCTGATCGTTTGTTAGCAGCTAGTAATGCTAATTATTATGTATACCAGGATGCCACTGATCCAGATAGAATAGGGCTGATCTTTGTGATTAATAATCAAAATGAAGTGACACAATGGATGATTTATGCCAAAACAGATCATCCCGCTGCAGTAGCAGGTAATTAGATTATGGACTGAAGTATAAATTGTACTTATATGAACAATTATACTAATTTTAGATATGATCTTAAATATTTTAAAATACAGAAATATTCTATTAATTTCTTTTATTTTTAGTTTGTGGTTTTTTGTAAATTATTGGTAGTCAGGTATTAAAGATTGTTTAAGTGTTTTTTGTGTGGTAAGAAATTAGCATTTTGCTTCGCAGAGCCCTTCGGGGTTTGCTTCGCAGAGCACTTCGTGGTTTTTTAATATAAGTAGCTAGCCACAATTAATTTATATTTAATTCAATCAGCCTTTTTGCGCTGCACTTCGTTAAAAAGCCTCGTGA
>JAKVCT010000646.1 GCA_022448995.1 Saprospiraceae bacterium
CACGAGGCTTTTTAACGAAGTGCAGCGCAAAAAGGCTGATTGAATTAAATACAAATTAATTGT
Organism: Saprospiraceae bacterium; assembly: GCA_022448995.1. Classification (GTDB taxonomy): domain Bacteria; phylum Bacteroidota; class Bacteroidia; order Chitinophagales; family Saprospiraceae; genus JAKVCT01. Next base: position 64 of record JAKVCT010000646.1, read on the forward strand.
GGCTATCTACTTAGTTCGTTAATTTTTAATAACCTCTAAAAGGCTCAACACACCGTTGACTAGACAATGCTTTGCGAAGTAAAATCAAAAAAATATTTAGTTATGCCAATTATTCATACTCCGCCTATTCCATACAAACATCCCAAACGCCTTTTTAATAGGCATATAGAAACTATTTATCCCAGTCGTTTTCGTAAAATTATAGGTGTTGATTATGAACGAGAACGCATGGAGACTGCTGATGGAGATTTTATTGATTTAGATTGGTTGATTGCTAAAGAACAAAATAATTCTCTTATGATCATGTCACATGGTCTAGAGGGAAGTAGTGCTTCTCAATATGCCAAAGGAACTGCTCGGATTTTCTATCAACATGGATGGGATGCTCTAGTTTGGAATTACCGCTCTTGTAGTGGTGAGATTAATCTCAAGATTCACTCTTACCACAGTGGTGCCACAAGTGATTTACAAGAAGTTCTGAATCATGTTTGGCAAACAAAAAACTACCATAATATTGTGTTAATAGGGCATAGTTTAGGGGGCAACTTGACCTTGAAATATTTGGGAGAACACGGAAAGGATATTCATCCCAATATCCGATGTGCATTGGCTTTCTGTGCACCAGTCCATCTAAAAACTTGTTCTAGACAGATGGAAAAATGGTTCAATGTTTTGTACCAAAATATGTTTGTAAACTCCCTAAAGCGCAAAGTAACACTGCGTGCTCAAAAGCATCCTAGCTTGGATACCTCTAAGCTCAAGGATATAAAAACACTACGTGAATTTGATGAACACTATACTGCACCTATCCACGGTTTTGCAGGAGCCGATGATTATTATGCTCGTTGTAGTGCCCTTCAGTTTCTTCCTCAAATAAATATTCCAACCTTAATAGTTAATTCTAAGAATGATCCCTTCTTGACTACTCAAAGTTTTCCTTATGATTTGGCACAAAACTCCTCAAACGTATACTTGGAGGTGCCTAAACATGGTGGACATTGTGGTTTTACACTCTTTAACAAAGAAAATTATCATTGGTCAGAAAAACGAAGTCTAGATTTTGCTTTGAGAAATACTAGGAACTAATTATTGAAACTTCAGCTACTTGTTATGTACATATGAACAATGATAACCCAATATATCTTGATTCAACAAAATAAATAAGTGCTTACAAACTGTTAAAAACAGTAAATGCCTACCAAAGGTAAGCATTTACTATAGCATTCATCAAAAAGGTTTTTAAATGGGTTGGTTTTTCGTAGTCTCGTACTTTGTTTGAGTTTTTTGGCTTAGTTACTTATAGTTATTTAAGTAATGGTTCGTTAATTTTTTACTTTACAGAGCTATTTTGGTTTCTACTCATTGATAATCAGTTTTTACAAAAAACATATTTCATACATCCTGCTAACTATCAACTACTTAGGCTCCCTAAAAGGCTTCTGTGAAGTAACCCCGAAGGACTCTGTGAAGCAAAAAATCTACAAATTAATGTTTAGTCTGACCGTTATTTTATTCGTTGTTAAGTAGGTGGACATAATTAATTTTATACTAATTCACAAGAATTTTTGATGCTGGACGAGGCGAAAAACGTAGGGA
>JAKVCT010000647.1 GCA_022448995.1 Saprospiraceae bacterium
GCTCAAAAGTTTCACGCTCTTTGCGGAAGATTTCGCCTAATTTGTCAGCTACTTTTTTAGTGATGTACTCACTAATACGCTTCACATTGCGATCACTTTGTAGATAACTACGTGATACGTTTAATGGAATATCTGGAGAATCAATTACACCATGCAATAGAGTTAAGAACTCAGGTACGATATTTTTAACCTCATCTGTTACATAGACTTGATTACAGTACAAGTGGATCTTGTTGCGTTGCACTTCTAACTGATTTCCCAATTTGGGAAAATATAAAATACCAGTTAGGTTAAAAGGATAATCGATATTTAGGTGCACCCAGAATAATGGCGCTTCACCATAGGGGTGTAGTTCTTTGTAGAATGCTTCATAATCCTCATCGGTCAGCTCACTTGGAGATTTTTTCCAAGCAGGATTAGGATTATTGATTAGATTTGGAACCTCTTTTTCCTCTGTTTTGTCATTTCCATCTTCGTCTTTCTCACCAGTAGGTACATATTCTGTTTTGGTTCCGAATTCGATTTGTACAGGTAAGAATTTACAGTACTTATCTAATAATTCTTGGATACGATGATTTTGTAAGAACTCCTCACTATCATCAGCAATGTGTAATACGATATCTGTACCACGCTCTGCTTTCTCGATGCTCTCTAGTGTATATTCTGGATCTCCAGTACAAGACCATTTTACCGCGGGTGTATCGGTATACGATTTAGTGCATACATCTACTTTTTTGGCTACCATAAAAGCAGAGTAGAATCCTAAACCAAAATGTCCAATAATAGACGCATCTTCTTGGTACTTGTCCAAAAACTCTTTAGCAGAAGAAAATGCAACTTGATTTAGATATTTCATTACCTCTTCTTCGCTCATCCCGATACCTCTATCACGTATCGTTAGGGTTTTTGCATCTTCATCTAAGATAATTTGGATATTCGTATCACCCAATTCTTGATTGTACTCTCCTCTTCTTGCCAAGGTTTGCATCTTAGTAGTTGCATCAGTAGCATTGGCAATCAACTCTCTCAAAAAGATTTCGTGATCAGAGTATAAGAATTTCTTGATTATGGGAAAGATATTTTCCGTTTGTACAGAAATCTGTCCTTTTTGCATGATCTTATGTTTTATTTTAGTTGCTAAATTGAACTTTATTGACGTTTATGGTGTTTCAAAACTCATTCCAGTCAATCTTAGCTGCCAAAATGGCATAAATTATAGCTTTTAGAATTTTAGCTACCAAGCTGAATAACCCTCCAGTTCAAATTTTCAGTAGTAATATGATTGGGTAGCTGCGGAATATCTATTTTTGTTCCCCTTATTTGATACTGCCACATTTCGTTTTTTACTCTTTTGTAACGCACCACATTATTAGTCATCAATTCTATAGTAGTATACTCAAAGGGTAATAGAGTATCCATGGATGTTGTCATTAATCCCCAGTATTTAGAATCGTACAACACCAACAGTCCTTCTTGGTTAAGACTAGGTTTTATACCACTAAAACTTTGATCGAATATAGGATTCCCTAGATTATCTAACACCTTAAATGCCTGATTTGGCTGTTTGACAACAACAGCATTCCTGCTAGCAGGATAACAATGGTAAGGCGGCTGAATAGTGTCTGGCAGAAAATGATAAAAATACGGAGAG
>JAKVCT010000648.1 GCA_022448995.1 Saprospiraceae bacterium
TTTTAAGAAAAAAATATTTTTATGAATGGAAAACCATCTAAAATTTGCTAGAATAGCGACTCCAGAGTTATTCAAAATATAATTTTAATTAAAATCTTGATAGATAAATCCATACACAAATCGCTTTATATACATATGCACATAACCTGAATTACTAGCATTAAAGTTATCATTATTAGGAGTACCAATAGCTATTATATTACCATCACTACTTAAACTTACTGAATGACCGAATGACTTGATTCATCAGTAGCAAATTCACCATCTATATTCTGCCCCATCTGAAACCATTGCGCAGCAAGTGGGGTGTAGGAGCAGTGTGGTGACTAGAAGAATTAGGATATTTAGTATTTTTGTTTTCATGTTTTTTTTAGTAGTTAGATTATTAGAATTTAGTAGATAGATTGCTTTATCTATAAACATGGTAACCCTAGTTTTGGTGGGCACTCTGCAAAGATAGTGTTTTAAGTTGACTTGGACAATGGGGAATTGATGAATTATCCTGTTTTAGATATGAATCGGTTGTTTGGGTTTAGGAATGACTATATTTTGCTGCAGAACAGAAGAACGATACGTATATTTTTCTAGGGGCATAACGGGTTTTCTTGTACAAATCCATTGCTCTGTAGCTAAAGTAGCGTGTGGTTTGAAACCACGCGCTATCAAAACATAGTATCTCTAGGTACAATTATACCTGATCTAGGCACATTGGATTGACAATAAATGATATAGTATATCTCATAAAACAAAAACTCACAAGCCTGTCTTTCTGAACAATCTCGACGATTATGAAGAATCTTACAACCTATAGTAAATCAGTAGCTTATATATCCTAAAACAACCTTACTAACGTGGTAAGGTTCGTCGGTAGGATCGACCTGCCTCTGAAAGACAAGCTTGTGAGCTATAAAACCAGATTAAATTTGGAGAAAAATTTATAAGCTGACCTTTTCACAAAACATAATACTGTTAGGTACAACCATACCCGATCTAGCCACCTCTGATGACAGAAAATGATACAGTATCTCTCCCAAAACAAAAAAGCACTACCCAATTTGGATAGTGCTTCCTATATTTTATGTCTATGCTATTAGAACTTAGGCATACCAGGCATCTGCATATTGCGCCCACCTTTACCTTGCATTTTACTCATTTGGAACATCATCTTACGCATTTGCTCAAACTGACGCATGAACTGATTCACTTCCTCTAGTTTGTTCCCACTACCACGCGCGATACGCTTTTTGCGGCTACCATTCAACAAAGAAGGATCTTTACGCTCTTTTGGCGTCATGGATAAGATGATTGCTTCGATCTTAGAGAAGGCTTTATCGTCAATATCCAAGTTTTTAGCCATTTTACCCATACCTGGGATCATACCAATCAAACTCTTGATGTTACCCATTTTTTGGATGTGACCCAACTGCACTAAGAAGTCATTAAAGTCGAACTTATTCTTACGAATTTTCTTCTCTAAACGTTTCGCTTCTTTCTCATCAAACTGCTCTTGCGCTTTTTCTACTAAGGATACGATATCTCCCATCCCCAAGATACGCTGCGCCATACGTTCAGGATAGAAAATGTCTAACATATCCAACTTCTCTCCCATACTCACAAACTTGATGGGCTTACCTACCGTAT
>JAKVCT010000649.1 GCA_022448995.1 Saprospiraceae bacterium
ATGGTGAGTATTTTCAACGCAATATAACTAAAAGAGAACGCTTGAAAAGTGTCGATTTATTATGTTTAGGTACTTATAACACCATTCAATGATATACAATGACTAGGTTCTTACTATGCAAGAACCTAGTTTTTTTGTTAATGCAATCTTAAAAACTAACTATCAGACTTCTTATCTAGAGTTAGATACTTTCAGACTTAGAATATTATTACTATTTTCGTAGAGTGTAGCTAAGAATTAAATCTATGTTGAGTGTTTGAAGGTTAGATGTCAAATATATACATTTAAACAACTACTAAGTTATTCTCGTTATGCTACTACGTAGTTAGAACAAATGTCCTTAACTGACTCCAAAATCGAATTTATCACTACTTCTGATTGAGATGTATCAAGTTTTTTTAAACGTGTGTTTCAATATTATGAGTCCGCTCGAAATCACCATGGGGTTACTCTGATGCGTTTACCTAACTACACTGTCACGATAAATTTCATTAGAATATAAATATACTATACAGTGCTGAACGCTTTATTACTCGATGCAACGATCTTATTGCAGTATCCTACCTGGTTTCTACTTCTATGTGTATTAGTGGGTTTGGTTTATGCACTAGCACTCTATTTTAGAGATAAAAGCTTTGGAGAAAAATCAAGAAAACTAAATTGGCTTTTGGGAGGTTTCCGCTTCTCTACAGTCACTATTATATGCATACTATTGCTAACACCTGTCATTCGAAGTACTACAACAGAGAGCGAACCGCCTATCGTTATTCTGGCTCAAGACAACTCAGAATCCATCAAAGAAAATATGTCTGAGGAAGAACGCATCGCCTATCAACAAAAAATAGACGCTCTACGTACTGCACTGAGCTCAAAATATACTGTACAAACATATTCTTTTGGAGCAGAAGTTCGTGAAGAAATCGACTTTTCTTTTAAAGATCAAAGCACTAATATCTCCCAGTTTTTGAATGAAATATATGATCTGTACAGCAATCAAAATGTTGGTACATTGATTATGGCTAGTGATGGTATCTTTAACCAAGGTAGCAATCCAATCTATGCAAGCAGTAAGTTGAACACCCCGGTTTTTACGATTGCACTGGGAGATACAATTCCTAAAAAAGATCTTATCTTAAAGAAAGTCTATAATAATAAGATTGCGTATTTAGGGGATCAGTTCAACGTTCAAATAGATATTGCTGCTATCAATTGTGGTACAGAAAACACGAAGTTAAGTATTAATCAACGAGGTAAGAAGGTGTACGAAGAGGTTCTCAGTATCACTGATAATGATTTTTTTGTAACGCGAGAAATCACCTTGAATGCCGATAAAAGTGGCATTCAAAAATATACAGTTAGTCTGAGTGGTATCAATGGAGAAGTTACAGAAGCTAATAACACTAAGGATTTCTACATTGACATCCTTGATGCCCGCCAGAAGATTTTATTATTGGCAGAATCTCCACACCCTGATATCGCTGCCTTTAAACGTACTATTCTTAATAACCAAAACTATGAGGTAGAAATCGCGTATGCCGATAATCTGACCGAAAGTGTGGCTACTTATGATTTTGTAGTCTTACATCAACTACCTAGTTCAAGGAATAATATTTCTTCGGTTCTAACAACCATTCGCAAC
>JAKVCT010000065.1 GCA_022448995.1 Saprospiraceae bacterium
AATTTGTAAAACCACTTAGTTCTGCAAGAAGATTAAAAAATGATAACAATGAACAATAAAAACCATCTAAATAAGATTAATGGATTGATAGAAACAGGAAATGAGCCTAATGTCTTATTAGGATTAGATTTAGCAAAAGCAGAGGAACTTTTTGAAGAAGTTGTACAGCCTTATTGTAATTTATATGAAGAATTATATCACTGTCAAAAGATCAGAACTATTCCTGTTTTGGATAAAAATGAAGTGTTGTCTACAGAAAATCAAGTAGTTAAAATGGCAACTCTAGAGGAATTAGTCTTGTATGGAGAAGATGAGGTAGAACTTATTTTCTCTAAGCTACATTTGTTAAAAAGATTGGATTGTTTAGAATTGAATTGCACTAGAATAAAAGATCAGCTTGATCAGTTTCCTAGTTTTCCTAAACTGACAATCTTGTCACTAGATGGTGTGAAAACCTTTCCTAAAGAGACTTTGAGTTTTATTACAGTGGAACATTTTCCAAAATTAGAAGTATTGCGTGTATATAATGTTCCAAGTGAGTATGAAGATTATTTGCGAAATCGCTTACCTGAGTTTATCTACATAGATAATTGTCCACACTAGAACTTACGCCTTTGGCGCAAACCTCTCAATCCCCACCAACCAATAACCAACAAAGCGACAATTGGAAGAATATACCACCAAATTTGACTAATTGGGGTACTAATTTCGATAGGATTATAATCACCAATCTGAATAAAATTCGCCCAAATGGCTGGATGCGCAGCAATAGACGGTGCTTGATTGATATGCGCCAACTGAGCTTGACGAAGTGCTTCATGTTTGGCTAAACCAGCTTGTAAATTATCATAGAAAGCAGTAGGAATGGAGCTACTAACTACTTTATTGGCTTGCCATTGTGCTTGAATGACACTTGCAACACCTGCATGTTTTAAGCTTCGAGCTAATGCCAAATTATTTTGATCCTTTGGATTCGCATTTTGCTGAGATTGTAAGAAAAAGGAAGTAGCCTTGAGTTGTAAAGAACGAATTCTCTCAATATCCAAATCATAAACTTGACTGCTATCATCAGGTGTAACAGAGAACTTGATATGAGTAGTTGAACTGAATGAATATTCTGTCTCAGCAGCCAAATGCAACAAACCATAATAAGGTGCATATTCCACAAAACGATTTGCAGAAGCTTTATCTTCTTGATAATAATAGCCCATATAAATATCTGCCAAATATCCCAGTTGTTCTCTAGCCTGTGGCATATTTTGATTGGTATCCAAATAATTAGGTGCCATTGCTAAGATTCGATTATTTACAGCCTTATAGGCATTTTTGCGTTTCTCCAACCAATCATTCAAGGAATACTGATAACTAATTTTATGCTTCTTGATCCAATAAGGAAGTGTTCTAAAATCAGCTTGCTCATTGGAAGGGTTTTGAGAAAGCAAGGATTGGAAAGGCAAATTCCACCAAAAACCATCTGGTATGATAATCAAATCACTAGAATCTTGAACCAAGTTTTGGAAATAATTTTGGTGAATGCTATAGGCTTTCTGACTAAACTGTTGATATGCTCTTTGTGGATTCGCCAAAGCAGCAGCATAGTCGTTATTCAATTGATAGAACGTAAATAGTGACTCTGCATAATCTCTAGGATAGTCAAAGGATTGCTGAGTGATACTATCTTTAGAAATAGAGTAAATATATAATTTTTTAACACCTTCAAACAAATAAAGAATTTGTTCTTCTGAATCTAAATTAGCTTGAATTTCAGCATATTGGATAGATGGATTGCTATAAATATGCTTCCAATAGTTAGGATAATTACTTTGTAACCAATCTTTTTGTTCTTGCAATTCTGCTTTAATATCAATCAGGTAGTTTTCATAAATCTTACTGTGAATACTATCATTTTGTCGAGCATATTCATAATAATAAGCAGTATACAAGCGTCTACGCTGTTCCAATTTAGGAAGCTTTAGCAGATTACTATCAGGAAGATAAGTCCCAAAAAAAGTACTCGGATGGATACCTAAAAGTTGCTTGTTTTTTAATAGCCTATTCTTTTCTAAAAGTAACAATTTATCATTGAGATAATTCTGATTTTTAGTTTCTTGATAAAGCTGCGAAGCTAGTTCAAAACTTGAATTATATACTTCTTGCAAATGTTTTTCAATAATCCAAGTTGCTTGATCTTCTGTAGAGGATACTATTATTTTATCCATAATTTCTATCAAGAGCAAATGATGCTGATAGAGCACAGTAGAAGAGCATTCTGCATTTTTTAGATACTCTATTTTTAATAAAATTAGGTCTAAAGCTGCAATTGGATTGGTCAATTTATCAATAGAAGGCACTGTAAAAACACTGTCTATTTGTAGACTATCTTTAGAAATAATCTGTAAGCCTTGTTGCAAGGTCTTTAGCTGTTGCATTGCATTATTCCCCAAACTAGACCAATAGGTGTAGAGTTGCAATCGTTCTTTAGTCGATAAAGTATTACTTTTTTGATGTAGTGTCTCAAAAATCTGATTGGCTTTGACTATATTTTTTTGCAAACTAGCTACAATTGCTTGATCCAGTTGAATGCTTGATGAATTAGCATCTAATGAAGCAGCTTGTTGAATATAATTTTGGCTTTGGCTCAGATTTCCAACATTAGCGGAAGCTAAGCTCAGATATTGGTAATACTGAATTTTCCATTCTTTTAGTTGTTCTTTATCAAAATTGGAACTGGTAAGCAATGCCAAACCTTTCTGAAATGCTGCTAAGCTCGCTGGATGTTGATCTAGTTGTATATAGGTTTTACCGAGTTCATACCAAGCTTCCACACTATATGTTGGATCAGGATATTCCAAAATTTCTAAGTAAATATTGATGGCTTCTTGGTAATTTTCCAATCCAGCTTGTGCTTTGGCTATACTAATCTGCAAATCCTCCCAAATGATAGAATCTTTTGCATTGATCATGCCTTGACTTTCTAGGTTACGTTTAGCAATTTGGCTATAATCCAAGGCGCATGGATAATCTTTAAGTACCAAGCAAATATTACTTTTCTCAATGTAGTAATTAGCAGGGAAACTTAGTTTATTATCTTCTTCAATTAGAGTTTCTAATCGTTGAATATAGTTGGCAGCAGAATCTAGCTCTTCTTGCTGATAATGATATTGACTAATCAATAAATAGTTGTCAATCAGTTGAAGCCAGTGTTGCTGTTCTTGGCAATACTTGATGCTATTCTGTTTGTAATATTCTAAACTATCTTTGGCAATTTTAGAATCATATCTGAATAAAAAATCTAGGTGATAATATTGCCACCTTCCCCAAACTTGTACATTTTCTTGCAGCTGGTCATCCAAAATTCGTTGACGTTGATGCTGCATAAATTTCTTTTCTGTTTCGAATCCTTTATATTGTTGACTTAGTGTATTCAGTTCAAGAATAGCTTGATGGAGTGCATTCTTATTTTGATTTTTACCTGATGTACTATACAGCTTTTGTGCCTCGATCATGTAGACTAAAGCACTATCATAAAGTTGATTAAACTCAAATTCTTTTGCTTTTTCATAGGTTTTATGCGCCTTTTGTTCTGCATTAGAAGAAATATTTGCTTGTTGAAAAGCAAATATTCCGAGCAAAAATAAGCTGCTGATTAAGAGTTGGAGTTTAGATTTAGACATAATAATAGATAAAAGATCTTAATTGATTTTGGCTAAAAATCAGAGGTTAAGCTGAACTAAAAGACGAAATTAAAAAATTAATTCGGGCTAAGCATATTATTATGAGTTAATGTAAGGGGATTTATAAGACTAAAATTTGACAGCAGATGCATTTTTCAACAACTTGCGCACTTGTTGCTCAACCTTGTGAGTATTATCAAACATATTTCCTCTCAATTCGATATGTTTCAAGGGAAGTTCTTTCATAACTGAGGGTAGACTCCCCAAATGATTAAATCGCAGATTTAGGGTATCTAAATTTTTTAACTGTCCAATACTTTCCGGAATACTCACCGCATAAAAATTCTTTTGATTACCAATAGTATCGTGACCTGCAATATAATCAGAATCCTGATAATTACTAAAAGAAGGCATTTTGAGACGATTGTTATTTAAGGATAATTTGCGGAGCTGGGTTAGGGATGAAATATAGATTGGCAAGTATTTAATATCATTCTTATCTAAATTAAGTGAAACCAAAGGTGCTTTGTGAACACCAGAAGGAAACCCCTCTAAGTTATTATCTGCCAAATTTAATTCTTTGAGTGCCAATCCTTCTCCATGATTTGGTAGCGCCAAATTTGCCATTTTATTCCGATATAGATTTAAATATTCTAGTGTTTTAGGAATCAAGATTAAATCCTTACTTCGAACATTATTATTCGCAAGATTAAGTCGTTTGAGGCTAGTTGGGAGATGCAATAAGGTGTTAATCTGATTATTATGTAATAATAACTCTTCTAAACGATCCAATTCTGTCAATTCCTTGGGAAGTTGCAGGAACTTATTTTGAGCAAGATTCAGATGTTTTAAGTTTTTTAATTGAGTAATTTCTGCTGGCAACTCGCTCAACTGATTGTTATACAAGATAAGTTTTTCCAGTTCTTTTAATTTTAATAACTCTTTTGGGAACTCTTCGATTTTTTTAGCACTAAGGTCTAAGACTTTACAGTCTAAAGGATAATAAGCTGCAACCGCAGAAACATAGACATAATCTGGTTTTGGTGCGTCTGGATCCCAATATTTTCTAGAGGATTGGGTAGTATAGATAAAAAAATCACTAGGGGACAGTAATAATATGAATCCAATGGTTAATCCAATTGTGATTGCCCAAAAATATATATTTGTTGTTATTTTCATATCAGATAGAATACATGGTATGGTGATTACAAAACTAAGTAGATTTAGTAAAGCTAAAAACCAGGAATAGTTGAGTAGATTTTAATTTATTAGATAGTGGTTTATTTATCAGAATACGAATCTAAGATCAGAGAGTTGCCATCTAGTCCATAAAAGTGTAAACCTACTCTAGATAAAAAGTTTATCTTTGCAGCTGATTTGATGTTTAATCCTAAGTCATAGTTGAAATTTTGATTATGGATTAGTTTAATAATGATTATAGCGAAAAAAATGAAACACAATATAGAAGTAGTTTATGAGGATAATCATCTAATTGCAGTGAACAAACCTGCTGGATGGTTAGTACAAGGAGATCAGACAGGTGATATGCCTTTGAGCGATTACGTAAAATGGTATATCAAGAATAGATACAACAAACCAGGAGATGTTTTCTTAGGAACTATTCACCGTTTGGATCGTCCCGTAAGCGGAGTAACTGTTTTTGCCAGAACAAGCAAGGCATTGACTCGAATGAGTAAGCTTTTTCAAGATAGATTGATTCAAAAAACGTATCTAGCACTGGTGGAGAAACGTCCAGCAGAGCCAGAAGGTGAGTTGATTCATTATATCGAGAAAGATAAGGAACGCAATGTTTCTAAAGCGAGCTATAGAAAACGTAGCAAAAATGCCAAAATTGGTGAATTGACTTACGAATTGCGTTCGAGTATTGGGCAACTACACTTATTAGAAGTTAAGCCTAAAACTGGTCGCCCACATCAGATTCGCGTGCAGCTTTCTCATATGGGTTGTCCAATTCGTGGTGATATTAAGTATGGTGCTTCCAAGCCAAATCATGATGCTGATATTTGTTTGCATGCACAGAAACTTTCTTTTGTACATCCTGTTAAGCGTGAACCCATCGTAATTACTGCAGATCCACCAGCACGCCATCAGTTATGGCAGATTTTTAAGGAATCTATCAGGTCTTAGTGTATTCCTTGTTTCTTAGAGATTGAATTAGAAATCGGATGACAACAGAACAAAAGATTATACAACTCTTACAAACAGGTACTTTAGAAAATATCCGTTTAGCACTTAATTAAGTAGGTGGACGTAATTAATTTTATAATAATTCACAAGATTTAACTTCGTTGAGCCTTTCAGGGTTTTTGATGCTGAACGAGGCGAAAACCACGAAGTGCTCAGCGAAGCTAAACGTAGGGATAGCCGCGAAGCGGTCAGAGGCGAAGCCGACTAGTGGCAAGCTCTGCTGCCACCAGGGCTATCACGAGGCTTTTTAACGAAGTGCAGCGCAAACCTCGAAGAGCTCAACGCAGTTAAAAGGCTGCTTGAATTAAATACAAATTAATTGTGGCTAGCTACTTATATACGACTATGAGGGCAACCTTATCGGAAAGTAGCTTTATGCAAGAGAGCTAAACGCAGCCTACATCTAAAGAAATAAAAAATGTGAATTATTACATATAATAACTAAATAATGAAAGCAGAACAGTATAATATAGCCTTTAAAATTTTTGAAACGGGCAATAGAAAGATCCCTTATGCTGTCTCGGGGAAAGATCTAAGTGGTAATTCAATGAATATAGAGCTGGCTGGTTTCATTTCTGTAAATGGAATCGCATATACAAGGGAAATTATCAACGAAGTTAAGAGTATGAGTTTCAATAGTTTTTCGACAAATAATTTTATTCATGAAATCCCTAGCTATTCAAGTGAATATGAGGTTGAATTTTTTGCAAACCCTAATCGAACTTCGTTTTGGAATGGCGTTGATTATTCGGATATTCCACTTCAAGACTTTCTTGATATTTTGCAAGAATGGATTGAATTTTTAGAATCACTGGATTTCTCACACTATCTATCAAATAGATAAAATGAAGCCAATAATTTAAAGAAGAAGGTTAGAAAAAACGACTAGCAAACTTATTTGAGAAGAAACTTTTCTTGCCTTTTATTCTACTAAAATTTACTGCTTAATGAAACTAAGTAGAGTGTAATAAATACTTTTTAATTTTTGATGAAATTTGGCTAAGGGCTAACCTAGAAGGTCTCTGTGAAACTAACGCATTCCCTTGCTACAAAAAAATATTGTTTAAAAACTTTTATTACAGTGCACTTAAAAGATCAAAAAAACTTGAATTATGTTTTTTTACGGTACCAATAATCCCACACCACAACAATTAGCTTTCTTAACAGCTATTAATTTTAGTGTCGTGTTGGCAGTGGCATTGATTATTATCAAATTACTATATCCAGAGTCTATACATTGGAGTCTAGCTATAGGGATTCCTATTTTTACTTTGGTGATCGGGAATATTTCTATGTTACATTCCCTAAGGCGTTTTATCTATCATAAAGTAAAACTGATATACAAGTCGATTCACAGCCTAAAAGCGCCTAAATCTAGTAATCCACTCAATGTAGATATGCGAAATCATATTATTGATCGAGTAGAACGCGAGGTAATTGAATGGGCAAAAGACTGGACACAACAGATCCAAAATCTACAAAAACTAGAAAAATACCGAAGGGATTTTATTGGCAATGTTTCGCATGAATTAAAAACGCCTATTTTCAATATACAAGGTTATTTATATACCCTTTTGGATGGAGGAATAGACGATCCTGTCATTAGTACCAAATACCTAACGCGTGCTGTAGATAATGTTGAACGAATGGCTGCTATTGTTTCTGATTTGGGAATGATATCCAAATTGGAAGGTGGGAATTTGCAAGTAGAAAAAGTGCGATTTAATATTGTAAAACTAGTTCAGGAAGTGCTTGAAGATATGGAGCTGCATGCTTCTCAAAAGAAGATTGGGTTGGAAATCAAGGAGAACACAACAAGGGCTTATGTTGTAAATGCTGATAAAGAAATGATTCGGCAAGTATTGATTAATTTGATTAGCAATTCGATTAAATATGGTAATGTTGGAGGACAAACACTGGTAGGTTTTTATGATTTAGATAAAAATGTATTGATTGAGATATCTGACACTGGTAATGGGATTGCACAAGAACATCTTCCTCGTCTTTTTGAACGTTTCTACCGAGTGGATAAAGGGCGTGCACGAGATGAAGGAGGAACAGGCTTGGGCTTAGCTATTGTCAAACATATTATTGAGGCACATAATCAGACAATCAATGTACGTAGTCGAGAAGGTGTAGGATCAACATTTGGGTTTACCTTAGAAAAAACAAAATAGAACACTGAAGAATGGTTATTCGATTTGGCTTAGAATTGGATGGTAGAGTCTATCCAGAATGGACAACTAGTCCTGAGGAAATACATATTAATTGTGGCTTGCGAGGTTTGCTCAACCTATTAGAACAGCATTTAGGACTCAGCTATCGCAATAAAAATATGTATCTAAGAACAGAGCAGTATCGACAGGTGATACAAACTTATTTAACTAAAAATCCCGATGCATTTTATGCAGCTTCTTATACTGTAGATGCCTTAGCAACTGCAGAGGCATTATTAGAACGTCGTGATGTATTGTTCTTAGCCAACTGGGACTTTAATAGCAATGAGAATACACCCAATCGTTTGAAAACCATAGCTGAATTAGAGCACTTGTTACTTAACAACGATGACTTGGAGCTAGATGCAGGCTTTGCAGAAAGATACATCAAGGTAGAGCAGCGAATAGCAGAGCGGGGTACACAACTTACCCGGATCTATCTGAACGAACCTATGGATTTATTACCTCCATATCTTCGAAGATTGTTTGGTCAACTACGTCAGTTGAGGGTACAACTCATTTTGCCGAAAGAGCTAACAATAAAGAGCCAGAATAATCTGAATAAATTACAGGGTGCACTCCTAAAACAGAATTTTCACAAGATTCAGCAAGCAGATGAAAGTTTGGTCATTGTAAGAGGGCGTAGAGAAGTAGATATTGCGAGGTATTTAGCACAAGTTATGCGGCTCAACCCAACATATCAACCATTGTGTTTGGTTCAAAATAAAGAACGGAGTCTGGATACAGCAATGGTACAAGAAGGGCTGCCAAGTATGGGATTGGTCGCTCGTTCTAGTGCTCGTCCTAATATCCAAATTCTAAAACTTGTGGCTTCCTTTTTGTGGAAACCAATTAATCCATACAAGATTTTAGAGTTTGTTTCCTTACCTCAACGACCTTTGCACGACGGTTTATCAGAGCGTTTAGCAAATGTAATGGCTAGAAGACCCGGTATATTTAGTGCTGCTTGGAGAGGAACTGTCCGAGCATTTTTTGAAAACTTTGATAAGTATATCGACAAAGCTAAGAATGACCGACAACGTACAATACGAGAAAAAGAAAAGATACAAATTCAGGAAGAATATCAATTTTGGTTTAATCGTAGACGTTATGATGCAGGAGGAACAGTACCACGAAAAGATGTAATTCAAGTTTTTGATTATGTAGAGATTTGGGCGATTCGTCAGATAGAGGATGTGAATAGTAGTTTAGAAAAATTAGAAAAGCGTTTACGCAAGTATCTACAGGAACCCGATAAATATAAAAAACAGCTAGCTGAAGGTACAGGCAGAAAAGAAGAGTTACTCAACACGCAGCAAGCATTTCAATCTTTGTTTGAGCAAGCTCGCAGACTGATTCAAGTATTAGAGGCATTGCCTAGTAGTGAACGTAATTTAACACATTTACAATTGGATCGTTTGGTTAAAACCATCCAGGAACCTACCTCTATGTTGCTTCAAAAAGCAGGCGCTGGACATCTTCCTTATGTTTATGAGCCGAGTGCAATTACTGAAGATACTGAAGATATTTTGTGGTGGAATTTCTCCAAGCCTAATATTGATAAGAATTTTCCTTATTGGTACCCCAAGGAAGCCGCTTACCTAAATCATATTGGATTGGTTACAGAAACGGTTCAGGAGGAGAGTGATCGTCGTTTGTGGCAACGTATGCAACCTATCTTGCGCACAAGGTCATCTGTAGTATTGGTGATGCCTGCTTTGGTAGAGGGGCGTGTAGTACATCCACATCCTCTATTGGGAGATATTCAAGCTACTTGTGTGAATAATCAAGTCTATGAATCGATGATTTGGGATATTGACACACAAAAGGTTCCCAAGGCATACGCACAGAAGTTCAAGTTACCCAATCGTGTTGATCTAGAACAACAACGTTTTCAAACGGATCAGGCTTATCTGAAAATAAAGAATACAGGACTTATTCAAAAACGAGAAAAAGAATCTTTTTCTAGCTTAGATCAGCTTTTTTATTATCCTTACAAGTGGTTTTTTAAACATATTGCAGAACTTAATAAATCTGCCATCTTGAGTGTAGTTAAAGAACGAACCATGCTTGGGAATTTGGCGCACACTGTTTTTGAATTATTATTTGAAGAAATTCAGGAGGCAGGAGAGCCCTGGAATAAACAGCGGGTACAAGCCTGGGTAGAACAAGAAGTCCCTCCTTTGTTTGAGCGAGAAGGAGCTGTCTTGTTGATGTATGGCAAAGAGCCTGAACGAATCAATTTTTTGAATCAGCTTAAGCGAGCAACTTGGGCATTGGTTCGAGCCATTCACGAAAATAAATGGAAAATTAAGGCTATTGAACATAAGTTAGAAGGTAACTTTGTAGATCAGGCAGTGACTGGTATTCTAGATTTAGTACTAGAAAGAGAGGGGCCTAAAGGTGTGCAAGAGCTAGCTGTGGTAGACCTGAAGTGGGGAGGGTTATCTCATCGGAAGGAGCTGATCAAAAATCAAGAAGATTTACAGCTAGTCTTATATTCTAATCTACTGGTAGCCACTGAAGGTAAGAATCATTTACAGAGACCTTGGGCTTCTACAGCATTCTTTATTATTGATCAGGCCAAATTAATCGCTAGAACAAATGATGCTTTTCAAGAGGCAGAGGCTATTGATGCAGATGCTCAGGTCAATGAGATAAATCATGGGATCCTAAAACGTATGCAGACTACATATGCTTGGCGTATGGCACAAGTTGAAGAAGGTAAAATTGAGATTCGTACAGAACAAACTCTAGAGCAGTTAGAAGAAGAGTTAAACCAGTTGCCAATGGAGCAGGTGCTTGATATGTTAGAGATGAAGCAAGAAAACGCACATTTTGATCACTATAGAATCTTGGTAGATCCCTTGAGATAGTAGACACTATTTCTCATAGTGAATCTATGAATTGCATGATGACCTTAGAATATAATTTTGAAGTAGGTTCAGAACAGACCTAACCACTTGTTGTATAACTTCGTTTTATGAGAAAGGTATCAAAGTACTTGAAATTTATTAAAAATACTTGCTTACTTATATTACAAGACAATGAAGTACACTGTTTTTATAAAAACAAGGAGTAACTGATCATAAACTAACCATGATCAGTTACTTATTTCTTAAAAAATGATTTATTTTACAACGCCTTTTGGAAAATACTGTTATTCTCTATGTGGGTAACTATTCAAGATGAGTTTTTATCCATTATATATTTCATGGTAGTTCGTTGATTTTTTAACTTTGATTAAGCACATATTGGTTCTTACTTGTTGATATATAGGGTTTTATGAAATTTGTTTAATTTTGTGCATCCTTTTGATTCTCAATTAGCTATGAATCCTGAAGGGCTCAACAAAGCTCAAAACCTACGAACTATTATTTTATCAATAGTTATATTAATCCATAATCAAAAGCAGTACTAATGTTGATTGTCAATGAATAACAATCCTAATAGGCTCAACCAAACTAATGTCTGTTTTTTACTTTTTGGGTCAAAAAGAGAGTAATTAATTACTTAAGCAGTACAATTAGTGGATGATTTTTAAACAACTTCAACAAAAAAAATAACCGTAGAAGCATAATGGCAGATACAAATTTTTATACCTTAAGAGTTAAATCCGTAGAGAAAGCTACAGAAAATGCTGTAGTGGTAAGTTTCAATGTTCCTGCAGAACATCAAGACAAATTTACATATAAGCATGGTCAGTACTTGACTCTAAAGTTTAACCTAAATGGTAAGGATGAACGTAGAGCATATTCTCTATGTTCAAGTCCGGCATTGGATAAGGAACCCAAAATTGGTGTTAAACGTGTACAAGGAGGTTTGGTGTCTAACCACATTAATTCTAATCTGAAAGCGGGAATGGAGGTAGAGGTGATGCCTCCTCAGGGACATTTCTACACAGAATTGGATAGCAATCAGAAAAAGGATTATTTCTTGTTTGGAGCAGGTAGTGGGGTAACACCTTTATTTTCTATTTTAAAATCTGTTATTGAATTAGAACCTAAGAGTAATGTCTACCTTTATTATGGTAACAAGAGTGAGGATACAATTATGTTTGAGGAAGAGCTAAAAAGCCTCGAACAAAAATATAAGGATCAAGTTACGGTTCAACACATTTTGAGTCAACCTAAGGTCGAAACCAAGAAAGGCTTTTTGGGACTCTTCAATAAAAAAATTATCAACTGGAGAGGCGATACTGGTCGAATTGATGCTTGGAAAGCAAAGGATTTTATCAATAAACATGCAGCTGCTGATGGACGAGAAGCTGAGTTTTTTATGTGTGGACCTAGTGGTATGATGGATGCGGTAATGGGGTGTTTAGGAGAGAAAGGAGTAGATGATAAGAAGGTGCATAGAGAGTGGTTTGTGGTAGATGATGGATCTGCAAAGAAAAAAGCTGTTGCTGCAACAGATGGTGCTAAGCTAAAGATACATCTGAATGGAGAAGTGGTAGATATAGATCTCAAAAAAGGAGAAACTATTCTAGAGGGTTTGATGCGTATTGACAAAGACCCACCATTTTCTTGTATGAGTGGAGCTTGTTCGACTTGTATGGCAAAGGTAATTAGTGGTGAAGTAGAAATGGAGCGCTGTCTAGCTTTAGATGACAGTGAAGTGAAAGATGGTTTTATTCTGACTTGTACCTCAATTCCTAAAACTGCTGAAGTAGAAATTACGTATAATGTCTAATTTAGTAGAGAGGGATTGATTTTAATAAGCTTTTATCCGATAAACGATTCGTGTAACTCTTTACAGTTGATTGCACTGTAAGTCGAAAAGGCTGATTGAATTAATGTTGTTGAGCCCTTCGGGATAATCCCGAAGGGCTCAACAACATTAAAGCTTATAAATTATTATAAAATCAATTGTGCTCATCTACTTGGTGCTTTACAATTTTCTCGAGTAGATTTTGTTAATATATTGATAATCAGTTTTTTAGGGTGATTTATTTCTTGTTGTTAAGTTAAATATTCATTTGTTAAAAATAATTAGTTTTTTACTAAACTTAATCACTAAAAAAAGGTTTCATTTGATGAATAATCTCTAACCAAGTAAGCATAGAGTGGATGAAAGAACGAAGGATGTTTATTTTATGTTAAAACTTTGGAAACTTTTAAACAATTCTTGGTTTCCTTAGTTTAAATAAGTACTTTTGCACCACGAAATAAATTTCTGCGCTATTTTTTTGTTTACAAAGAAACTTCAGAAACTTTAGTTTTTATTATAGTTTCCCTAGTTTGAAAGTAATATGACTGACTTAAACAATAATATAAATTCCAACGAATTAGATAAAATCTTAGATGCTGCTGAGAGTCTTTTTCGAAAATATGGTTTTAGGAGTGTAACCATGTCTGAGATCGCTAGAGATCTAGGTATGTCCAAGAAGACACTCTATGTTCATATTCAGAATAAACAAGATCTTATCCACAAGATCATAACTCGATACATCATGGAGGAAAAATCGAGCTTAGCTAAACTAACCTCCAAGGCAGAATCTGCCTTAGACGAAATGATTATGATTAATCTACATGTCCAAGAAAGTATTCGAGATATTAATCCTTCCTTAGTTTTTGACTTGAAAAAATATCACCGACCTGTTTGGGAAAAAATAGAGGAGTTTCATCAGGAGTACGCTTTAGGAGCTATCCGTGAGAATCTCAAAAGAGGAATCAAGGAAGGAATTTACCGAAAAGAAATTAATATTAATATTCTAAGCCGAATCTACATTGGTTGTATGCCTGTATTTTCGGACGAAATTTTATTTCCTGTTCGACTCTATCCTCCTGCGGAGGTACACAAAGAGTTTATGAATTATCATCTTAATGGAATTCTATCTAAGAAAGGACAGGAACTCTTAACCAAATATACTCACCAAACTTCCTAGAATAAATGAAAAAAGTATTTCGACTGTGTACTTGGGGCTTAGCTATGTTGCTCACTTTTCAGAGTGTAGCACAAGAGACTAAGACATTTACACTAGAAGGAGCAGTTGATTATGCGACGACCAATCACACTTCCATCCAAAAGGCGAAGTATGATGTAGAGCACGCACGTGCTCAAGTAAGAGAATATACCGCTATTGGTATTCCTAAGGTTACAGCTGGAGTGGACTATAATTATTTTATTGACCTTCCTGTATCATTGGCACCTGCTTCTTTTTTTGGAGGGCCACCAGACGAATTTATTGAACTACAATTTGGAACCAAAAATCAATTGACATTAGACGTAACACTTAGTGCACTGGCATTTGACGCTTCTTACTTTGTTGGGCTAAAAGCATCTAAAGGGTTGATGGACTTGACACGAAAGCAAGGAAACATCACTAAATACGAACTAAAGTACAATGTCATCAATGCTTACTTGACGGTTTTGGTTGCGGATGAGAATCGCAAGATTCTAGTAAAAAATATTGAAAATCTTGAAAAGACACTTAAAGAAACACAAGCGTTTTATGACAACGGTTTAGTTGAGCAGTTAGATGTGGATCGTTTACAATTGTCTCTATCTAATTTGGGGGCAGAACTCGAGGTTGTAGATCGTCAAGTAGAGTTAGCACACAATGTATTGAAGTTTCAAATGAATTATCCTTTAGAAGAAGAAATTGAACTATCAAATACACTAGAAGATTTGACAATAGAGGCTGAAGATGATGAATTAGAAGGAGATACTCCTTTTAGCAATCGACCAGAATTAGCGGTTTTGGAGCAATCCAAATATCTCAATGGACTAAACCTAAAACGCTACCAAATGAGTTATCTGCCTTCTTTATCTGCTTTCTTGAGTCACCAACAAAACTTACAGAGAAATGATTTGTTTGATGGAAATTCGCCAGGGTTTTTTCAGACTACTATAGCTGGATTTAGTCTCAACGTTCCCATCTTTGATGGTTTTGACAAAGCCGCTAAAATTCAAAAGACAAAGATCGATATCCTACAAAACGAATTACAAATTAAGGAATTTAAGAACGGAGTAGACTTACAGGTTCGCAATGCTAGAACAGATTACAAGAACGCTCAAGAGCGTTTGGAATTGCAGAAAAAGAACTTGGAATTAGCAGAACGCATTATGAATACTACTAAGATCAAATACAATGAAGGAGTAGGATCAAGTTTAGAGATGGTTCAAGCAGAACGTGATCTATATTCTACTCAAGCAAACTATATGAATGCTCTGTATGATTTTGTAGTCGCTAAGACCAATTTAGATCAAGCTCTAGGCAAATAAATATTTTTTATACCTAAATAATAATTTAAATCCAAAGCATTCTATTCTATATACAAGATGCTCTTGGTTTATATAATACCTATAATAAAAATGAAAACATATTATATTTTATTCATCTTGACAATGAGTCTTTTATGGACAGCCTGTGGTGGTAATCCAACTGCAGAGAAGGCTGACCCAAGCAAATTGACTGATTTAGCTGAAGCTAAGAAAATGCTCAAAGAGAAACGCGATGAGCTACGCAAGGTCAAAGGTGACATTGCTCTGATCGAAGCTTTTATCGAGGAGAAGGATCCTAGTGCTAAGAAGGAGAAGATAGTTCCTGTAACAACAACTCCTATTATTCAAAAGACATTTCAACACTTTGTGCAGGTACAAGGTAATGTGGCTACTGCTCAAGATCCTGCAGTTGCAAGCAGTGAAACAGGAGGTCGTTTGATAGAAATGACAGTGAAACAGGGTGATTACGTGAAACAAGGTGACTTGATTGCTAAGGTAGATCTGGAAAGTATTCGCAAGAGCATAGAAGAACTAGAAAAATCTATGGAATTGGCACGAGATATTTACAGTCGTCAAAAGAACTTGTGGGAAAAGAATATTGGTTCTGAAGTTCAATACTTGCAGGCCAAAAATCAAGTGGAGTCTTTGGAAAAAACCAAAGAACGTATGGAGTTTGAATTGACTAAAGCTAATGTTTATGCTCCAGCTAGTGGACACGTTGAGAACGTAATGGTAAAGGCAGGTGAAATGGCAGGTCCAGGTTCACCAATTGTTCAGATCTTAAATAGTAGTTCTCTGAAAGTAGTTGCAGCAGTACCAGAGATTTATCTAGGAAAGGTCAAAAGAGGAAGGAAAGTTAAAATAGAATTTCCTGCAATCAACACCGAACAGCAAGCTAGTATCACTATGTTAGGTAGAATGATTAATCCTACCAATAGAACTTTTGAGGTAGAGGCATCCTTAGCTAATAAAGGTGGATTACTAAAGCCCAATTTATTGGCAACAATGTATATTGAAGACTATCGTTTGGAAAACGCTATTGTGTTGAGTGATGAGTTTATCTTACAAGATGTGAGTGGTGATAACTATGTGATGGTAGTAGAAAACGGTAAAGCAGTACGCAAGAATATTACTGTTGGCAAGAGCTATATGAATGAATCTGTAGTAGAATCTGGACTTTCTGGTCAAGAAATAGTTATCGCTCAAGGATCACGTCAGGCTAACGAAGGAGATAAGGTCAAGGTGCTCACAGATACAGGTGCAGTTGCACAAAATAGCTCAACAGATAGTGAAAGTGGTTCTAATAATCAGTAAGCACTATAATTCTAGTCTGTCGCAGTAGTAGATGAGTAGATAGCCACAATTAATTTGTATTTAACCATGAAGGGCTCTGCGAAGCAAATTCAAGCAGCCTTTTAGCTTCGCTGAACCCTTCGAGGGGGATTATAAAATTAATTATGTCCACCTACTTAACTTACAACAGACTATATATCAACGAACAGAAGGATATAATTCAAAAACAGAGGATTGAAATGAAATGCTTTATTCTGCTTACAGTGAGTATATGAGTACTGCAGTATCCAAAATAAAGCATTCAATCCCTCGCCAATAAAATTTAGACTTTATTGTTAGTCCCATGTATTGGGATACTTTCTACTGAAAACAAGAAGTCGCGAACTACTATATTATGGCACAAGATAATCACTCAAAAAAGCTCTACCGCAATTTTAGAGCAACCTCTTTTGCGGTAGATAATGCAACCAGTATTTTTCTATTAACCTTTATGATTATCCTCTTTGGTATTCAGTCTTATCAGACAATGCCCAAAGAACAATTTCCTGAGATTGTAATCCCAACGATTTATGTGGGAACTACTTATGCAGGAAACTCTGCAGAGGACATGGAGAGTTTGGTAACTACCAAATTAGAAAAAGAAATTGCTTCTATCAATGGAATCAAGAAATTGGAGTCTACATCTATTTCCGATTTTTCGAATGTAATTGTTGAATTTAACACAGATATTACTGTAGAAAAAGCCTTGCAGGAAGTAAAAGACGCAGTAGATAAGGCAAAGGGAGACAAGGATTTTCCAACCAATGATTTAACTGCTGGTCCCGATGTATTCGAGATTAACTTTTCTGAGTTTCCAATCATGACTGTAAACTTGTCAGGACAATTCCAAGAGGATGAACTGAGAGTATATGGAGAGTACCTGCAAGATGAGATCGAAAAACTACCTGAGATCTCAGAAGTAAAACTAAAGGGAATCTCTTCTCGTGAGATTCGTGTGGATGCTGATTGGCCTTCTATGCAGAGTCGCAAGATTAGCTTTGATGATATCATAAATGCGCTCATGCAAGAAAATATTACCATGTCAGCAGGAGAGCGTCAGACCAATGGTTTTAAACGTTCTGTGCGTGTAGTTGGTGAGTTTAAGAATGTGGAGGATATTCAAAATATCATCATCAAGAGTGAATTTCAGAATGTCATTTTCTTGAAAGATGTTGCTAAAGTGTATGAAGGTTTTTCTGATCCAACAAGTATTGCACGTTCAGACGGGAATCCTGTAGTTTCCCTAGATGTGATCAAGCGTAGTGGAGAAAACTTACTGAGTGCAGCTGACAAAATCAAAGAAATTACGGATAGAGCTATTGCTAAGCGTTTCCCAGAAGACCTGAAAGTAAGGATCTTTAATGATCAGTCTGACAATACACGTAAGCAGGTAGCGGATTTACAGAACAGTATTATCTCAGGAGTAATTCTTGTGGTTTTAGTCTTACTCTTTTTCTTAGGTTTCCGCAATTCCCTATTTGTAGGTTTAGCAATTCCTTTATCAATGTTGATGGGGATCTTGATTCTTAATATCATGGGGATTACACTCAATGTAGTGGTACTCTTCTCCCTAATTTTAGCGCTAGGATTACTGGTGGATAATTCCATTGTTGTGGTGGAGAATATTTACCGATATATGCAGGGGGGATATTCTGCCAAAGATGCTGCTAAGAAAGCTGCAGGTGAGGTAGCTATGCCAATTATCTCTTCTACAGCAACAACATTAGCAGCTTTTATTCCCTTGATGTTTTGGCCAGGATTAATGGGAGAGTTCATGCAATATCTACCTTTGACTTTAATTATTGTATTAACTTCATCTCTATTTGTAGCTTTGGTAATTACTCCTGTTCTTACTTCAACCATGATGGTTGTTGATGATGAGGCTTCACTTAATGCTAGAGACCGCAAGAAAATTCGTCGTCGTCAGCTGATTAACAATTTAATCTGGGCAGCTGTTTTACTAGCTCTTACGATCATATCAGTGGTGAGTGGTAGTACTACTATGCGTAACATCTTCGGAATGACATTTATTGCAATTGTCACTAACATTTTGATCTTACGCCCAGGAGCACGATTCTTCCAAAATACTTTATTGCCAATCTTAGAGAATCTATACGATAAGTTTATTGGGTTTGCACTGAGAGGGATCATGCCAATCCTATTCTTTGTAGGAACCATTGGACTTTTATTTTTCTCTATCGCTCTTCTAGGGAGTAATCCACCTAAGGTTATTAACTTCCCTTCTAGTGATCCACTATATGTCAATGCTTTTATTGATTTACCAATAGGAAGTGATATTCAGTCTACCAATGAACTAATGAAGGAGTTGGAACAGAAAGTAGCTGATGTAATCCGTCCATATCAAGATGGAGGAGCAAAGATTCCTGAAGGAAAAGCAGGAATTGTGGATGCGGTATTATCTCAGATTGGAGAAAATACCTCTGATCCTTCAGGACCACCAGAACCAGGTGCAACTCCAAATAAAGCTCGTTTGACAGTTTCTTTTGTATCTGCAGACAAACGTCATGGGTTATCTACTTATGATGTAATGGAAGCAATTCGGGGAAGTTTGACTGGCTATGCTGGAGTAGAATTGGTAATTGATCGTAATGCAGAAGGTCCTCCAAGTGGAAAACCAATCAATATCGAGATTTCTGGAGATGATGTAAGTATGAAGGCCTTAAGTATTGTAGCTGATGATGTCTTAACCTACCTAAAAGCTGCTGCAGTACCAGGTGTTGAAGAACTCAAAATGAATATTGTACCTGATGTACAGCAAGATGAAGTACGTATAGATAAAGAAGCTGCTGGACGCTATGGTCTGCGTACAAGTATGATTGGTAATACGTTGAGAATGTCATTGAATGGGGTAGAAGCTGGTAACCTAAAACGAGGTGAAGAGGAATATCCTATTATCTTGCGTTATGCTGAGGAGTATCGTAATGATAAGGATAAGTTATTGAATCAAATGATCTCTTTCCGTAATATGGATGCAGGTGGTCAGATTACACAGATTCCAATTTCTGCAGTAGCTAGAGTGAGTTCTACAACTACCTATAATGCGATCAAACGCAAGAACGAAAAGAGAACTATCACGATCTATTCTAATATCTTGAAGGATTATAATCCAAACGAGGTTGTAGAAGAATTGAAAGTGGTTATGGAAGAGTATAATTTCAAATCTGATAATTACAGTTACAAATTTACTGGACAACAGGAAGAACAGGCTGAAGATATGGCGTTTTTGAGTAGTGCCTTTATGATTGCATTATTTGCAATTTTCTTAATCTTAGTAACACAGTTTAACTCAGTTTCTGCCCCTATTATTATTATCTTGTCTATCTTGTTCAGTACGATTGGTGTATTATTCGGATATGTATTCACGGGACGTGATTTTGTGGTTGTAATGACAGGTATCGGTATTATTTCCTTGGCAGGAATTGTAGTAAACAATGCTATTGTATTAATTGACTATACGATGTTCTTACAAAAACAACGATTACAGGAATATGGCAAAGCAATGCTATCTGATCGGGAAGTGAAAGAGAGTATTATGGAAGGTGGACGCACGCGTTTACGTCCTGTATTATTGACAGCGATTACAACCATCTTAGGTTTAGTGCCTCTAGCAATTGGATTCAACTTTGATTTTGGTACTTTTGTTACTGATTTAGATCCTAATATTTTTGTTGGTGGAGATAATGCTGCAATTTGGGGTCCAATGGCTTGGACGGTAATTTATGGTTTGACTTTCGCAACTTTCTTGACCTTAGTTATTGTACCTGTAATGTACTGGATATTCTACAAGACTGGACGAATGTTTGCAGGGCTTATGGGAATGTTTAAACGCAGTTAAGTTTAGATATATCATACTAGAATAAAGACAAAAACCGCTTCAATTTAGTTTGAAGCGGTTTTTTTGTTTATTAACTTTTCTTCCAAAAGAAAGGATACTTATCTGTTCGTCTTGTATATTCGTCAAAAGGAAATTTAATATTCGC
>JAKVCT010000650.1 GCA_022448995.1 Saprospiraceae bacterium
AAGTCCGATTATTCGTGGTTTTGAAGCAAATAAAGTTTTGATTGTAGTGGATGGTGTGCGAATGAATAACGCGATTTATAGAAGTGGTCATTTACAAAATGCGATTACGATAGATAAGGATATTCTAGAACGAATAGAAGTACTACACGGTCCCGCAGCAGTAATGTATGGTAGCGATGCCTTGGGTGGTGTCATGAATTTCACAACTCAAAAGCCATTATTACGGGATAAAGATGCTAAAAAATATAATCTAAATGCCTACACACGTTTCTCTACAGCGAACTTTGAACGCACGACTCATGCAGATTTAAATGTAGGAAGCAAAAAATTTGCAAGCCTCACCAGTGTTACTTATGCTGTTTTTGATGATCTGAGAGCTGGACGTGTTAAGATTGATACTAATATGGCTCGCTATTGGAATCGTTATTTTTATGCAGAATATGATCCTATAGACAGTCTTGATATAGTTCGCATCAATGAGAATCCTAATGTTCAGGTAGGAACAGGCTACAATCAATTTGATGTTTTACAAAAATTCCGTTTTCGTCCAAATGATCATTTAGACTTTATCGTAAACATGCAATACTCTACTTCTAGTAATGTTCCACGTTATGATCAGTTGACGGAAGGAGATTTTTTATTCTCGCAAGGACAGATTCAGACTCAAACCTTCAATTTTGCGGAGTGGTATTATGGTCCACAAAATCGCTTACTCACTTCTTTGAATATGAAGATTGAAAATGATAGCATTAAGCCTTTTTCTAGAGCTAATATTATTGCTGCTTTTCAAAAAATTGATGAAGACCGAATCACAAGACGCTTTGGGGACAACCTACGTACTAGACAAAGTGAGGATGTTTATGTATTCACACTCAATGCAGATTTTGTCAAGCGTTTCAATGATAAAAATTCCTCGAAGTTCTTATATGGTCTTGAAGCTGCCCACAATATTGTACGATCTACAGTTTCTACTCAAAATATTCTAACGGATTCTATTAGTTACAGAAATACAGGAACGCGTTATCCCGATGGAGGAAGTACGATGACCACAGCTGCCGCATATGGAAGCTATCGTTTGAAGATTAATGATCGAGTACATATACTGACTGGAGGGCGCTACACCTTTACGTATATGGCTGCCAACTACATAGATACCTTATTGTACCAACTACCTTTTGATCGAATTACAATTCCAAGTCATTCCTTTACGGGTAGTGTAGCACTGGCTTGGGATATGCAGCGACAATGGCAGTTTAAGGGTTTGTTCTCAACTTCTTTCCGTCCACCCAATATTGATGATGCGGGTAAGATTCGTGCAAAAAGTACTACAATTACGATCCCTAATGATCAAATTCGTCCTGAAAAGGCCCTAAATTTTGAAATAAGTATGGGAAAGACTTTCAATAAATATGTACGTATCAGTGGTACTGGTTTTTATACCTATCTCTTTGATGTAATTGTCCAAAAACCATTTACGCTTAATGATACAGATTCTTTGTATTATGATGGTGAGTTTAGAGCTATCCGAGCAAATGTTAACAGTGGTCGCGCTTATATTTGGGGATTGAACGGAAATCTAGAAATTGAACTTAGTGAGTCTGCTTTTATCAAGGGGAGCGTCAATTTTACGCAG
>JAKVCT010000651.1 GCA_022448995.1 Saprospiraceae bacterium
GGAATAATATTACTAAAATTGAAGGGCTAGATAGTTTGACTAGTTTGCAAAAGCTTGCACTTAGTAGGAACAGAGTCACCAAAATACAAGGGCTAGATAGTTTGACTAGTTTGCAAAAGCTTAATCTTAGCTACAACCAAATTACTAAAATTGAAGGGCTGGATAATCTGGCTAGTTTGCAGAAGCTTAATCTTGAGAGCAACCAAATCACTAGAATACAAGGACTAGATAGCCTGTCTAGTTTGCAGGGACTTGGACTTAGTAGGAACAAAATCACCAAAATTGAAGGGCTGGATAGTTTGGTTAGTTTGCAGGAGCTTAATCTTGATAGCAACCAAATCACTAGAATACAAGGACTGAATAAGCTGGCTGGTTTGCAGAAGCTTGGACTTGACAATAACCAGATCAAAGATGCTACTCCTCTTAAGAATTTATTACTAAACCAAAAAAAGGCTAATAAACCAATACTAAATATTTCAGATTCTTTCTATGGAAATCCTATACAAACTCCACAGATGGAAGCAATAAAAAACGGTTCTGATGCTTTTTTGGAATGGACGGAAAAAAATAAAAGCTAGCTATACTAGCAGTATAGTGAGTATTTGGTATATAGCTTACATATTACAATTAAATTTAATATTATCTAGTAGGTTTAAACTATTTATCTAGCAGTAGAATGTACTTAACTTTGTGTAAATTATAATTATTACCAACAAATTCAATTTTAGAATTTTACAAATTGGGTCTAAAGCTTTAAGGCCTCTCTAAAGACATCTATATAAGCAAAATTTTTAAATATATAAAAAATGATCAAGTCTAAAACTCAAAAAACCTATTTTAAACCAACAGCCAAAAATGTAGTAGGAGCTATTTTGGTATTAACAATAGTTTTAACTACAGTATTTACTTCAGCAGCAGAGCTACTAGCTCCAGAAGATTATAAGCCTACAAGAGTACTTGGACTAAATAAATCATATACGGAATCAAGTGATCCTAGCAGTGCTCCCAGCCAAGCAGAGCAAGAGGAAGATCAGGCTGATATATCAATCACAGATGAGGATCAAAAAATAATCTCACAACTAGAAAAAGAATTGAATATCTCGATTCCTAAAGTAGAGATTAAGCAAGATACTGCCAAAAAAAGTGAATATACCCAAGATAATGGTTATGCT
This sequence comes from Saprospiraceae bacterium, assembly GCA_022448995.1. GTDB lineage: Bacteria > Bacteroidota > Bacteroidia > Chitinophagales > Saprospiraceae > JAKVCT01. The sequence goes on from JAKVCT010000651.1 coordinate 1,173, forward strand.
TTAAATTCTCAAGGTAGGGTAAGTCATCTTATCCTCAGTAAAAATAAAAAGTTTGAGCCTCACCTAATTCATCTAAAAAAATTTGAAGTCAAAAACAAACATTTAACCCTAATTGGAAAGCTTACCGGCTTGCAAGAGCTTGATCTTGGAGGCAACCAAATTACTAAAATTGAAGGGCTGGATAGTTTGACTAGTTTGCAAAAGCTTGATCTTGGAGGCAACCAAATTACTAAAATAGAGAAGCTGGATAGTTTGACTAGTTTGCAGGAACTTTGGCTTGATTGGAATAATATTACCAAGATAGAAGGGCTGGATAAGCTGGCTAGTTTGCAAGATCTTAGGCTTGGCTGGAATAATATTACTATAATACAAGGATTAGATAGTTTGACTAGTTTGCAAGATCTTAGGCTTGATAGCAACCAAATTGCTAAAACTGAAGGGCTGGATAGCCTGTCTA
>JAKVCT010000652.1 GCA_022448995.1 Saprospiraceae bacterium
AGAATTGCTTCTATGAAATTATCATTAGTCGGTAAGAACTTACTAAATCAAGAATATACAATCCGTCCTGCTTTAGTTGCCGCTCCTGCGAGCCTCACTATACGTGCAGATGTAGAATTCTAAGCCAAAGAATATCGTAAAAATACAAAGTGCTCACTAGATATATCTAGTGAGCACTTTGTATTTTTACGATTGAATTCTTCTATTAAGGTAAAATTAAGTTTTATACAGATTTTTTTTTCACTATATTATTGTTTCATTGTTTTAGCTCATTAAGCATTCATGATTTTTCGACAAGTAATATTTCCTTAATTACCAATCTCTTACAAAAAAAATTAATGAACAATAATTCTCTAAAACTTCCTAGCTATGCCAAAATTTCTACTTATTATTACTCTGATCTTTGCTCTCCACACTTACGTATTCGCCCAAGTAATTCGGGGAACTGTTATAGACCAATCATCCAATACTCCTATTACTAATGCAGACGTAGAACTGCTAAACTACAGCCCTCGAAAACGTGTAACTACCAGTGCTGACGGGACCTTTCTACTAGAGAATATCCCTGTGGGTCGTCAACGAATACTAATAACAATAGAGGGTTATGAAGACCTGGTAATTTCTGAGCTTATCGTAGCAGGTAAAGAAACTGTTGTAACCCCACAGCTGACAGAAATTATAAAAGAGACCACGGTTACTACAATCACCGACTCTGACGGAAAGAAAGTAAAAGATCGACGACGAATGAGAGATCCTCGTATGTATGCCAATAACCAGATGGCCACAATAAGTACACGATCATTTAGTATTGAGGAAGTTAATCGCTATGCAGGTGGACTGAATGACCCAGCTCGTTTGGTAGCAAATTATGCTGGTATTTTTAATACTGATGATACACAAAACTTTATTATAGCTAGAGGCAATAGCCCCTTGGGTGTACTTTGGAAAATAGACGGTGTTCCTATGCTTAACCCCAACCATTTTGCCACGCTAGGAAATACAGGAGCTTTATTTCCCATGCTTAATACCAACACTATGGCCAATTCTGACTTCCATAGTGGTGCATTTGCTCCAGAATATAGTAATGCGACCTCTGGTATATTTGATATTTCGCTACGCAATGGCAATAACCAACGTTACGAGTTCACAGCACAATTAAGCCTATTGGGAGCGGAGCTTGTAGCAGAAGGACCATTCAAGAAAGGTAAATCCTCTTTTTTGATTGCTTATCGTTATTCCGTGTTAAGTCTTATTAGTGCATTGGGACTACCAATTGGAACAGGAGCGGCTCCCGAATATCAAGATTTAAACTTCAAGTTTTACTTCCCTACTGAAAAAGCCGGGACCTTCACATTCTTTGGACTAGGACGTTTTAATAGAGTTGCCCTATTGGATGAAGCTATTGATCCAAATGATCCTTTTGCAGAGCCTAATCGTGATTTAAATATTATGTCAGGTGGTGGAATGGCGGCCATGCAGCATAAAAAATTCTTGACTCCTACAACCTATATCAAAACAACTGTATCTACCAACTTCATAAGATATGGTTCTCAATGGGACTCTTTGAGTAAAGATTCTAATGATATCGTACTTGATAAATCCCTTTTTTATCAATCCAAAGAACAGAC
>JAKVCT010000653.1 GCA_022448995.1 Saprospiraceae bacterium
TAGTTTCACTGAGCCCTTCGGGGTTTACTTCGTAGAGCCCTTCGGGGTTAGTTTCACTGAGCCCTTTGGGGTTTACTTCGTAGAGCCTTTCGGGGTTAACTATAAATTAATTGTGTCCATCTACTTACTTAATTACAACTCTATCTGTAAATTATGAGTTCTACAACTGATAACTTAATTAGAAAATGAGTATAAACCTATGGAGTATAGATTTTTTATGCAAAAAGGATCTTCTAACATCTATTGGAATTTAGGACTTTGCGCAGGGATTTTTCTTTTTTGTATTATGAATCATCTAACTGCACAAGTTCAATCTACCCCGGAAATAGCAAGGTTAGATAGCACTTACAAGAGTTTACTCAAACAGAATAATAAGCCCAAACAATTAGAGGAGGTAGCTCTAGCATATAAAGTTGCGGTGAAACAAGCTTACCGTAGAAATAGTCCATCTTATGCCAATGCTCTGGAGCGAGTCGCCAAAACCTATCTTATACTTGATGATTATAAGAATGCAGAAAAGTATTATCAAAAATGTTTGAAATCAGTGAGGCAGCAGCAGGAGGATGTTGCGCCTATTTTTATTCTCGAACAATTGGCCAATGTCTATCAGCAGACCCAAGAAAAAGAGCGTTACTTAGAGATAAAAACAGTCATTGATATAAAACTAAAAGTACTAGAAGACAGAGATTCATCTTTATATTATGAGAATATCTATAAGCTGGGGAAAATGTATTGGGAGCGGGAAGATTGGGCAGCAGCAGAAAACTATTATGTAGAAGCAAAGGCTTTGATTGATTTGGATACACTGTCAGACAAAGAACTCAAGATAAGAATGAGCAACGAAATGTATTATATGTACAGACAGTTAGGGGATTTTTCCACAGCAGAACTACTAAGACGAGAATCTATTATTCAAGCTCTAAAATTGATGAATCGTCTGCGTTATCCTGAGCTACAATCTCTATTAGAACAGTATAGAGAGCTGAAGGATTACGAAAGTTTAGAACTCTTATGCCTTGTAGCTAAATATTCTGTATATCCTTATCCATTAGATCGAAAACATTTGTATTTATTAAACGAATTGGCAGATAATTACGTCAAGTTGGGGGATTATGCTATTGCGCGACTTCTGTATTTGGAAGCTGCACGAAGTTATCGAGATGTATATGGCGAAGCAAGTGAGGATTATATCCGAACCTTAGACAAACTAGCAGGTTTGCATGAGACTATAGGACGGAAGTATCGTGCAAAAATGATCTATCATGAAGCATTGAAACATGCTGCAAAGCTTAGAAATAGCCCTATCTATCATGAAATGCAACAAAAGGTAGAAGCATTTGAGAAGCGTTATAATAATTAGGTATAAAAAGTGAATCTATGGCGAAAATATTCTACACAATAAGCTTAATTTACTTAGCGGTGTACTCTATCACTGCACAGTCAGAATGTAAAACCTATGTTTATGCAATCTACACGCGAATCGATCCACGATTTTGGGGAACGAGATCAATCAAATGGATGCAGAATGCCAAGAAATATGCAACCATACGTGATTCAGAAGAGAGGAGCTTGCCACCAATAAACACAATGCGACGGATTCAGTCGGAGATATCGGGATTTTTC
>JAKVCT010000654.1 GCA_022448995.1 Saprospiraceae bacterium
TTAGAGAAACTGAGCTCCATTTTTTGGCTTGACCTGACTTTTTTCGGGTAAAACACTGAATTCAAAAAAAGAAATTTACTTCGTAGAGCCCTTCGGGGTAACCCCGAAGGGCTCTACGAAGTAAATTTCTTTTCTATAAACATCTATAGATTATTGATTATCAAGTTATTTATCTAATGCTGAATCGCCCTAAATGATTTAGACTAGTTATGCTATGCTTTACAGCAATTATTATATATTTTTATTAATAATTTATTCCATAAACTTCAACATTCATTCCTAAGTACTGCGTCTCAAACAAAACCTTCATTCCATTTTTCAAGGCTACATTTATTGAAGCTAAATTTTCTTTGTCTATGATAGAAACAAACCGTTCGTGCTTAATATTATCAGAGCCGTATTTTATCATTTGCCTCGCTAATTCAGTAGCATATCCATTTTTCCAGAATTTGGGCAGTAAAGAATAGGCAATCTCAAATTCATTTTTGTTTTCTAATACCCTAGGTATTATCCCTCCAACTCCTATGAATTCCTTAGTCTCTTTCAATTCTATTGCTAAATGTCCTAAGCCTTCTGCCTCATATCTTTCTATTTGTTTTTCAATCCATTCTGTTGAATGAGTTTCAGGCCGTTTGGACAAGTCAATACCTAAGAATCTTAGTCTATCATTATCCACAAAAAAAGTAGTCCATACAGGAATATCTTCTCTTGTCAACTTTCTAAAGTTCAATCTTTCTGTTTGTTGATTAAAGTAACTCATCTTTTCTAGATAATTCATCCCATTTGCACACCAAAAATTAGTGTAATAATAAATAATAAAGTTTTTCTAAATTTCAATGCAGAAAATGCAGCAATGAATTTTTCAAAACTCGAAGTGATTAATTTTTTATTTTTAACAGACTACTTTTGCAGCACTTCCTAAGTTTTAGAACAATCGAGCTTCCATATCTTTTATTTCTTGGATAGTGTCTTTCGACAATTCATCTTCCCACAATTCCTTTGCAAGTAATATTTTTTCTCGAGCATTTTCCTCTTCAATTTTCATCACATTATTACTCATGTATATGATCAACCAAAGTATAGGAATAAGGTAAAATACCAATAATACCTTTCGGTTTAATTTATGTTTCTTTCTCAAGGCTTTGTAATCAGAAATTGCACTACGCACAAATAATGTTTTCATCTTTTTCGCCTCTTCTACAGTCAGATTCCCCAATGAGGAAGCATAACTTACTAAAGTTTCTAATGTCTGTTGATTTGATTTCTGAGTTCTCATCTGTATTTTATTTTTTATGTAAATAAGTGGGTATAATTATTTTGTTTTTGCACTTGCCTAAAAATAGGGCAACCAAAAATTACTACGAACTAAATATCAAATTAAGATATTCTTGTTGAAATAAGAAATCATTTGCCTGAGATAAAATGATTATCCGCAATAGTTTAGATTAAAACCTCCTATGATTCATTTCCACCAATAATTGCATATAAGAACTATTCCAGCTGTATTTGTACTTAAAGATTAGGAACAAAAGTTAGAAGATATTAAGTAGATAGCCACAATTAATTTGTATTTAATTCAAGCAGCCTTTTTGCGCTGAACTTTGTTAAAAAGCCTC
>JAKVCT010000655.1 GCA_022448995.1 Saprospiraceae bacterium
GTCTGGGGATTACTTGACCTAAATGCTTAAGTTGATAGTTATATTGCAGCACTAAACTGTCCTGCCCAATTAGTAAGACAGGAAAGAATAATACGCCAAACAGCTTAATATATTTACTAGTCATACTTCATCCTATTGGTTGAGGATACCAAACTTTTTACAAAATTCTTCTGAGCTTAGTTCTAGCATTTCTAGAGGGGATTCCAATTCTATTAAGCCATTGTAAATAGACATAAAAGCATATTCAGTTCCCTCCTTGTCTATCCACTTGACAGTAGGTCCTATTTCTTTTACAGTAGATACAACTTTAGAAATAGGAATAACAGGTTGTAATTGCCAAAATTCTAGTTCTGAAGTATATACCTCTTTAGTCTGTCCATCTATCTCCATTACAACAAAGTTACTATCAATTTTCAGAACAGTTCCTATTTTATTTTCATATGTTTTCCATTGGATATTTTGGTTACCAAACAACTCGAGCTGATCTAATTTCGTCATTTTAAGAAAGCTATTAGTAGTTTGCACTGGTGTTTTTTTCTTTGACTCCCAATCACTAGGACAGTCCGTATCTGCTGTCAAATCACAAGAAGCGATATGAACGAACTCGCTATGTAACTGCATTACAGTGTAACGAGAAGTTTTAAGCGCAATAGGCTCTAAAACGGTAATAACATCTTCGTCTAAATCAATAGCGGTAATACTATACGCATGTTTGGCATTAGCAATAGTTAACACCTTATTTTTATTAGCTTCTAGCCATTTTTTCAGCTCCTCAAGTTCCATAGATTTACCTAATTCAGCTCTAGCGGCCTCTTGCCCTGTAAGTATTGTCAACATTTTATTAATCGCATGACCATCTTCTTCAAAAATAGCATAGCCGCCCAATAAACTAGCGACGGCTTTTTCTATCAGCAAGACCCATAATTCTTTATCTCCCTTACCTGCAAAAAACGGCTGTCCTGGATTGATAGCATAAAATTCATTGGAAATGATGACTGTTACTCTCTTGCTAGGTTTATCCTCCTGTGGGAGATACAGCGTAACTGCATAATTTGTAATTTCTTGTTGGGCTTTATTTTTGGTTTTGCTTTGGGGTTTAATAGCATTTTTTATCAAGGCAGGTTCTTTGGCAGCTATCTGCATCAAAGCAGCTATAAGGGTACAATTTCCATTGATTTCCTGCTGTACATCATCGGGAGCAACAGCACAAAAATCATCGACATCTATATCCGTCAAAGGCCAATCAAAAACTTCATAAGTAGCCCTTCCTTCTAGCTTTGGAGGTAGAGGAGGTTGTCCGACATCTAAGGTTAAATTTCCTTCTACATCCTCTTGGAGTGATTCAGTCAGTAGACTTTGTGATGCTAGATAACGTTCTAAACTAGATTGATATTTTTTTAGTTCTCCTTGGTATATCTTCCAGTCTGCTAAAGCTTCCTTTAGGTTACTTTCGTATTTATTCTTTTCATTAATATAATCTTCAGAACTAAATTAAGTAAATTAAAAGATATAAAATTCATGAGAAGAGTTCATCCATTGTTTGATTATACTAGAGCCACCTATGATAATTATCATGAATCTCATTCTCCAAACCTCCTTTTCACATTATTTAGA
>JAKVCT010000656.1 GCA_022448995.1 Saprospiraceae bacterium
CGTGAAGTTGATACACCAGCCAATTGATACAATTTTTCATTCGTGTATTTGACCTCGCACAGAGGCATTGTTCCCTTATGATTCGTTTGGAGGTGCTCTATATTTCCTACACCAGAATGCACGGCTTTAAGATTAGCGAAAGCTTCGTCACTATCCTTACCTATAGCAGAAATTAATCCGATACCTGTTATAAAAATACGTTTAGCCAATTTTTCAATTATTGATGGTTAATTGTTGAGAGTTAACTACAAAAATAGTTAGCTCTTAACGATTTGTGATTAACGATTACGCTTGGTGTTGCAAGATATATTTTGCCATAGAAGTCAAGGTATGAAATACATCTTTTCCTTCTTCTTGATTTTTAACTTTGATCCCGTATTCTTTATCCAAAAGAACTATCAACTCCAAAGCATCAATAGAATCTAGCCCTAACTCGCCCTCTTCGTCAAACAACCGCTCATCTGCACTAATGTCATCTGGATCTACATCTTCTAAGTTCAATTGCTTAATGATTTGTACCTTCAATTTTTCTATTAAATCTTCCATTTTTATTTTGATTTTAAGAGTGTTAATCGTGCATAATAATCTTCTGCTGTATAATCTACCCAACCCACCAAGCAAGCTTTTGCCTCTTGGTTTCGGAGCATATTTTGAGCATAATCTTCTAGTAATTCTAGGTTGGGTTGTTCCCCAATTAAGAACAAGCCTTCTCCCTTTATTCTGTATTGGATGGCAATTTCGCCCATCATAATATTTGGTAATGTATATACAAAAACAGCTGGACTTGGATAGTAATCCGCTCTATCTTTGATAGACTCACAGTGTTTACTGTCCGTATGCAAAGTAGAACTTCTATTCGCCATAACAATAGCTATATCTTCTGGTGCATAATCAGCCAGTGCATCTTGTCCGAGCAAACTATTGGCAGCGATAAAAGCTAATTTACATAAGCGATCCATTTTATGGAACTTAGGATACTTCAAGCCAAGATGCTTGTACGCTCCTTTTATAAACTTAGCAAAAGGTAACTCTAGTTGTTTGTAGACCACCTCACCATTTACTGTCAATGTGTTTGCTTTAATTTCACAAATCCCTGCTAGGCTAGTTTCTACCATTTCCGTAGGAATAACAGCATTTGATTGCTTCTTATTCTTAGCAAATACTACTGCTGCATTGCATCCACCAAAACCAGACGCTGTTTTCAAACAAGTATGGAGTTCTTGTTGGGTTGTTTCCGTGATAATATTCAAAGGATGTGGTACCCCTAGATTATCGAATCCTAATGATTTATAAAGTGTATTATTTTTTAAAGAGTGGATCGCTACAATACTTTCTATCAATCCAGCAGCACCTAATGTATGTCCGAAATACCCCTTCAGGCTATTCATTGGCACAGCATTTAGATTAGACAAGGTAATTGCCTTTGATTCCATCTCATCATTATACGGTGTAGCCGTGCCATGCATAGAAAGATAGTCCAATTCTGTTCCCTCTATATTGGCATCTTGAAGGGCTTTTTCTATAGCAATATGTAGTCCGTCTCCCGTACGAGAAGGCCCTGATATATGATTGGCATCATTAGAAGAAGCACCGCCTTCTAGTGTAATAA
>JAKVCT010000657.1 GCA_022448995.1 Saprospiraceae bacterium
CAAAAACCCTGAAAGGCTCAACGAAGTTAAATCTTGTGAATTATTATAAAATTAATTATGTCCACCTACTTACTTCTAGTGAGCCATACTATTCACATTGACCAAAATGATTCCTATAATGATTAATCCTAACCCAATTAGAGTTGGAATATTCAACTGTTGTTGATAAATAAAATAGCCAATTAGTGCAACTAAAACAATTCCTGCTCCTGACCAAATAGCATAGACCACAGCTATACTTGTGTCCATTTTTAGCAATAATCCCAAGAAGTAAAAAGCTGCTCCGTAACCTAATATTACTAATACTGAAGGAAATACTTTGCTAAATCCATCTGATTCTTTCAGTGCAGTTGTAGCGATTACTTCTGCTACAACTGCAATACTTAGATAAATCCATTTCATCCTATTCTACTATTGAAAATTAAAAAATTGACTGTAAATCTATCAAAATTGAGTACTTGTAGAAAATTATAAAAATAAAGATCACTTTGTATTACTTTTGTAATGGATTCATTAGATATGGTTGATTCTGTAAAAGAAAAGGTTAAAGTTGTTAACTACTGATTAAAGTCAAGATAAAGCTCCTTATACAGATGAAGAAATGTTATATTGTTTGATTCAAACAATAGGATTTATCCTACTTAATCTCTTGAGCTTGACTAAACCCAAAAAGTTGTTTTACTTGATGACTGATAAGCAACTATTTAAACAAGCTAAGCCTTAGTATGCATAATACTGATTACCAAATATTTATAAACTAAAACATGATCGTTTGACTAAATCAGCAGAACTATTGTTTAGAATTTAAATAAATTAAATTATCTTTAGCCCCTAATTCAAAAAGGACAAACATTGGCAGAAAAGTTAGTAATCATACCGACCTACAAGGAGAAAGAAAATATATCCAATATCATACATGCTGTCTTGGAACAAGATGGGCAAAACTTTCATTTGCTCATTATTGATGATAATTCGCCAGACGGTACTGCAGATATTGTAAAAGACTTAATGCAAAACAAGTTTCCAGGACGCTTATTTATCGTTGAGCGGGAAGGCAAGTTGGGCTTAGGAACTGCTTATATTTGTGGTTTTAAGTGGGCATTAGAACGAGATTATGAATATATTTTTGAGATGGATGCAGATTTTTCTCACAATCCTAAAGATCTCCCACGCTTGTACGAAGCTTGTAAGAAAGATAAAGTTGGAGTAGCTATTGGATCCAGATATATTCGTGGTGGAAAACTGGAAAACTGGCCTATGAATCGAATCTTAATGTCTAGAGGTGCCTCTATCTATGTTCGTATTGCAACTTGGATGCCTGTGGCAGACTCTACGGCAGGTTTTGTCTGTTACAAACGTTCTTTTCTTGAGCAGTTAGATTTTGAAAAAATAAAGTTCAGTGGCTATGCATTTCAGATCGAAATGAAATTTGCTGCTTGGCAATTGGGGTATAAGTTGAGTGAGATTCCTATTACTTTTATTGATCGTGTTTTGGGGACTTCTAAAATGAGTACTAAAATATTTATGGAAGCATTTTTTGGAGTATTAAAAATTCGTTGGAAAGGTTTTTTTGATACCTACAAACGTTCGAATGCGAATACCCTGTC
>JAKVCT010000658.1 GCA_022448995.1 Saprospiraceae bacterium
CATCGCCAGGGTAGCCTTCCAAATTGGCAATGCTACCACCAGGGCCATTACCACTTAATGACACTAATGCCTCATTCAAACCAAAAGGAATAACGGTTGTATTGATATTTCCTAAGTTGTTTGCCATGGCATTCGTATTGTAAGTCACAAATACTGAATCTAGCAATAAATTACCAGCATTACGAAAGGCAATGGTTTGACAATCAGCTGTTCTAGTAATCTGAAAGGTACAAGATTGTCCGATTGTCATATTACCTGCAAAACTAAAAATAGGGTTTTGTAAATTAGCAATATTAGATTCAGTAATTACAATACCTCCTGGGCTAGATAAGAGGGTAACAGAGCCTGGAACATAAGCCACACCTGGTGGCAAGCCGATTTCTATGGTATTTCCTACAACATTACCTGTTGCGAATAATGTAATATCAACAGTTTGTGAATTAATACAAACTTGAATATCGGCAGGAGTAGCTCCTGAACTCACATTTAGTTGGGCATTAGCTAGTGGTGCTAAGCATAAAAAAAGGTAAAAAGAAAAATAAAACTGTCTCATGAAGCAAAGTTGAATAATAGAAGTTGTTTAAAAGGCTTCGATGATTACTTGATAAAGGCATGAAAATCCAAAAACCTAAGTAGCTTAGGACTAGCTTAGCTGTTTTTAGTCTCGTAACTTCCTTTCAAATACTGAATAGGGCTTTTTTGCTACTGTGTTACGAAACAAAAAATAAGATGTGTTTTGAATTTTAGGTACTTACCAACGATTCTATCAGTACTTCTTAAATAACTTCAAGGTGAATAATGATAACCTATTAGTGGTTTACTAAAACATTATGCATAGGTGACAACATAGCGCATTGCCTTTGGGATAGCAATGATCTTTGATATCGAGTGCATTTGACAAGGAAAATGCTCTGTTTTGTAACAGGAGCCACTTCCTTATAGGTATCTGTATGGAACGAACTTTATTAGAAAACCCTGACCTGAAGCAGGGATCGAACCAATCTTATACCTAGCTTTATTCTTCGTGATAGTAAGTAGTAGTGTTATACTACAAAAGCTGTGTAATGATAGCTGTTGAAGGATGACTATCTTTAGGCATATGAGGATTAGAGAATCCTTTATTTTATTAACGAACGTATACCACATACTTGTAAGAAAAGAAAGTGGAGTGTTGTAGTAGTGTATACGATATACCAATATAATTTACACTAAAAAATAAAGAAATCAAAATTTGTAAGGGGTTAATTTATAATCAAATGTGATTTGGTGGGGAATATCGTTGTGTTGGGGCACATTAGGCTAGTCATCATTGGATAACCTCATTTTTTTATGGCTACTATCATCACAAGTAAGTCAAGAGGACTGTAGTTCTGTAGCGTAAGATTAGTTTTGTGATGGTTTTTAGGTATTTGTTGGTCGGACTGTCCATGCTTCTTAGATGAAGAAGAATGCTTAATATGCATTATGAAGGTGGGATAGTGTAAAGATCAATCACAAAAAGAACCCAAAGCTTAGGAATAAGATAAAAACCCATTTGTTTTTTTGCTTCTTTTTTAATACCTTTCATTATCAGTTTAATCAATCCCCTATTAGAAGATGGATAAAAA
>JAKVCT010000659.1 GCA_022448995.1 Saprospiraceae bacterium
CAAATCCGTTTATTCAATGAAAATGGCGTCGTAGTAGAGGATGGTATCTCTGGCGAAATTCAAATTAAAGGTCCTAACGTATTTTTGGAGTATTGGCAAAAAGCGGAAGCTACTCAAAAAGCCTTTACTAAGGATGGTTGGTTCCGAAGCGGTGATATTGCTTTATTAAATAATGGATATTATAAAATCTTAGGTCGGGACTCTGTGGATATTATAAAATCTGGAGGATATAAAATTTCAGCGTTGGAAATTGAGGATATCTTACGCCAACACCACGCTATTAAAGACTGCGGTGTTGTGGGTATACCTGATGAGGAATGGGGCGAACTCGTTGCAGCTTCTTTGGTTTTGAACGCAGATACTACAATAATAATTGAAGAGCTCAAGAGCTGGCTGAAAGAAAAAATACCCTCCTATAAACTGCCCCGAAAGTATATTATCCAAACTGCCCTGCCTCGGAATGTATTGGGAAAGGTAACCAAGAATGATCTAAAAAAGCTATTTTAAGTAATGTAACAAAAGAAAACAAACAATGAATTTAGAAGAGATTTTTTCCAAAAACAAGGCAAAAAGCGTAGGCAAATCCTTAGATTCGGCGAGGCTTTTGAAAAAAAGATCAATAAATACAGTAGGGGTACTATTGTCACATTACTTAATTATTAAAGTTGTTCGGTAGACAGGCAAAGAAAAGGGGGATTTTAAGATATATCTGTAACAGAGTTCATTGCTAAAATAGCAATTCTGCTTCAAATAAATCTTTGAAATGTTTCAATAACTTGCCTTTAATTTCTGTTAAAGAAACTTCTCTCCCTAGTTCTTTTTGCAAAGAAGTAACATCCTTATCTTGATCTGCAATTCCACAAGGTACAATATATTTAAAGTAGTCTAAGTTAGTATTAATATTAAAAGCGAAGCCATGCATCGTTGTCCACCGACTAAGATGAACTCCAACTGCGCAAATTTTGCGCGCTTGTGGTGTATCTTTATCTAGCCAAACTCCAGAAAGCCCTGCAATACGGCCTCCTTCAAGGCCATACTCTCCTAAGGTCCGAATTACCATTTCTTCAATAAATCGTATATAACGTGCAATATCCGTAAAAAACTCATCCATATCTAGTATCGGGTAGCCTACAATCTGCCCAGGGCCATGATAAGTGATATCCCCCCCCCTATTAATCTTAATATATTCGGCCTCTTTTTCTGCCAAACCGCCTTGATCTAACAATAAGTTGTCTTCAGATCCACTTCTTCCTAGGGTATACACATGGGGATGCTCACAAAAAATATAATAATGAAATTGTTTTAATTGCTCTTCTTGCGATAACTTCCGATTTCGCACCTTTCGATCAATCACTTCTTTGAATAATATCGTTTGTTGTTCCCAAGCAGTCTGATAATTAATTAAACCCCAATCTTTGACCTGTACTTCCTTACTCATTACTTATAGATGATTATTAATATTAAACGTGACTATACTCCTGTGATCCTAAGAATAAACTATTTAGGGTATCTAGATTTTAGTCATTATTACCTTCAGTCTACTACGCTTACCAATAGCCCCCTTAGGAACTAGCTGGCATAAGACTACCAAGAAGTCTAGTT
>JAKVCT010000066.1 GCA_022448995.1 Saprospiraceae bacterium
AGTGATAGCGAAAGCATACTTTGGCAGCCAGAAAGGCAGGAAAGCAAAACATCTAGCTATGGTAGCGTAAATATTAGATACAAGCGCAACCTAAAAAGCACCTACAAAGACTTTTTCTTATATTTGCTTGATAAGCACCTAAATTGGTGCAATGTGCGCTATATATTTTAATTAACAAACTCAATTATTATGAAAGAAGAAATAAACAGTATAAAAGACCTGTTATACTCAGGTCAAAAAATCAATGTAGATCTAGCTATATCAATTATGCAAGGCTTAGGTTTGACTTGGAATAGTGCAGGATTTAAAGAGGAGAAAGAATTGATTGATCTTTGTGGTGTTGATGCGTTTACCAAGACAGATCTTAATTTGAGTCACAACAACATCAGCTCCCTACCTAAATCTATCGGTGAGCTTCAACATCTCGTAAAGCTTAATTTGAGTCACAACAACATCAGCTCCCTACCTAAATCTATCGGTGAGCTTCAACATCTCGTAAAGCTTGATTTGGATTATAACGAACTCGAAGTTCTTCCTGAATCTATTGTACAACTACAGCAGATTGAAGTGCTTTGGTTGAGTCGCAACAATCTGAGTTCCATACCTAAATCTATCGGACAGCTACAGCATCTTGAAGTGCTTTGGTTGGATCACAACAATCTTAGTTCCATACCTAAATCTATCGGACAACTACAAAATCTTAGATCGCTTATTTTGAAGGACAACATCATCAGCTCCATACCTAAATCTATCGGACAACTACAAAATCTTAAAAAGCTTTGGATTGATGATAACCCAATAAGCGAAAATGAGATAGATAAAATTAAGGCATTGCTACCTAACTGCAAGATAATTCCAATGTAATCTTTTAGTACTACTTCAAAGTGAGTTTATTCTCATTAAAATGATTACTGTAATTTTTCAGTATATCATATATATTTGTTCGCTCATAGGGTACAACGTCCGAAACTTGATAAATACATTGTTCTGATTTTGTACCCTCTGCTCTATATTCTTTATATAACTGCGTTACTAAGTATCTGTTAATTACTTTTTCCCTAAGTAGTGAATGCTTGAGCATAAACAACAAAAAGTTATCTACAGAGCATTCTAGCCCCTTGATTCTAGCCCATTCTTTAAACCTTTGTTGAGCTAATTCTACAAACTTAGTGTTTGCATGTTTTTGTTTTTTATCTTTCTGTGTCATCTGCTTGTAGTTCATTAAAGTATTTTATTAATGCTCTCTTTGCGTTGTTTACGCAGTTTTTGCAACTCTGATTGCGTCTAGCCCATACTTTTACGTCGTATCCGTGTTTTACATCAATATACCTATAATACACTTCTAGCATAAACCTAGCTTCATTTAGATTTATGTACATATCTGTACGCATTTTCTCAAGTAGTGCTTTCAAGTCGTCGTGTAGCTCGTTTGGTATTTTTATCTCGTACAACATTTGTATTTGTAGTTTTAATTTGCTATTTTTATGTTGATAACGGATTAAAAAACGTTTATTTTATTGGGAGAGTATATAATTTTGATTGGGTAGCACTTTGCAGCGATGTAGAGTGCTTTTTTTATAATGTAGCTCTAGTTTTTATTTCTGCTCTGTCTGTATCATCACGCTGTATGGCATCCCTAGTATTTGTCGTGTAGACTACTTCTAGTTTGTTTAGCTTATTAGCAGTTTCTATACTTAGCTTTGTAATCTGTTCTAGCACTTTGGTACTTTGCACAGGATTTGGAGCAGTAACAATGTTTGGTGGTGGTAATGGTGCGCTAACTATGCCACCCGTAGCAAAACCAGGTACACCAATAGATCTAAATGTTTTAGCCCCACCTAGTCTAGCCTGTTGTGTTTTATTTAGTACTACCTCGCCTGTTTTTAACGTTGTTAGCGTATCATCTCCATTACTGCGCTTAATAGACTTACCTTTTATATTTTTACCAACTACACCACCTGTGGCTAGTGGTTGTGCGGATATTACGGCTATCTGTGCTGCTGTCGTTGCGATTGCTCCTGCTACTGCTGCTGCTCTGAATGCCTGTACTGGTGTAAAATCCGTAGTTTGTAATAAGATTCTAGTTACAGCTAATGCACCATTTATGGCTGCTTGTGCTATCGCAATGGCTTTTTGTGTTCTTGCTGCTCGCCTTTGCGCTCGTTCTTGTGCTGCTGCTATCTCATTAGCTGCTGTCGTTTCTTCTTGCACTCGCTTTTCTAGGAACTTCTTTTCTAGTCCACTCGCTTTGTTTAGGCGTTCATTTAGTGCATCGAGTCTTTTTTGTTGTTGCTGCTTCTCAAGCTCAAATCTTTGCTGTTGTCTTTGGTCAATGCCTTGTGTAAACTGATCAATAAAACCAATGCTATCTGTAAAAGTCTTAGATATTGCGTCAATGGTTTTAATTTGACTATCAGTACGCTTTTTAGCTTCTGTCTTAACTTTGTCTGTTTGCTTTTCTTCTAGTTGTGCTAGCTGAGTATTTAAGGCTTGACGCTTAGACACAATTTGCTGTATTTGGTCGTCAATATCTTCTAACTCAGACTCATTTAGCAGTATTCTTTGTTTTTCGAGTGCTACTAATTGATCAACTATAGACTGTTTTCTACGCTCTAAGCTTTGTTTTTCTGCTTGTTCACGTGTAATATCACCTTGCGCACGTATTTGTTCTATTCTGTTTAGTTCGTTTGTTAGTTCAGCTTGTATAGCTGCACTTTGTGCTTTTGCATTGTCTAACTGTTGCTTAAATCGCTTTTGTGCAAAATCTTCTTGTACGTCTAAAATCTGCTGTTGTCTGCGCTTTTCTTCCTCTACTTCGATTGCAGTTAGTTCTTTGCTGATCTGCTCTACCTGCTCTGCATTGCGCTTTCTAAACGCTATAACCTGTGCAGAACCTTCTCCAAATGCTTCTGCTAGTTGTTGTTCTTGTTTTACTGCATCAGCTTTTAGTTTATCAAAGTTCTTTTGCCTTGTATCTAATCGTTTTTCAAAGCTTCTGTTTATTTCTGCAATTCGTCTTTGTTTTTCGTCTTGTATGTTCTTGATTTGAGCATCTACAAACTGATCTTGTAATTTAAGAAGTTGTGCTGCATTAGCCTGTTCTAGTTTTAGCTGATCTGCTAAGGCTTTTTCTCTTAACTTCTGTAGTCTTTCAAGTTCTCTCTTTGCTGCTTCAAATCTTTTTTTAGCTGCTTTTTCGTTCTGCTTTGCTAGATCTTCATTTAGATCTTCTGCCGTACCTTTAGCAGCCCCCGAAAAATCGCCAACTGCTGTTAAACTTTCTCGTAGAACCTGCTCTAATGGCTGTAGTACTAGGTCTAAGTTTTGTAACTCCTCCTGTAGTAAATCCCTGCTATTATTCCTAGCTTCATCTATTAAAGATTCAGTAAATGTCTGTGTTTTGCCAAAGTTATCTGCAACTATGTTTGTAATCTTATCCGTATCTTTAGCAAATTCCGCAAAAGCATCAATACCTTGCCCTAAAAACGATTCCCTTAAATCTTTAGACTGTTGTAACCTGTCTCTTTCGTTTTCGACAATCTCTTTAGTGATATCAGAAATTAGATTTGCTCTAGCTTGCTGTACAGTGTTTTCTATTAATGATTCTGTAGCCGCATCTTGAGCTAGTTTTAATTGCTCTAGTAGTTGCGTTTCGTCTTCTATGTTGGTTAGTGTAACACCTGATATTTCTTCTAGCTTTTGACGTGCTGCTATCTGTTGTTCTTTACTTAATGTTTCATCAGTTGCCGCAACTACTAAACTGTCTATTTCTGCTTTTTCTTCTATAAATCCATCAACAACATTATCGAATGTTTCTGCAAAACGCTTGTTTAAACGACCTGCTACAGTAAAACTAGCTATATAATCGTCAATTGCTGTCGCTATTTCGTCAAATTGCTGAATGATTTGAGGCAAATTACCTAATACAGCAAATGCACCGACAGCGAGATTAGCAGCAGGTGGTATGCCACCGATAGCCCCTACAAACTCTCTAGTTTGACGACCTGCCAAACGTAATGCACCAGAATAATTGCCCACGTTGCGCTGAAACTGTCCTACGCTTTTATCAATACCCTTTAGCCTAGTATCTAGCTTTGTTACCTGTGCTGTTAGCTCTCTAAACTCTTTAGTATTGGTTTTACCATCGGCTGCAAGGTCTTTTAGTCTCCTGCGAGACTTGATAAGTTCTTTACTTAGTTTTTTATAAGCGCCTGTAGATTCGTCTGCTGTTTCTTCTACCTCCTCTTTAAAACCTTTGGCTTCTTTTTTGGCTTTTTTTAACTCATTTTGTGCAACTACAAGCTGTTTGATCAAGTTATCAAATGCAGGACTATCTCTATCTTCTTGTTTAGTGTCTTTGATCTGCTTTCTAATGTTTTTAATTTCTTCTTGCAGTTCAATAACTTTCTTAGTGCCTTGTATCTGTATATCTAAGATTATTTCTTTTGTCATTACTGTAGAATGTTTAATAAACCGATTTGGTTTGCGTTAATAGTTTTTGCTGCATCGCTGTCATTTGGCGCAGCATCTAGCAATAATGTTGTTTTAGTTGTTGTGTTGGTTAGTGGTGACCATGACTCTACT
Organism: Saprospiraceae bacterium; assembly: GCA_022448995.1. Taxonomy (GTDB): domain Bacteria; phylum Bacteroidota; class Bacteroidia; order Chitinophagales; family Saprospiraceae; genus JAKVCT01. The sequence continues at coordinate 4,585 of JAKVCT010000066.1, forward strand.
TCTTGTAGTATATATCTTTGATTGTTGATTACTACTTTTTGTGCAAAATCTAATTGTAAAATATCTAATGTGTTGTATTTGATATAACACTCTAGCTGCACAGCTTGATTAATTCTGCTATATTGCGTTAGATAGAATCTTCTGAATAGTCCAAATTGTGTGTTATTGTTTACTGTAACATCTGAGTAGCTCAAACTAGGTTCTAATCCTGTTTGATCGTTGAAATTAACCGCAAATGCAACAGGATTGTTAACTACTTGTATAATTGGTGCACCAAATGGATTAGTAGCACTAGAAAACTGTATTTTCCCATCGACATCTGTACGGGTTAACGGATCAGGTTTAATTAGTATTCTAGGACTGTTAGTATCTACTTTTTCAGAGGCATTAGGGCTATCTTTATAGTTGTTACTCCAAACAATAGACACCAAAGGCGTTATATCTGAGTCAATAGCTCTAATATCTGTATCTAACAAGTGTAGAGTAGGTGCAAAAAATGGATTTTCGTCATCTTGTGTTGACTCGTTAAAAACTTCTGTGTCTAGATCATACCTAGCACCATAAACGGGCACTTCTTCATTTACATTTAGTACTTCATATGTCGGATCGCTTGCAGGGTCTCTATACTTATATAGATAGCTTTCAGCTACATCTACTTTATTGATACGTCTAGAATCTTTACTTAGGTCTAGTCTTTGTGTTATATCTGCACCACCTTCATAAAATCCAGCTTGTATATCTTGTGTTGCAGGTGGTTGTGTGTTTATCCAATTATCAGAAGGTTCTATTTTTACTGTTCGGGCTGCATCGTCTGTATCAAACTTGAGGTTAAATAAGTGCTGAACACCTTTGATAAAATCAGTTATTAGCCAATCTTGTAATAAAAACTTAAAGTCAATTGGCACACCTTTACGTATCAGTGCTTCGCCTCTAACTTCAAATGTACCGCCTGTAATATCGTATTGATACTGTGTAGCTAGATTAATTACACCTGCTGCTATCTTTTCTCCTGCGTTTAGCTGAAATATACCGCTTAATTCTATAATTCGATCAACATCACTTAATGTTGGTGTAAAAACATTACCTACAGGTCCATTACCGTTACTATCTACTAAAATAAATTGTGGGCTTTGTGTACCTATTACAGTAACATTATTTATTATAATGCTTGCCTTGATTTCAACAAATTGATCGTAAGGCGCTGTGTATGTCGTACTACCTGCTAGTAATCCACTTGGAAAAGTTGGATCAGATGCTATGTACGGGTTAAATGGTGCGTTAGGTGGCGTTTTAGTTTGATTGTCATATACAATTTGTGCGTTAGGGCTAGCAGCAGTAGTGATTGTTTTTTCTGCACTGATATTTAAATATTCTTCTGAAAATGCTGTATTGTATTTATCTGGTAGCAATACAGGTAGTATCAAGCTTTGTGCTAACTCACTTTCCAGAAAGTTACTATCTATCGTGTAACCTACGCTGTTAAAAATGCGAGTCAACAAAGGTGCGATATACAAAGCAGGTGAACATTCAAAAGCATTTATGAAATTAACACCACCAAAAGGCGCACGTTTTACAATAGCATAGCAATAGTCCTGCAAACTAGCATTAACACTAAATAGCCCGTTTTCGATCTCTACTACATCAAAATCATGTACTAAATCAGAGTAGTTTAGGTTTGTGCCTAAGAATTTATCTTTTAGTAAAGTAAACCAACCTGCATTATTTCCAAAGAACGCCACGTTGTATTTTTTATCCTGCAACTGATATGCACCACCACGTTGTTTATTCTCTTTGCGCTGTGCTGTGCCTTGCAAAACAGGTACACCATTGACTTCTATACTAGCAGTCTGCAAACCTTTGACACCTTGCAATACGCTTTTGTTTTGCTTGCTTGCAGGTAGAGTGACAGAACGTTCAGACCTTGAGCCTTGAGTACTAGAAATATCATCTTTATCAGTGATAGAGAATGTTAAATCTAGGTTTAGGTTATCAGGATCAAAATCTAGTTCTTGGTCGGCTACTTTTATTCGTATATACTTTTTCATTTATAACATATTTTTACCGCCTAAAATTTCATTAAGAACCTTGTATACTTTTAAATCCCTGTACTTTAAAGCAGTTTTAATAGTTTCAATTTTAATCGACCTAATAGATAGATATGTTTGTCCCCATTCTTTTAAATCTTGGTCTGATCCTCTGCAAAAATACTTGTGACCTATTTTATCGTAAGCATCAATGTATGCTTGATCTTTAATTTCTATTTTACTCATACTATGTATATTGGATTATCTTATCATTTTTTCAGCTTTCTAATCTTCCTAATAAGTTGCAACATTCTATCATGAGCAGCCGCATATTGCATACCTACTAGTATGCCGTTTTTAATCTCTTGCCGTTTTAACCTCAATTCTTCTTCTAGCTTTTCGATCTCTGCCATACTATGTGTATTGAATTATCTTATCATTAGCCAAAACAGCTACTAAGTTATATTTGACTAGCTGTCTATTTCCTGTCTTAGTCTCTACAATTTGCACTACATCTTCGATTACTACAGGCTGTAAACCTTGTGATGTTTCTATGTAGACCTCTACAGAATAAAGTAGTTCTTTTAGCCAAGTTGCCGTACTAGGTTCTAGATCTAGGCTTTCTAGTTCAAATTTAGTACTAGCTGTCTTTTCTAAACTAAATGTACCTTTGTCGCTTAGTGTGTTTTGTGGTGCTGCGTTAAACCATGCAAGCGGCTTCTGTGCCGTTGTTCCTGTCACATTAATAGACTGTACTTTAGTATTACTAAATGTATAAGCATCAAAACCACCCAAAGCATTTAAGAAATGCAATCTTAGTTCTGAATCCTCACAAACAGACTTTAATTTATATGTTTTTAACTCACTGACAGGCACATTTAATGCTGTTGTGATCTGTACTGTGTAGCTGTCAACACTAGGATTATCAATATTAACTGATCCTGCTGTAAATGTAATATTTCTAATCTCATTAGGACCACAACCGCAAGTAAACTGGTAGAAGTCAGATAAAGGTGTACTTATATTTACTGTGCCATCGTCAATTACCACACCTGCGGCATCAAATGTGCGCACACGTAAAGCTAATATATTAGCTCCAAAGTCACGACCAATAAAAGATACTGTTGCAGATTCTTCTAATTGTATATTTTGTGTTGCTGTAGAGTTGGTCAATAGCCTTTCAAGTGGTGCGCCAAGAGTCAACACATAGTTATCTAAGTTCATTACTTCATCATGTTGCCTTGTTGCTGCTGTAGCTGTTAACTGTGTAGTAATGTCTGTTAACCCTATGTCAGTTAGCAGTCCTGTTGCAACATCTATGTACTCATAAGTAATAGTGACTGTAAAGTTCACATACAAACCTGTGTCTAGGTTAAAATATGCTTGTCCATCTGCATTAGGTGCGCTATCTGATTTAGTTTGACTGTTAGGCTGTAAATAGTCTTGTAAAGCTTGCTGCACGTCAATGTCAAAACTAAACAAAACCCCACCTAAATCGCTAACAGGTTGCAGTCTATATTGTGCTATTTGTGCGCTAGTGTCTACGTCTGTGATTGTTACTACAGCATTTACAACTTCATCTATAAAAGTAGGAGCAAAAACAAACGTCTGAAACAATACGGGACGATATGCGCTAACAGGATTACTAGGTGGTTGTGTGATAAATGGCATAAGCTACGGGTTTAAATATGCGTCTAATACAGCGTCATTAGCTGCATTTGTTTCAAAATCTGCTGCAAAGGTATCTGATAGTTGCAGAGGTTGCGCCACTCTGATGAATGCTACTTGCTGTTCATAGGTAGCTGCATTGTAAGCCTCTAGACGTTCAATAGGTATATTTAATGCTTTCCAATGCTCGCTGTAATTACCCGTATTGTACATTTTTAACAAGATACAGGTTCTATCTATATGACCTAATGCTATATTAACACTAGTTATATTAGATTGCATTGTGATTGCTTGTGCTTCTGTCATTATTATATTTTTTGCTCAATACTTAGATTTATAATAACCTCTAAAGTATCTTCAATCATTTTATTTAATTCGTCGTCCACTTCTGCAAGTGCATCTTCAATAGCTTCTGTACGTTTACCTGTTTTACTAAACCTACTACTTGATCTAGTTGGCATACCTTCACGTTTATGCTTTCTAGCAATAGCAAAAGCAATGGATAAAGCTTCTTTGTCTGACACACCAAAACGTAATCTAGCAAAGTTTTTTAAGCCTTGTATGTATTTAGATGTTCTTGCACCACTACCACCACCGAAAGGTATATTTGCAGCAGCCACACCATTATTGACAAACTTAGCATAATTTTCAGCTAGCACTTGTATTCTTGCTCCTGATACTCGTGTTTGCACTTGCTGTTCTATTGAGTCAATTAACTTGCCTGTTAGCTTGTGCCCTTGTAGCAAGAATTGCTTTTTAACTGCATCTACTACTAGGACACCTATTTTATTTGCTAGTTCTTCAATTGTTTCTATCACGCTACACAGGTTTTATCAATTCATAATCATTAGTATCACTCACAGGCATAGGATAAGCAGCATTGATTGTACTACCATCTACTGCAACATTTTCACAGTCTAGAAGTACCTGCATACTAAAGCGAGTATCTAATACTATCAGTCTATTATTGTAGGCATTAGTAAACACTTCTGTTGTATAGTTGCCTTCATTTGGTTGCAAGCTAAATGGATTATCAACAGGAAAATTTAGACCTTTCTTTAGCCCTATCTTTTGCAAGTTGCGCATGAAGTTGTTTTGCAACTGTCTCAACTGTTCGGTGCGCTCTAAGATACTTTTAGTACTTGATGTACTGTCATTCTCATAAAATTGAGGAATGCAGAACAATAAAACTACATCTATTGTGGCATTTGGTCTACTTGTAGCTGTTTGCCAATTTGACACAACAGCATAAACAGCAGGATATTCAACGCCAACTGAATTGCTTACATTGAATGAATTATCAATGCCATTAGTGTTTATATCCTGCGGTAGTCCATAATGATAGAACTTAAAGTCTAAACCTTTGGCGATGTTGTGGAATATGTTTGATAGTTCGATTAAGTTCATTTGTTACGTTTTTGCGATTCCTCAAAATACCTGTTTTCATACTCTGCTTGTGCATTTTCAGCGCTTAAATAAGTGTAAGCCATGTAGAGCGGCACACGTTCAGCAGCTTTGATAGGTGGCAAACTAGGATCTAACAAAGCAGGACTTTCAGCAATGCGTTTTAATGTTAGATAGTATCCGTAGGTTTGTTCTAATTGCTCTGATCCTGCTGCAACTTCAAGATACCTTTTAGGGCTAGCTTTGTATAAGTCGCTAAACCTTCTTGATATTTCCTGTTTTGTTGCTGCAAAAAAAAAGCTACTTGCCAGACCTTATCCATACTGCATTGCATAAATATAGCTTCACGGGCTAATAAAGCATCACTGTATTGCTCTGTTTTACTTCTACGGCATAAAATACACATAAGTTTAGCTAAATGCTGAAATTTGCCGTTTTTAATCTTGCTGTACTCCATTTCTAGCTGACAGGCTTCTAAGAAATCACCAACCGTGCTATTTTGCATAAACTGACTAGGTAGATAATAAGTCTGTCCGTTATGCTCTATCGTTTCAGTATATTCAGCAGTGCAAACAGTATTAAGCAGGTTAAACAACTTCCAAAATAAAGTTTCTACTTGCTTTAGTTTGCATCTAATCAGTACTTGTTCATCTATCATGCAGAAGTGACTAAGCACAGCTACAAAATATTCAAATGCGGCTGCCTGTTCGCTTAGTGGTAGTTCTAGCACCTGCTCACGCCATTTATCCGCTTCGTGTTCTGTAGTTACTATGTGTAGTCCTGTTGGCATTTCTATCTTTAGGTAAATAGTAAATTTACTTAATGTTATGTCTTGCCAATCCTCAGGATAATCATAATGCTTGTTAGCTATCTTGATTCGTGCCATTTCCGATGTTTTCTATTTCTTCTATAATACTGATTGGTAACTCTACACGGCTTATACTTACAGATGCACCATTGAAAAACATTTCTTGACTAATGTATATTGTATCTTCATCAAGCATAATAGTACTAGCTCTAATAATACTATTGTCGTTTTGATCTATGGTTTCTCGCTCGCATCTTATATAATCTTCGTGTTCATTCATATTTTAGATATATCTTTTTCATCAACTTGATATACTTTGCTGTTGTAATCTACGGCTATTTTATCAAAAACGCCAATTATCCTACATTCGACAACTCTAGTATATTTTGTGTACAATTTACCCTCAGTAGACGCTAAACTAACTGAATATACCGAAACAAAAGCAGCAATAGCAAAAACACCGCAAAGAACCCTACTTGCATTAAAACTAGGATCTTCGACATCTAATACAGCTTTTATGGCAAAAAGTAAAACAGGCAATATGCAAGCAAAGTAACAAAACAGCCATCTATTAATTTTTTTAAACTCTATTCTTACTTTCACATATTCACCTACAAAATACTTTTGCTTATCATTGCTTGCCTTTCTTAGATAATTTTCGTGATCATTCATTATGCCCATGCTTTAGCCCTTAGATATGTTGCAGGTAAATCTATTTTAGCACCGCTTGATTCTTTATAAGCCTTAATACCTTTTACTGCATCTTCTTGTTCCCACTCCTCTAAACTATCCCATACTTTTCGTGCATCTTGCTTGTTGCGCTTATAATCGTACGCAGACCAAAACGAGTTAAAGCGAGCGTCTAACACTGCTTTGTTTTCTTTGATTTTGCGCATGCCTTCGGGGCTATTATCAGCTAATACAGTGCCTTCAGTTTCTTGTACTGGCATCTTGGCTAGTGGTTGTGCTTTTGCTTTACCTTTACCTGTTGTAACTAGCTTAAACCTACTTGGTTTATTCTGCTTGTTCAGCATGTCAAGCGGCTGCTTTAATCTGTGATGTAATGCCTTGATTAGCTGCATGCGCTTGTGATACTTATGCACTTTTTGGAACTCCTGCACTTTTTGCACAAGTTCGTTAGCATGCTGTATAATGTCGTTGTAAGCTTGTTGTTTATCCATGATGTTTTTTATATTATTTGATTACACAATATACAAATAATTGATAACTTATCCAAATGCCTGTACATTCCTGCCTTGACCTACTGTCATCACTGTATAGTATCTTACTGCATCCCAACCATGATTAAATTTATTAATAGGCTTGTTAGTAGCTCGACCATCTGGATTTACTAGCCATTTATATAGTTTTTGTTCTTTCAGTAAACCTTGGCTTGTAGCTGTTATAAAAATAGGGTACTTCTTAACTACTTTTATTCCGTACTTAATCGAATCTTTACCTTTTACAGCACCTTTTACAGTTACATTCATTCTATTCAGTGCATTGATAGTTTTTGGCTCTTGACTGTCTGCATATGTAATTAGGTTTCTTAGCTTACTAGATTTTATTGATTCTACTATGTCGTCATCTTCCATGCCAACGCTGTACATTCGTTCATCTATATAAAGTCCACCCCTGTAAAAACCACAGTGATACAGTGCAGTCGGATCATTTGTGTACCCAAAGTCAAGACCACCACCAGGACGTTTTAATATTTCGGGCATTTCGGGAACAATCGTAACTTTAGGAAATATTAAGCCTTTGATTATTCCATATTGTCCATGCACATACACTTTGCGTAAATCAGGATCACTAATAGACTCAACCTCTTTAATTAAAGACTTGGGCAAAAATGGATTATCTAAATACGTACTAATAATCGTTTGCACATCTTGCATTGTATGCGCTCTCTTATCCTCCAATTCTGTTTTAATCCACGTATACGGATCTGATGGATTGAAATCTATAAAAATAGTATTTTCAGTACGGATAAGCAACTGAAAGAAATCAGTATCAAAGTTTAGCTCATTAGCTTCATTGCAAAATAATATTTTACGCTTCCTACCTCTTACTTTCTGCTGATCATCTACGCTAAAAAACTCAACTACTCGACCATCAAATATATATTCCCTGTCAACTACTCTATGTCTAACTTTAGAATGTAGTACACCCCAATTAGTCAATATTTCTTCAAAGTCTTTTTGTGCTGTTGCTTTTAACGAAGGTAATGTTTTACGAACTACACTACATACACCACTACTTATTATTTCGCCTTGTCTTAGTTCACCAGTTAACAGCCACCTTGCAAGTAATTGACACAAAGAATAAGTTTTGCCAGCACGTGTACCACCTCGATTAATTACTATTCTTTTTTTACTTGTGTAATTTCTCCAAAATACATTACTTGCTTGAATCATTTATTTCTGTACTATTATTTATAATCTGTATCTTAAAGCTTTGTTCTTTGCTTTCATCGTCATTAGCTAGTGCAACACGTTGTAGTTTTGGTAACTGATACTCCAATAGTGCAACGTATGTTTTTACACGCTCACTAGCTGATAATTCTGCAATGTCTTCTTCTATAGTTTGATCTATCATAGATAATACTTTTTCTACCCTTGCTTTTGCTTCTTGTGTTTTTTTGTTTCTTAGCCCTCTAGGACGACCTGGACCAAGTTTATTACCTTTCTTGAATGCCATTTTAAGATGTTTTAGAATGTTTTTAAAACTGTATAATATTGTTTTATATGATGTTTTTGCGTATATTGTCACTATTTAATTTACAAAAATAATACAAAAAATGCAAAACGAGAAAAAGCAGTTAGCGACAGAAACATTTTGGAAAGCAATAGACGTAGTGGTAGACACTATCGTAGAAGTAGAAAATGCACTACAAGACAATAAATTCAACTTTATGGAGGGCTTAGGCTTGACAGATAACGTTTTTAAGATAGCAGGCACTATCAGAACAGCTACAAAAGCAGATTGGAATGATTTTGACATCTTAGATGCTGACATAGCACTAAAGACTGAAGAAATCGTATCTAAGCTTAGAATAGAAAAACACTTAGCGCACAACATTACTATGAAATCTATTAACATACTTGAACGTATTATATCCCTAATTGCAGATTTAAAAAGCCTCTAGCCTATTGATGTTTTTTTAGTTGAACGTGTGCACGTTGGGAAATATGCAGGCGTTTTTATAACTAAAAGGCGTACAATTTGAATAATACGTTTATATTTAGTATCTTTAGTATTATAATAATTGAAGTATAATGTTTTATAAAGAAATAATTGAGTACAAATACAAGGTGTTTAGCAGTGAATGTTGAGCGCCTTTTTTTATAACATCAAAAATAAAACATCATGAATATATCGGTTTGGCTATGCGCCTGTACTTGTATGGCGTATAGGTATTGTTGTACACAGTACTGGTTTAATGAACTAAAACTTAATAAAATGGAAGAAATAACGATTTACAAATTTCAATTAGAAGTAATAAAAGAGGCTTTGCGAATAACTGCCAACATACACGGAAGTAGAAAGAAGAAAGAAACTTGCCACGATAGAATGGTAGTACAAGCCGAGAAGTATGCAGAAAATGCACTTAAAGGCGAAAAAGATATTAGAGTACCATACATTTAGTATTATGAACATATCTTTTATTAATAAATGCACTTACCCTGTGCTCATATCATTAGAGGACTGCTTAACAAAAGACAGACAACACTTAGATACATGTATTGAGGTTCCTGCTATGTTAAAAACAGACACACCTATTACTATAGTACCAAAAGAAAAGCATTTTACAATAAATATAGGTAATTCTAAAAAAAACATATTAGTTCAATCTGATAATCATTTTACTGTTAATGGCTTGCCGCCCCAAAAACAAGGCGTTTTTATCTTAGTAGATACTGGAAAAGACTACTTTAGACACATTCAATTACTAAACAGGTCAGACATAGTACCAACTTATAAAAATCATGTAGTATATGTGCATGAATTTATAGAACAATGTTTTTAAACCAACTAAAAAATAATATCATGGCAGGAATAGAAAGCCTTATTACATGGTCAGCAGGACCAAGCCTACAACGCAGATACTGTGTATATTCTAAATTAAATTCTAGTGTTGAGCTAGGGTATATTTCAGCATATTCTACTACAGCAATAGATCAAAACGGAAACACAGTAAACGTGTATTTATATAGCGTTTGGTGTACTAATGCAGATGATTTAAACAGAACAGAGAAAGGCAGCCATAAGTGCATAGCACAGGGTTTATCTAGTTTGGATCAGTGCAAAAATATACTACAGCAAAAGCTAGAAGAAAGATTGAAGGCGCAAAGATTAAAGAAACAACAACAAGACGAACAAGATGCAGAAGAATCTTAGAGTAACACTAATGGACATATCAGGATCAGATAAAAGTTTTTGTTTGGCTGCTTGGCAATCTACATTTAGAGAGCTAGATATAGAGATACCCGACAATGTAGAAGATAGGACAAAAGCTATGTTTGATGCTATTTGTAAAACCAAAAAAAAGACACCGCAAGAGTTAATTTCAATGTTAGCTAAAGAAGGTCACCACACACCTTTTGAGTTTTGTTATTTGCAATTTAATATAGTTGCGGATATTGCAACGCACATACATTGCTTAAAACATCGAATAGGTATTTCTATAAATACAGAAAGTGCAAGATACAAAGAGCTAGAAGATAAACACTACATACCTAACGACTGGGATTCTTACACATCTCAATCATACGGTGCTAATCGTGTAAAAATACAACTTCAAAACCATACACTGCAAGGCGAGAAACTATACCATTATGCTATAAATGAATTACAAAATAAAGAAGGGCTTACACGTAAACGAGCGAAAGAAACTGCTAGGTACTTTTTAGGATACAACAAAATGCTAAACTTTACAATGGCATTTAATATGCGATCATTTATGCACTTTCAGCGACTTAGAAACAGCCCTAATGCGCAGCTAGAAATACGCACAATAGCACAAATGATGCTAGAGCAAGTCAGAGAAACAAATAGGTTTCCGCTAACATTAAAAGCATTTGGTTATGAATAGTCTTGATCACTACACAAACGAAGGCAGCAGCATTGATGTTGTCACATGGGCAAAAAGTCAAGGTTTAGACGTAGAAGGTTTCTGTAGAATCAATGCACTAAAATACCTAATTAGAGCAGGAAAGAAAAGCACAGAAACTAAGCAGGAAGATTTAATAAAAGCATTAGATTACATATACAGAGAGTTGACAGGCGAATGGATAGATAAAGATTTAATCAGACAAAAAATAAAACAATGCCAAAAAGACACGAATTTAAGCCAGTAGAGACATTTGAAGACTTGCAATATAAAGTTGAGCAGTGGGCAAAAGATAAGGGCATACTGAGTAGTTTAAACGCATCTAAGCAGATGTTAAAAGTTAATGAGGAGGTAGGAGAATTGACAGGCGCATTGCTGAAAAATGATAAGGCAGGTATAATTGATGGGATAGGCGACAGTCTTGTAACTCTTATTATCTTATCCGCTCAGTTGGATTTAGATCCCGTAGATTGCTTACAGGCTGCTTGGAATGAAATTAAAAACAGAACAGGGAAAACTAGAAACGGTGTCTTTATCAAAGACTAGAAATAAAAAAAGCAGATGCTACCAACATCTGCAATATTTCTTACATGATAGAGTAAAAAAAATAACCTACTTATGCAATATAGGAAAAGTCTAGCGAAAAACCAAACTATTAAGCACAAAGACTAGAAATAGAAAAGGTAGTACGCTTGATTTGTGTACTACCTTTTTTAGAATTATCTAATTTTTAGCATTTTCATGGCATCATCTACACTATAAATAACCCAATACGCCACGCCAACAGATTCTAATTCTTGCTTGCATTCTAGTTCTCCCTCTGTTAGTTTAGATTTCCTGCTACTCTTTATTTCTACACAGTAAGTATTACCTCTATAAAAGACCAACACATCAAACAGGTTTTTAAGCTGATGCACATGTTTAACTACTGCACCAACCTTGCGCAATGCTTCTACTATTTGCGCCTGATTCTTATCTACTTTTGCCTTTCTTCTAAAACTCATTGCAGATGTATTTTAGGTTTACAGAATGTTTCTAGTTTTACTTTTTCGCCATTGCTCATGTAGTACGTCCAACCAAAACAAATTTGCTCATTTTGGTTAGCTGCAAGCGCACATTTAGACTTAATAGCCCTGTACGCTTGCAATGCGTTTTTATACACCTTAGTATCAATTCTGCAAAGCTGCATAGTACTTGCGTTTATATGATACAGTACGAAACATATCTTCGCTGTGCGGATGCTTATATCTAGCACTGCAACTAATTGACCTGTGCAATTTATTGGTTAAGAATGTAGACCAATTTTTACAGTACGTTTCAGCTTCTTCTAAGCTTTGGAATACAAGATCGTTGCTAGCCATCACGAAAATACGTGACATAACTAGAGGTGCTTTGTCAGGCGTTGACACACGTCTGATATGTAATTCCATTACTTGCTGCTCGGCAAGCTTTCTATTATACTGATTTTCGTTATTGTTCATTGTCTTGATGTTTTTCTGTTAATTTAATATTTTTTGATCGTACACAGACTTTAAATACTTCTTCGCTAATCCATTCTAGTTTCTCCTCCTCTACTGAAGAAATGTATAACATACACTGAGCCATAAAGGCTACAGACTCACTTGCTAAATCTTCAGCTTGTTCTCTGCTTCTCCCTAGTCTATTTAGTATGTTTTTTAACGTGCGTCTGTCTTTCCCTATTTGATGCTTAGTAGAACCTTTGCTAATTGGGCTGTCTTGCAATTGCAGTAGTGCGAAATCAGCACCTTGCAAAAGCGCGTAGAATAACCATGTGTACTGGTGAAATTCTCGTGCATGGTCCTGTGTCACCTTTTGATGCTTATACATTAGTGTTGTGTTTTTTTAGATAGTATTTTGTTTTGTTTCTATTCTTATCGACCTTGGTCAAACTGTAGCCTAGATTATACAATGTGCTGTGGCACACGGAAAGTATATTTTTAGTAGAAGGTACATTCAGATAATCCCTTAACTCTGAGGTTGTCCATTGCGGCTTGATATTATAAGCTTGCAGTATTCTATACCATAAGCGATGTTTTATGAATTGATCTACGGCTTTATTTATGTCTTTTTTGCTTATCTTTTGCATAATATTGTTTTTTTAATCAAATGCACACCAGGTGCAAGATGTATTTTCATTAGAATAATGCCCTTTTCGTCCCCAGTATTTATTAAGCTTGCAAGCTGTTTGCATAGCTTGGTTGTATAATGCAGGATAAAAGCACTCTACTAGAGCTAATTCCCAGCCCTGCATGTTTTTACAGGGTAGACAGTTGTTATGTCCAAATACACGTTTTTGCACTTTATACCCGTAACCCCTATTAGCTCTACTAAGTAGTAATTTTTTTTGATTAGCATCCAACCATGTGTTAGTTTTGATATACGTCTTAATTTTAGGATCAGTCCAAAAAATATTATAAATCTCTGGATACCATCCAATGTGTTTTTTAACTAAATTAAAACAGTCTTCATTGCTTAGGTGCTGAATAGGATACTGTTTAGTAAGCTTTTCTTTTAATCGCTTTTGCTGTCTTTTGATCCTGCGCTTTTCTTCACGCACATAGCCGACTAAATCTACATCTATCTGATACTTTGCCATAAACTGCATCATAGGTTCAATCTTTAATATACGTGTACACGCTGCGCTTTGTGGTGGCGGTATGCTTTTTAAACTATCAGTGCAAAAGCGATTCATGCTATTATTAGTAGTTTCAAAGACTACATTATTAAAATGTTTTCTTGCAAAATCTACGCACGCTAAAACAAAAGAATAAGTATCAGGACTATGTTCTGAAAAGTGAGCATAAAACAAGTGTAGTGTATTTGGTCTGTCTTCTGGCTGTACTTGGTCAACTAAATAACAAAGAACAGCAGCAGAATTAATACCACCACTTAATCCAATGGCTACACGTTTATCTGTGTAGTTGTGGTCTTGTAACACTTCAAACATTTCTAGTTGCATAATATTGTTTTTTTAAAATGGTGCTGCATTAATAGCACTGTTTTTAAATAATGTCACACCTGCGTCAAAACTAGCATTAACACGACCTGTTGCCCCATCGCGATTCTTTACTACACTAAACACTGCTAAGTCTTTTAATTCATCGCCTTGTATGCCTTCAAAATCTTCTATACCGTGCAGCGCAGGTCTAAAAATACTAATCACTTTGTGCGAGTCATCGCCAACTTCTGAGGCATCACGAATGCTGTACAATGTTGGTGGCTGTGGTGTTTTGCCTGACTCTTTATCTACTTGTGCAGCAGTAATCACAGGTAATTGTAGCTTTAGAGCTATATTCTTTAATCCATCGCTAGCTGCTGCTAACTTTTGATTTTTGTTAGCTCGTTTGTTTCGGCATGGTATCTTGTTTAAGTAGTCAACAAACACAGCTTTTACATTGTGCTTCTTTTGTAGTACCATGATCTGTGCGTGTAGTTGGTCAGTGTCTTTCTTAATGCCATCCACGAAAATTAGTTTATTTTCATTTAGGGCATTGTATATCTTATCTGTAAATGTTTGCAAAATCACTTGTTCATGCTCCTGTAGTTGCTGTGTACCTAATCGCCAAGACTCGATACATGTAAGACTAGATAATATACGTCTAAGTAGCTGTTTTTCTGTCATCTCATAAGAGACAAAAACACATGTATGCTGCAAGTTAAACACTAGATTTATTAATACTGTCAACATCATAGCTGTCTTACCTGTTCCTGGTGTTGCTATGAATGTTATCAGTTCCCCCTCAGCAAGACCATTTAGCTTTTGGTCTAGTTCATTTATGCCGGTTGGCAGCCCTCGTAGTTCATCACTAGGATTCAATATATCATCTACTAGAGCGTTTAAGGTGTCAATACTGCTATGATCGTCTTCGCCTGCTGCAAGTTCTGCAACTTGCTGAACTTCTTTGAATAGACTTATGCAGTGCTGATCTAGGTTTTTTAGCTGCTCTGGTTTACTAAATAGATACAAATATTTATTAGTAACTCTGACAGCTTCACGGCTAACATGTTGCCTGCGCAATGCTTGACAAACTTCTACAAACTGTTCGTAAAGTAAAAAACCTTGATCACTAAATCCTGTAGTAAAGTTGGATAGCTCTACAACATGATAGGCGTTTTCGTTCATGCCTAGCTGCTCAGATACATTTATGATATCTATAACGCCTGTTTTAGCATAGCAAGCTTGCATGGCTTTAAACACTCGCTTGTTGTCCTCTAAATAAAAGCAGTGTTCATTTATAATGGTAGCGACTAAAGCATACCATTCACCCGAATTAAGCAAAGATCTAAGTACTACCTTTTCTGCTGTTACGTCAAAAATAGGAGATTTAGTGAATGTAGTAGATAAGTTAGCTTTTTCGGCTAGTGTTAATGGTTTTGGCTGCATGGTCTTACGGTGTATTTGCCCCATCCACGATAAGAGCCTGTTTTTAATATATTTTCAAGGCGAGTCAGACACTCGTTTTGTGTGCCTGTACAGACTTGGCGAGTTTTCCAAAGTCCAATGATCACTAATTCATACATAATAATTGAGTTTTGTTGTTTTATAAATATACAAAAGTTCTAATAAAATACAAATATTCTTAATAAAAACTATTACTTTTTAGCTGACCCACTCAGGATGCTTTCTTTCAATATACCTGTATCCCTTCAAAATACCTGAGTTTCTTATCTTAGTATCATATTCTTTAGTCCACATATCAGAATGCTTTGATCTAAGATCCATTAATTTAGCCCGTAATGCAACTAAATCAACTTGCTGTGTATTGTTACCACTTTTAGCCCGTTCTTGGCTTATAAGGGCTTTAAAATCGTCATCAAAGCGTTTTTGATTTAAGTATGTCGAAGGGTGGCATTTATCATACTCGGTTAGTGCTAAATACTGATTAT
>JAKVCT010000660.1 GCA_022448995.1 Saprospiraceae bacterium
TTTTTAGTATTGGGCTATTTTAGATACGCAGCGGTATTCTTGGCTACTCGAAAGTTAATTACAGGAGACCAAGAGCGGGCACAAAAATTGATTAACCAGACCTATAATCCCGATTGGTTGGCTAAAGGACACCAATGCTACTATTATTTTGTGCAAGGATTTTTAGCTTGTAGAGCTAAACGTTTAGACGAAGGTAGTCAACATTTTGAAAAAGCAATTGAAATTGGATTGCGAACCGATAATGATACTGCTATTGCCTATTTTCAGTTGGCTACGATTGCATTAGAACAAGAAAATATAGGGACTTGTCAAAGTTATTTAGATAAACTAGATAGCTTAAAATATAAACCAGCTCTAGACGTTGAAATAGATAAAGTTAAAACCCAATTAGAAAATTTAAAAAGACTATAATGAACGCTAAATTACCACTTTTAGTACTCTTTTTAGGAGCTGCTATTTGGGCACATGCTCAACAAAATTATACCAAACCAGACTATTCGGTGAAGTTCTTATCTTACTTTGGGATTGGTAGTGAGTCTGTACAGAAAAATTCAACGATTGGCTACAATGCTACACATTATGCTTTGATGCAACGAAAAATGCCTGAATTTACAGGCCAAGGAATAGGCGTGCCAGTCTATTTTTATAAGGATGTCCTTCAATCTAGTGGAGCAGATAAGTTGATTGCTAAGTTCATAGAGCAGCGTTCTAGATTAGGAGAAGAAGGTAGAGCAAAACAACTAAGAGCAATCGAAAATACCATCAGAAAAGCAAAGCTTTCTAAAAGCTTGATCAACCAGTTCAATAATGCTTATGATGAGTTTTTTATAGGGAAGAAGGTGGTATTGCACACTTCTCCTAACCACCTACCTATGTTGGTGAATGAGAATGGAGATCCATTCCGAACAACTACAGTTCCTATTGATAAAGCAAGTTTTGCAGAGATGGTGTTAGAATTATATGCTACGTATTGGACTGCAGATAATGATAAATACAGGGACCTAGCTGATTTGACCTCTAGAGCTGTCTATCCCAAGTTGGCTATGGGAATTTTGATTACAGAATATTTTGGTGATGCAGAAGTATTTGGTGATATGTATACCGATTATGCTAAAAAAGATCCAAGTATTAATATCTCGGCAGAAAAAGGAGAAACTTGGGAACAACTTCGATTTAGTACATTTACAAGCAAATGGTATCAAACCTTACAGGATAGCGGTAAGGATAAAATTTTCATAGATAATGCCACTTTTACACCATTGATACGTCAATTGCAAAAGGCAATGGTAACACTAGATCCAATTGTTAGAGAAAAAATACCCATGAAAGATGCTGTAGCAAATAAGCAGTATGAGGTGAGTTCTAAATTTTGCATTCGAAAGCTAAAAGAGGGGAAGTACAAAGTCCTGCTAACAGAGTTGAGATGGTATAAGATTCCCAAAAGAAGCAGTAAATAAACTTAAAAGAATATAGTTATTATAGATACAGCTCTAAATCATTTTGGTCTGGTTTAGAGCTGTGTAGTAGAGAATCATTAAATCAATAAGAATGAACAAGAAATTATTGCCACTACTAGTAGTGATATTTATCGTTACAGG
>JAKVCT010000661.1 GCA_022448995.1 Saprospiraceae bacterium
GCTCGCCACTAGTCGGCTCCGCCTCTGACCGCAGAGCGGCTATCCCTACGTTTAACTTTGTTGAGCCCTTCGGGGTTAGCTTCGCTGAGCCCTTCGGGGTTTTCGCCTCGTCCAGCATCAAAAATTCTTGTGAATTAACTTCGTTGAGCCCTTCGGGGTTATTATAAAATTAATTATGTCCACCTACTTAGTTGAATAATAAGTTAATTCTGATAAGTGAATAGTTACAGAATTTTACTTATCCTATAAAACGATCAATAAGCAGTTATTTTTTTTTGTGTAAAAAATGTAAGAATCATGGACTATTATCCAATAACAATACATAATAATTATACTATATACATACTTACATAACTGTAATACTATGTATAATGTTTCATACAAAGTTACTTTATATTGATTAAGTTATAATTTATATAAAAAATATTTCAAAAGTACTTAAGTAAGTAAGTAGGTGGACACAATTAATTTATAGTAAACCCCGAAGGGCTCTACGAAGTAAACCCCGAAGTGCTCTGCGAAGCAAATTCAATTAGCCATCTTGCTTCTTTATCTCAGTCTCAAGGAAGGCTAATTCAAAAATCAGCCTCTTTGTGGACAACTATTTTTTTATGAGTCCTGGGATGTAAAAAAGTTAGACGATCTGCATGTAAATACAAGCGATTTGCTTTTTTTCCGTATAAATCATCACCTGATATGGCTATATTTAGTCCTAAAGGATGAGAAGCATGCATTCGCAACTGATGCGTCCTACCAGTAATGGGGTAGAAGTGTATTCGCGTTTTGCCATCCTTTCGTTCAACTACTTTCCAGTGTGTTTCAGCGGGTTTCCCATGCTCAAAACAAACAAGTTGTCTAGGACGATCATCCAAATCTCCTCTCAAGGGTAAGCTAATTTTACCGTGATCTGTTTCTACAAGACCATCAAGTAGAGCAACATATCTTTTTTGGATAGTTTTTTGGATAAATTGTTTTTGTAAAGCTTTATGGGCTTCCTTGTTTTTTGCTAACATTAGAAGACCAGAGGTAGACATATCTAAGCGATGGACAATGATAGGACCTGATATATCGCTGATCTGTTCTTGTATTCTAGTATAAACCGAATCTTTGATAGCTATACCTGGTACAGATAAAAATTCATATGGCTTGTTTATGATAACTAAATCTTTATCTTCAAAAACAACTTCCAATTTATCGACAGTATTCGGAGATTTTAGCAATGGATTAGGATCCATAACTGTTTCTGAAAGCATATGGGTCAAGATCGGCTTGCATTTTCCCTGACAAGCTGGGTAGAAATGTAGATGTTTACGAATTGCTTTGCTTGGAGATTTTCCCCACCAAAATTCAGCCATTACAATAGGTTGGAGATCATTCAAAAAAGCATATTGCAAAAGCTTGGGAGCAGCACATTCACCTGCACCAGCAGGTATGTTTTGGCCAGTAGTTTGCTCAAACAAATCAATAAGATGCTTACTTTCTTTCTTAGCATTTAAGAATTTATATTGCTTGAAAAGATACTGTTGTAAGGCAGCTGATCTTGTTTTGCGTTCTTGTTTTAGCTTCTTTATTTCATCTGTAAAAACAGAC
>JAKVCT010000662.1 GCA_022448995.1 Saprospiraceae bacterium
CAGATCGCCTTCCGTATCGTTTGTTATTTTGATCTCTGTCTTCAATCCATCTATTAGCAGGATGGGCTGCTGGAAATCCTGTATGAGGAACAATTCCGGGTGCAAAAGTTCCCAATGCAGCAGTGTTCCATCTAATATACTGTCTTACCTCACGACATGAAGGTAATAACTTATTACTAGGATCACTTTTAAAATCTGCTGAAAATCTAAAAAAAGTTGACTTGTTTCCTACAGCATTAACGGCTACTATTCCACTTGGGTTGTATTGAGGTCCAGAAGCCAATTCACATTTACCCTGATTTTCTGCACCTATTTCTCTAAATAATGTTCTTGAAGAATTTGGACCTAGTTTACCATCTTGCGTATGCCTATTAACCGCTTGCCACTCTAAAACACCAGCTACAAAATCTGTGTCTATTATTGCTGGATCTGGACTAACTCCCAATACGTCTCTTATAAGTCTAATAGTGGCTTTACTATTAGGAATGTTATTTAAAAAATATTGATTGTAAGTTATTGCAGCTGTTATTTCTCTTGGATTAAGTGTTTTAGGTATAGCATTTGGTCTAGAAGGCTCTAGCACCCAATCTCTTTGAATCATTTTACGCTGAACACCTCTCTGTTGTATGGTATGTGTTAATTCATGTGCTAGTAAATGTTTACCACTTGTACTGTTCGTGTTGTATTTACCTTCGTTAAAAAAAATATCATTCCCAACTGTAAATGCTTGTGCCCCGATATCTTTAGACATTTGGATAGCTTCCGAACCTGTATGAATTCTAACGTCTGAGAAATCAGATCCAAATCTACTTTCCATAAACTGTTTAGTACTGCTATCCATAGTTACTCCTCTTCCTCTTTTAGCATTTATTCTTGAGATTAAGGCATTGGTAGCTGGTCCTCCTTTTGAATCAGACATAGCAGACCGTTGTATGTTTGAGGTAATCTGATACGATATTGGTTTTTTTCTTATTTTATCTTCTTGTTCACAAGCACTACATTTACGCTGCACTAGTGCTCCAGTTTGCTTTTGCACTTGTACGTTAGACATGTTTACTACTTGATCGGCTATGCTATCAGCTTCAAGCTCATAAGAGTCATTTGAAGCCCCTATGTTTAACTTTGTTTGTATAGGCATACTACTTGCTATAAAAGGCTTATTTGCCTTGCAGTTAGTAGTTTTTGTCTTATTCTTATAATTGATTTTACAACTCATATCCAAAAAAAATTAAATCCAATGGGTAGTCATATAAGTGTCCATCCATTTTGTTTTTACAGTACCAATTCCCCAAGGTAAATGATCTAATAACAAATCAATACTTTGTTGTTTGACAGTCAATTCATAGTGTCCTTTCTTAGCTAATTTCAATTTCCCTTCCCGCTTTAAAAAAGTTTCTTGTAAAGTTTCAATTGATGTATTTTTTAAAATACTCCAATGCGCTACTACAGACTTTAGAAGTGCTTTTGCTAAATCTTTTTCAACTTTGGTAATCTCCCATTCTGTAACAACTGTGTCAGAAATTGAAATTCCACACAATATTTTGTTTAATACTAAATTGTTTTCATAAATATCTGTTTTATTTGTCACC
>JAKVCT010000663.1 GCA_022448995.1 Saprospiraceae bacterium
CGATGGTGGTGAATAAAGTGTCAATTATTAAAGGAGTAAATACAAATTTTAGTTACGAATTAGTGTAACATAGAAATTTGCAAAAAACGAATCAAACTAGACTTGCATATCATCTTCTATTTTTACTTGAATATCATAAACTGACTTATAGAAGCCGTTTGCTTTTAAGAGCTCTTGATGTGTTCCTGTTTCTATAATTCTTCCCTTTTTAAGCACAATAATCTTATCTGCTTGTTGTACAGAGGTCAAACGATGAGCAATAATTAAGGATGTTTTGTTCTGCATACGTTGATGAAGTGCTTTTTGAATACGATATTCTGTTTCAGTATCTACTGCAGAAGTAGCATCATCTAATACTAAAATATCGGGCTTACTAAGTAGGGTTCTGGCCAAGGCTACACGCTGTTTCTGTCCACCTGAAAGGGTAACTCCTTTTTCGCCGACCACAGTCGTATATCCTTCTGTCATTTTATCAATAAAGTCTGTAACTGATGCATCTTTAGCTGCCTTTTGGAATATATGCTCATCAAATTTTATCTCCTTTTGAAGTGTTAAATTCCCCTCCCTTGTAGTACGAGCGTATGTAATATTATCTTTGATTGTAGTAGAAAATAAGAATGGTTTTTGGTGGACTACTCCGATCTTACTACGCAATAAACTCTTATTATAGGCTTCAATAGGTAGGCCATCAATCAGTATATCTCCACTATCGGGTTCATAAAAGCGCATTAGTAAAGCGATTATTGTAGATTTTCCGGCACCTGTTCCACCCATAATAGCAAGTGTTTCACCTGCAGCTATTCGAAAGCTTACATTGTCTAAGGCCGGTCTGCTGGGAGAACTATTTTTGCTATTGCCGTGTGGATAATGAAAACTCACATTGCGAAACTCTATTTCACCCCTCAGTTCTGATATTTGCTCAATCTTGCTGTTATATGTTTCTTTTGGAGCATCAAAAATCTGTTGAATACGTTCCATTGCCACAGAAGCCATGCCTAACTGTGATATAACTCTGCCCAAACTGCGCATTGGCCACGTCACCATAACTGAGTAGGTAAAAAAACTGACGTATTCTCCAATCGTAATCTGTTGTGTGAGCGAGAAGTAAGCACCAGCAAATAAGGACAGAGCAATTTGGATATTGACTAAGGTATCTGAAATAGGCCAAAACTTCATGTGTAGTTCAATGTGACTAACGCCTATATCTCGTTTGGCTGCGTTTTGTTTTGCAAAGCGCTCAATTTCTTGGTCTTCTTGAGCAAAAGCTTGTACCACTCGTATACCTGATAAGTTTTCTTGAATAATAGCAGTCAATTTATCTTGTTCCTTTTCATGCTCATGCCATACCTTTTGTTCTCTTTTGAAAAAGAAGTAGGACGTTAATATGATGGGAAAAACTAAAGAAATAGAAACTAAGGTATACGGAATATGTACCATCCACATCATTGCGAATGCACCTGTAAATATAGCTCCGAGCCGAATAAGTTCTGTAATTTGTGTACCAATAAATTTTCGAATAGTATCAATATCACCAGTACAGCGTTGGATCATTTCTCCCGTTGGCATTTTATCAATTTGTGTCAGTGGG
>JAKVCT010000664.1 GCA_022448995.1 Saprospiraceae bacterium
ATCGCTAATCTGCGATCCGATGGCTTGTTCCATAACGCCTTCTTCCTCATTTTTGGTAATCATAACCACAGGAATACTAGGCGCTAATTCTTTGATCTTGGGCAGGGTATCTAGACCGGTAATACCAGGCATACTTTCGTCTAGAAAGACGACATCGATGGTGCCCATATTTTCTTCTATCTCTTCTATAGCATCATGTCCGTTAGATACCGTAATAACTTGATAGCCTTTTTTCTCCAGGAACATAATTTGGGGTTTGAGCAAGTTGATTTCATCATCTGCCCAAAGGATAGTGATATTCTCCATTTAAAATAAATTGGTTGTGTATTTCGGGATAAAAGCCAGCTAAGCTATTATTCCAATAAAAAGATTTCTAAATAAAAAGTGTAAAAGTAATGCTATATGAGATATGCGTTTATTAGAAGTTATTACGAATGATTTCGTATGGCTCAAAACGATCCTATTTCTAGATGTCACCGCAAGTACTGAATATCATGGCTATCTGCTATGAATTTTCTGCGCGCTCGTTATCTCTAAAAAAGATCTCTGATCTCCACTTATACAAAACTACTTCGTGAGAATGTCTATTTTAATTACCAATATATACAAAATGAATAAGATATACAAAACTACTAACGTAGTAAAAATGATTTTAGTCAGTATATCTCAAAATTATTTTTGGAGCAATTGCTCTATGTGAGGTTTAATTTCAGTGTAAGTTTGGGTTGCATCAAAGCTACTAGCACCTATAAATACCTCTTTAATAAAGCCTTTGGTATCGATCAAAAAAGTAGTCGGGTAACTCGTTACTTCTAACTTATCAGCAAAACTTTTTCCATTGTACCCTACTAAATAGTTCATTTTCTTAGCCTCTGCCGTGGCAGTGGCAACCGATTGAGGATCTGTACTAACGGAGAGTACCACTACATTCTGCTCTTTATACTTATTTTGTAATTCGTTGAGACTTGGAATTTCTATAATACAAGGTTTGCAGGCTGTAAACCAGAAATTGAGCAAAACGATTTTACCTTTCATATCCGCTAGACTATACTCTTTGCCATCAATGCCCAAAACAGTAAAATTAGGAATTGCTTTATTCTTAAACTTAGATTTTTTGCGTTCAAGATAAGCATTGAACTCCTCTTCACCCTTGTTAATTTGTTTGGTATTAGTAGTCGTATTAGAGCTCGTATGGCAAGCTACGATAAAAACAGACAGAATAATTATAATAGAATACTTCATAAAAGGGATATCTAATATTTCCAATAAGACTTGTCAAAATCTACATCTGGCAACCAACTCTTAAGGGTATCTACATAAAACTTAGCTAAGTTTTCGGGCAATCTCAAATCGTTGAGTTTATACAAACGTCCTAAAAACCGCGGTTCTATATCCAATAACGGATTTTCTTGCAGATACAATACTTCTAGTCGTTTGAGAGTGGAGATATTCTTAGGGAATCGTTTGAGTTGATTTCCCCCTAGATCAAGGATACGCAAGGCTCTCAGATTTTCTAAAGAATCTGGCAATTCCAGTATTTTATTTTGGGAGAGATACAGTTCTTCCAAACCAT
>JAKVCT010000665.1 GCA_022448995.1 Saprospiraceae bacterium
CAAGCTATCTGTCCCTGTAAAATTAGCCCCCTCGGCTACTTCTACATAAGATTCCATAAAAATGGAATTGATCGTACCACTCAACCATACTGGTGTCATAAAACTAAGATGAACGCCCTGTCTTACTTCATTCAACAACTCTATTTCATTGACTAAAAACTGCTGTGAAAGAAACATAGGTAAATGTCGGGTAAAGTTGATTGGATAATGCCTTTCGTCATTGTCAAACTCAGCATAACACAGACGGGCAAAATTAATAATCCTATTAGGTAGCAACTTGCCGTTTGGTTTTAGGAATTGACGCATGTGCTGAAATATCTGTACTTGCAATTCGTTGGCACAATAGATGCTCATCAATTCTCCAATAATAAAATCGACCTTTTCGGGTAATTCTAATTCCAAGGCATTGGCATAAAAAACCTCTACTTTATCCGCCCAGTCATATTTGGAGACTTCTGCTTTGATAAAAGGAATCAGATCTGGATTATTCTCAATAAGATAAGCCTTTTTGACATAGGGCATATATAGCTTGGTCAATGGCAATGTGCCTATTCCTACTTCGCAAACAACAGCATCTTGTAGATTATTATTACACTCAAATGCCTTATGGAATGCTTCTACACGTTGATGATCCGATTCCATTATTTTGTAATAAATAGGTGGAAAACCAAAGTGATTTTCATCAAATGTTTGGGCTTTTAGCAATTCATATTTTAATTGGTCGTAATTATCTACAATCTGCTCAAATAATGTATCCATAGTTGTTTGTATTTTTATCCTGAGAATGAAAGTCCCTAGGCAATCAAGGCCTTTCGAAAAATAAATGTCTAATTTTTATAAAACTAGTCAAATTTCTGTATTTTCAAAGCCTCTTATTTAATTGTATCTTAAATTCTAATAGTAAAGGAACTATAAGAACTGGTTTAAAATTATAACTAAGCCTAGTCTAAATTCATTTCTTGAATTATTTAGGTATCATTATTACTACTTACAAAAAGCTCGATAAAATAACATGATCGATAAGTTCACCGAAAAAGGAAGACGTGCTGTACTCAAAGCAAGAGAATATGTACGCGAAAGACAACAACAAGATGTCCAGATTGCTCACCTACTCAAAGGTATGATGGATTTGGAAGAAAGCATCTCGGTAGCAATTCTCCAAAAATTAAATGTAGACATAGCGGATATCCTAGATAAACTAAGTGCTCTAATGGATACCTATCCTAAAGTATATGGCGCTGCGAGTGGTAGCCACCTATCCTTCCAAGCTTCTCAAGCGATTCAGGCAGCTCAAAGTCTATCTCGAGATTTTGGCGATGAATTTGTAGAAGTAGATATGATCTTGGCCGGTATGTTTACAGTTCCGACTGATCCTACGGTCAAAACAATGATCAAGATGGGGGTCAACAAGAAAGACCTCAGCAAAGTCATCAAAGAAATGCGTAAAGGCAAATCTGTCAAGACACGCGAAGGTAAGGGGGACTTTGAGGCATTAGAAAAATATGCCGTTAATCTCAATGAGCGTGCCCGTACAGGCAAATTGGATCGCATTATCGGACGTGACGAAGAAAT
>JAKVCT010000666.1 GCA_022448995.1 Saprospiraceae bacterium
CGAATAACTTGCCAAAAGGGATGTATATTTTGGAGATTCAGGATAATAATGGGAGTACTGTTAGTCGTCAGTTTGTTAAGTAAATAGGGATATTCAGGAGTAAAACAAATTTGTTTACGATTGACTTTTCTTGTTCTTTGCATTGATCAAAGAACCAAAATCTAGGGCTAGTTTTCCAACCAGATACTATCACATTTTGTGGCAGATTTCAAGGGAATTTCTACTATAAACTACTGAATAACAGCACCCATACTGCCTCTTGGTGATATTTTTCACTTTTGGCACTCGTTGCCCCTTGAAATTTTTCTGCCCCTTCAATGGATAGTATTAGCTGGTTTCCAAAATGCCCAAAATAAGGCTACAGATTTGTTTTTTGTATAATTTTAGAGTTAGGATACCCCGTTTTTGAAGCAAAATGGCTAAAAACGGGGTGTTTTTGTATCTAAATGATAGAATTACTATCACAACTTTACAACAGTCTGTTTTTGCTAAAGTTATAATAATCAGTTTTTTACCTTTTTGTTTCTATAAAAATTAGCTCAAAAAATCTACTCCTGAATATCCCTAATTAGAATACCAAAAAGGGGAAATATCACTATGATATTTCCCCTTTTTGGTAAAAGCGTAAAAAGCGTAAATTTACTTTTTCAATTTTGGATCTTTCTCTGGATCAACATATGGCTTGTACTTGCCACTCAATACAGTACGATAACGCTCAGGGTGTAGACGAATATCTTCTACCAAACGATTGACATTATCTAGTGTTTTATCTACATCACCTTTGAAATTAGGATCATTAAACAAAGCACCAATCAAACCATCATTTTGAGACATATCTAACAATTTACTTACAGCATCCAAAGCAGTATTCGCTTTATTTAAGGTTGTTTCTAAGTCTTTTACGCGTTGATCTACGCTATTCAATGTACCTTTGGCTGCACCAATAGTCCCTTGCAGGTCAGCATCTTTGATTTGCTTCGTAATGGTATTGATATTTTGTAACATGCCTGTGATTTCAGCATTATTATCTTTGATATTGCCAGTAATGGCTTTCAAGTTAGACATTGTTACAGCAATATTAGCGGAAGAACTTACCAGCAAGTTATTGACTAAGTCTGTCAATACTTTTACATTGGTAATGATCCCTCGCAAATCTTTGAATGCAGCCCCTAGTTGACCTTTCTCATCTTGAGATAGCGTAGAAACGGCGCCCAAAATGGTATCAATTTTGCCCAGATAAGGATCGGCAATAGACATGATACCATCGATCATACCCGAAACATCTCCTTGGAGTTGATCCCCTGATTCTAAGCAATTGCTACCACAATCACCGATGAATTTCAAGGCAACTTCTTTTCCACCGATTAATGATGGTTGTACCATAACGGCACGGGCATTTTTAGGGATTTTAGTTCCTTTATCAATATTCATTTCTACTACTACTGCCGAATAGTCTGCATTCGGTGCAATAGCTGTTACCGAACCAACTTTGAGTCCATTGATTGTAACTGGAGCAGCGAGATTGAGGCCATCTACAGAGCTGAATAATGCTGTAGCCACAATAGTATT
>JAKVCT010000667.1 GCA_022448995.1 Saprospiraceae bacterium
TTACGAACGCGTCATCCAAACATTAAGCTCTAAGTTTATGCAAGATGACGTTCGTGAAGCTACTACAGGAAAATAGGTGACTGATTAATGATTAACAATGTGCTAATGTGCTAATGTGCTAATTAGTGGATGCTACGCATCCTACTTTGAGCATAATTAAAATAAGTTTTAATTATTAGCGCACATCAACACATTGTTTTTCTAAAAAGAGAAAGGAATGTAAAAATGATAGACGTGCTGTCTCCTATATTGTTTGACAAAAATTTTATCCTTACCAAACCATGTTTCAAGCTGTTCTACCACTTTTGGTGCAGTATCCTCACTAATATAAATTTTTTCTAATTGCTGTAGTTTTTGAAGTGACTTTGGAAGTTTGGTTAGCGGAACATCCCTAATGGATAATTCCTTTAATGTTTTTAGTTTCCCAATAGAACAAGGCAGTTTATTCATTGGATTGTGACTCAAATCCAATTGAGTTATTTTAGGCAACTGAGCGGCCTTTAGTAAGCACTTTGTTATCTGACAATCAGATAAAATAAGTGTAGACAATTGTGGATATTTTTCTTTTAGAACCAAGTTATTTTTTAAGCTTGGATCTTCTGTACTGCCAGAAGTAACTAATTGTAGTTTTTGAAGGGTCTTACTACTATTCTGAAGACTTTTTATGTAGTTTTGTATAGGCTGTTCATTTTGATGAGAGACAAATATAAATGACTCCAACTCCAAATCAGACAAAAAATAGAGTAGGTCATCATCTGTATACTTTTCAACAACTAATTGTAGTTTTTTCATGTTTTTCAGGCCTGACCATTCTGCCTTTCCTGGAATACTTTCCAAATTATAAGCATACAGACTAAAATTTTCTAGTTTTTTTAGATTAATAATATCATTTGAAATATAATCACTGTATAAAGTCAGTTCTTCTAAGTTGGATAACTGCCATATGCTATTAGGTACAACAGAAGTAATTCTATAAAGAGCATTTTGCCCTGTGGTAGAGTATTTGTCATAAACATATTGCTTTACTGCTTTGAGTTGCTGTAACTGACCTATATTATTGGGGATATCAATAAATACTGGTGTAGAAAAAGAGGTTAACTGATTGAGTTGATAAAAGGCATCTCCTCCCAACTGGTCTATAGATAGTTCATCTCTCCATTCTTCCCAGCAATCAATCATCAAAACATCTAGGGCATCAAGGTGACTACTATCAGCATGTTTTGACAATTGCTCTTGCAAATAACATTGATTATACTCAAAAGAACAGACTCTCAAAGGAATAGAATCTTGGCAATTGTTCTGTGCTATTACAATATGAGTGCTGAGAACCAATAAAATTACTCCCAAATAATATGGCATAGTTTTGTCTTTTATAGGATAATAACATGCTGTTCATCAACTAACACATTATAATTCCCCTAAACATTTTTCATACTCCTCTTGATACCCCTCAATTAAGGCAGATTTATCCACAGCATTCGTAATATCTTTATTATCAACCTTAGACAAATCTATCTTGCCTTCTTCTTTGGTCGTCTTTTCTTTTTCTAACACACGAATTACTTC
>JAKVCT010000668.1 GCA_022448995.1 Saprospiraceae bacterium
ATATCTAAGTCTATGTGTATTGTTGTTACCTAATTTAGAGGGTAATGCACATCCAATTAACCCAAATGGGGCCCAAACAGAAGTCGCCGCAGAGCAACTCCCCATTCAACCTAAAAAAGCAAAGCAATCAAAAAAGCGAAAGGGCTGGAAAATAACATATTCTTAGATGATGGTAAATTCTCTAGATTTACCTTTAAGAATATTGTGACTATTGGATTGAAAGTGGATGAATTTGATTGGGTACAGGATTTCATCCTCCATTATGCTCCTTCTCTTGGCAATACATATAGAGATGATTATCAAAATTACAATCTTGCTAAATTACATTATGCTCGTAAGGAGTATAAACAAGCTATGCAATTACTCTTAGCTGTTCGACTTTCTGACCGTTCTATCTGGATGGGGGCACGTGTTACTTTGCTCAAGATCTATTATGAATTACAGGAAATATCGGCACTAGAAGCACTATTGGAGAGTTTTCGGATTTATGTACAACGCCATAAGAAAGATTTGAGTGATTACCTACAAAGAAGTTACCTCAACTTTATCAAATACACTAAAAAGCTCTTGCATCATAATTTTAATAGTCGAAAAAAAACGGAACAACTTATTAAGATCATACTACAAGAGCAGCATCTACCTGAACGTAATTGGCTATTAGAACAACTCAGTTGATCTGTTTACATAGAGCCTATGCCTACTAATCTCAGAGGTAGGATTTAGGTGGTCGAATATTAAATCGATATGACTAATAATAAGGCACTCACGAAGGCGATAAATTCAAAGCTAATTCTTCCCCAGTGCCACTTGCCCCATCTCATTAATTCGGAAGAAAGTTCCTGATTAGATAGGCTTCTGTCAGCAAAACTTTGATTTGCTCTTTTAAAATATAAGAAATAAGTCGAGAAAAATGCTACAGTAGATAAGCCTACTACGATTAGCAAAGGTTGATCTCCAAGCTGATAAACAGCATTATACACTACGGTTGCTACAGGCAGAATAGTAGCGGCAATAGTTAGGGGAGCAAAGAATTTATAGATTTTTTTACCATAGGTTTTGTGGTATCTAAAAAAATCATCTGCATCTAATGCTTTCCAATAAGGGACTAATAACATTGCCTCTGCAAGTTGCGCCCCCAAAAAAATTCCTAGAATTCCACATGACAAAAGAAGAAGTGTTTCTGCAAACATAATTAGTTGAATTTTGATTTAAAAATGTTGAACAAAATTCAAAAACACTGCTTCTAAATTCATTTACATATGTAAATAAATTTAGAGTTTCTGTAATTTCCTTCGAATTCGACTCAATTGAGTTGGTGAAATTCCTAAATAGGATGCAATATAATACTGAGGGATACTAGCCTCAATAGTTGGGAAACGCTCTCGCATAAGCAGATATCGCTTATCGGCATCTAGCAGAGCCATTTCTAGTTCTTTCTGCTCTTTCTCCAGAAAGTACTGTTCTGCTATTTTTCTTCCCAATCGTTCTAGGTCGTGGTATTGATCGTACAGAGCTTCTATCTTCACGAAATCAGCTACCCACACTTTGCAATCAGTTAAAGCTTG
>JAKVCT010000669.1 GCA_022448995.1 Saprospiraceae bacterium
CCATTGGTATTGTGACGGTTATTGCCTTGCTACTATTTAGTTTTGTGCTATTGGTACATTCACATCAACTTTTTAAGGTTCAATCTCATACGCTGATCCAGACTATACATGAATCTCATGAGGGATTGCAAATGACATTGACTACTTCTTCAAATCCGACAACTTCGTTTCAAGATGTCGCAGAGAATGAACGGTCCTATTGGGGCATGTTTCAAATATTAAAAAGCCTAGCCCAAAACAAAACCTACACTTCAGAAACCATTGCTTTAGTAGGCGCAAAACAACCCGAAAATCGCACGGCTCTATACCTTGAAGATAATGGAAATCCTTTGGTAATGGTAGGTAATTCTCAGATCACTGGTAGGAGCTATTTACCAGAGCGTGGCATAAAACCAGGCACTATTTCAGGCAATTCGTTTACAGGTACAAGATTAATCTATGGTGCACAACAACAGGCCTACGACTTACCTGAAATTCATCAGGAATTACAAGATCTTTTAGAACATTTTAGAACTCAAACCATAAATCCACTATTAGAAGGTGGTGCACAAATTAAGGACTTAGCACCTAAGCATAGTAATTCCTTCATGGAACAAACACAACTGCTATACAGTACAAACGCCATACACCTTATTGAGCATCAACTAACGGGAAACATTATTGTGTTTTCAGAAACAAAAATTACTGTGAATCACTTATCCAAGCTTGAGGATGTGATTTTAGTAGCACCCAAAATTATGATAACAGACGGTGTTGAAGGGAATTTTCAAGCGATAGCTTCAGAGCACATCTATGTTGGTAAAAATGTAGAGTTAGCTTATCCTTCTACCTTAGTAGTCATAGAAAAGCAACCGCCTGGCCTTCAAGCAACAACGCAAGACGTATCGCATTTTATAAGAATGGATACAAAATCAAGTATCTCAGGTCAGGTGGTTTTTATTGGGAAAGAAACATCCTATCATTATAAACCGCAACTGTATATTGCTCCTAATGCGACAGTAATAGGGGAGGTGTATTGCAATCAAAATACAGAGCTTAACGGATCGGTTTTAGGCTCGGTATTCACTGCTAATTTTGTAGTTGATCAATTTGGTTCCATATATCAAAATCACATATTCAATGGAACCATTTCTATTGAAGACCTGCCTAAAGATTATGTCGGTTTGTTGTTCAATAATTCAAAAAAAGGTGTTGCAAAATGGCTCTATTAAAAAAAATAAAAGCCGCAACCCTTATGGAAACCTTGGTAGCTACGGTGCTCATTTTTGTAGTGTTTATGTTGGCTAGTGGGATCCTTAATAATCTGTTATTAAATACTATAAAAAACAATACAAGATTGGTAGATACAAGATTATATGAACTTGAATATTTGTGGCTTAGCGATCAATTACAATTGCCTTACGATGAAGACCTGAATGATTGGAGCATAACTGTAGGAAAAGTAAAAGGTAATGATTATAACCATATCGTTATTGAAGCGAAACACAAAGACACTCGTAAAACCATAGAACGCATACTACTTGATGACTAAACATTCTAAAATACCGGCTTTC
>JAKVCT010000067.1 GCA_022448995.1 Saprospiraceae bacterium
CTCTGCGGTCAGAGGCGAAGCCGACTAGTGGCAAGCTCTGCTGCCACCACCGCTATCACGAGGCTTTTCAACAAAGTGCAGCGCAAACCTCGAAGAGCTCAGCGAAGCTAAAAGGCTGATTGAATTAAATACAAATTAATTGTGGCTATCTACTTAAACCCTATTAAACAGTGGCAAGCTTTGTTACCACTATAGCTATTAGGCTAGATTCTTTAACACCGTTAGAATAGATATGCTCTTATGACTCTATAGAAATGCTATCAGAAGCTGGCATAAAGTCTAGCAGTTCTACGCGTAAGAAAACAGGCTGATGATCCGATGCTTCAAAGTTGAGATCTTTAGATTTTACTTCTAGAACCTTCACATTTGGGGAAACTAAGTAATAATCAATAAGTGTTACAAATGTTTTATCGTTATATGTATCTTGAAGTTTTCTATTAGTAGCTACAGTGTTGTCATAAGCCCAAGTCCAGCCTTCGGGCAAGAAATCTTTAGCAATATTTCCAGGAAAATAGCTTGAATCTGTAGCGATCCCCTTGGTTTTAGCTAATGCATCAAAGGCATATTCAGGAGGACATTGGTTCCAATCTCCACCAACAATAATATAATTACCTTTTTCATACTCATTGAGTACAAACTTTTTGAAATAGGTCATTTCCTGTTTCTTCAGGACACCACCATCATAAGCTGAGTTATGAGTATTGATGACAATGAGCTCTTTTCCATCAGCCTGTTTAGTAGGATAGCGGTGTACTGCCATACATCGATCAAGATGAAAAATACGGTCAGGCCAGCCATATTCGCCAGGAAACTGATGACGAGCAACGCTATCTGCTTGGTAAGCAGCATAAGTAGCTAAACCACTATTCATTTTTCCCATTACATTCCATGGTTCACAAACAGGAAGAGGAACCCTAGGGCATTTAAAATTGATAGCAAAAGAACTATTATATTTAGGCAAACTACCTTGAATGGCTTCCAATTGGTTGATAAAGTAACTTCTTTTAGAATTTCTATCAACTTCTTGTAATAAATAAAAGTCTGCTTCTGTATTTTCTTGGATAAAACGCTGAACTGATTTTAGATTTTTTTCGACTAGTTTTTGGCTAGGGCGAACCATTTTTCCACCTGAGAAGAAGAATCCTCCGTTATCAAAAAAGAAGTTAGACTCTTTTCCTAAGCCACAGTAGCCAATATTCCAGTTCCAAAAAGTTAACTCTGCTTTATCAATTTGTTTGCTTGATGCAATTTTGACTTGGTCTGTAGGTAAGATCTCTTCTGGTCGGAAATCGGTAACAGTACCATGTATCAAGCAGATAACAACATAGAGTACAAATAACAGAAGTAGACGAAACGTCCATTTCCAGGTGAATTTGAGCACCTTGACAGGCGTTGATGCTGTGGAATTTTTACTATTCTTTGCCATAAGGGATAAAAGTTTAATCTAAGAAGTTATTTAAGATTCTATGGTAGAATACTAGATATTTGCTTGGAAAGTATACTACAGACTACTTATCTAAATCTTGAAGTTGTTTAAAATGGTTAGAAAGTTAAAAGTTACTGGAGCGTTTGACTTCCAAGAACTTGTCTAAAAGCCAGCAGAGGTTTTAGACAAGTTTTAAAATCTAATTTCGTTAGTTATTGAAGAGTTTCTGTAAAAATACAATTAATTTTATGTAGAGTGTTTGTTCAACACTAAGGGATTTAAATAAAATTTAATTTTTATATAGAATATGATTCTGAATAATATACAATATACTCTCGCTGTAATAGTAGTACTTTTTCTATCTAATGATCCTATTTGTGCACAGAGTATAGACGATCTCAAAAAGAATAAAGATGTTGTTTGGGTAGCTGAAGTATTTATGGACTATACACCAAGAAGAGGAAAGTATGATGTTGGAGTATATGCCCAACGAGGCACAAGACTGGAACCCTATGATAGAGCCTTTCCGTCTATTAAGGGAGAGACTAGTTTTAAATGGTTAAAGTTTCAAATTGAGGATATTAATCAAACTCAGGAGATGGAGCAAGATATTGTTTTTCAGATGTTTAATCCTAAAAAACTAAAATATAAAGCCTACAGAACGGATAAATTGGAGGATGTATATACCAAGCAAGAGCTTAGGAGTATTGTATATCCAGTTGATACAATTATAACTTTCCATCCAGAGACTTTCGAAGAGGTTATTTATATCACTGAGAGATCTATAGATCCCTTGGATATTGATGTTTTTAGACTGAAACAACTTATTTATTATGATCAAAATAAACATCAGATTATAAGTATACCTATTGCATTAGCTCCATTAATCAGGAAAATGGATCCAAGTGGTGGAAATATCTTAACCTACCCACTGTTTTGGATACCTGTACAGACTATAGGAAAATCACCTAATCTTAGTAGTCCTAAGATTACTTGGGCAAAACGGATCTATCGAACTTATCCATTTGATGCCATCAAAACTCTAAAAACAGACAAACATAAAAAGGAGTGTATACAAGATATGATACACTATTTCCGTGAAAATGCTGAAAAAGTCCAATTAGCAAAAGATAGTTATATCCATGTTGATGGAATCACTCCCATGAGCAAAGAGGAGATTAAACAACTGGGCTCTTATGTAGACACTGTTGTTTTATTCAGCTCAGATAATATTAGTGAAGAACAGGTGATTAGACAACGAGAATTTGACTTAGAGGATTTTGAAGATATTGGTTTATTACAAGATTGGTATTGGAATGCACAAGAACAAAAACTTTATATCCGACATACAGGCTTCTACCTAATAGAAAAGCAATATGATAAAAATGGGAAATTTCTAGTTGATAGACCTTTTTTCTACCGTCGTGTGGAGTTCAAGTAGCTGGGGAGTATAGAATTGACAAAAAATTAGCATGCAAACGAACTACTTGAGATCTCTTCATCAAAGGCAATTTGTGTAGACAAAGGATTTACAAAAGATAGATTGTTGTTAAATATTTCTTATTCTCTACGAGAACAACTTATTATAATAGATGTTGATACATGTATTGTGTATATTTGTGCTCACTTAGTACACCATATTTCGTACACATTATTGGTTATATCATGAGATGTAGATGAATCTTGCTACATCCGTTTCTCTTAATATTTAGAAACTGTTTGAGGATAAAATTAAGGAAATTACATACTTGGTTTTAAATGGCTTCTAACACAACACAACAACAATCTACATGAGATCGCAACTAACATTTATTCTAATCATTATCAGTTTGTTTCTCTCTACTTATCTTGCTGCGCAACGACCAGATACTGGACAGCCCGATATGCCTAGTCTAAAACTCAAAGGACAAATTCTAGATCATGCAGGTCAACCGCTGAGTTTTGCTTCGGTAGCTCTGCACCGTATGAAGGATAGTAGTTTAATCAAGGGCACTGCAACAGACTTAGACGGTAGTTTTGAGTTTGAAGTACGTAGACCACGTAAGTTTTTACTCAAAATCAGTTTTTTATCTTACCAAGACAAATGGGTAGTTACTCAAAGAATGGAGGAAGGACAAGACCTTACGCTTGAGGCAATCTCCCTGGAGATGAATGAGAATTTAGCTACGGAGGTGACAGTAGAAGGAGAAAAAAATATAATGGAACTCAAATTGGATAAACGTGTATATAATGTCAACAAAGACTTAGATAACAGAGGAAAAGATGCTGCTGAGATTTTGGATAATATACCTTCTGTTGCTGTAGATGTAGATGGTAATGTATCCTTGAGAGGTAGTCAAGGGGTACGTATTCTGATAGATGGAAAACCTTCAGGGTTGACAGGGCTACGTACAACAGATGCCTTACGTCAATTGCAAGGAAATATGATTGAAAAGATCGAGGTGATTACTAATCCTTCAGCTAGATATGATGCAGAGGGGGAGGTAGGTATCATAAATATTGTACTCAAAAAAGGTAAAAAGAAAGGAATTAATGGAACATTTACAGCAAGAGTAGGATGGCCAGAGGATTTTTCTGCTGGATTTAATCTAAATTTTAGACATAAGGTTGTCAATTTCTTTGCTGGGTATAATCTGATCTTTCGAAAGCGTGTGGGACAAGGTTCCGTCTATCAGGAATTTACCAATCCTGATACATCATTTATTTATGAGAGTCAACGCAGACATGATCGAGGTGGCTGGGGGCATAATGCACGTTTGGGGACTAGCTTTTTTATGGACAAGTACAATACCTTGACCATTTCAGGGACTTATTCTAGTGGTAATAATAATAATTTGACAACGATGTTATATACGGATTATGATATTAATAATAATCCAACTCGTATTGTTAATCGTGGAGATACGGAAAAAGAAATGAGCCAAAACATAGATCTAAACTTAAATCACACTACCAAATTTAAGAAAAAGGGACAAAAATGGACTTTTGATCTCAATTGGTCAGACCGGATTGATAATGAAAACTCAACTATTATTGAAGAGAGTGATGATGTTTCTTTTACAGATCTTACACAGCGAGTAGACAATCAAGAAAATTCTACACAGTGGTTGATTCAGTCCGACTACATTCACCCATTTGCCAAAGAAGGTAAGTTTGAAACAGGTGTGAGAGCCACTTTACGGACAATTGATAATGATTATGAAGTAGAACAACAGAATGCAGATCAGACTTGGTTTACACTAAATGAGTTTGATAACCGTATGATCTACAAAGAGAATATTTATGCGGCTTATGTTATGGCAGGAAGCAAATGGAAATCACTATCTTTTCAAGCAGGACTAAGAGCAGAGTATTCAGATGTTTCTACCAACTTAGTTGAAACCAACGAAATCAACCCCCGCCAGTATTTGGACTTTTTCCCAAGTGCCTTTCTTTCTTATGAGTTCAAGAAAAAACACTTCTTACAAGCTAGTTATAGTAGACGAATCAAGCGTCCCACTTTCTGGTCTTTAATTCCTTTTGTGGGATTTAATGATTCTCGGAATATTTGGGGAGGAAATCCTGACTTGAACCCAGAGTATACACACTCTAATGAAATTACTTATCTCAAATATTTCAATAAAGGGTCAATTACTGGAAGTGTTTATTATCGTTACTCTACCGATGTAAATGATCGAATCTTGATCGCAGACTCAACAGGAGTCACTCGAAGAATCCCTGTGAATGTTGGGCAGCGACATTCTTTTGGGCTTGAAGCATCGGGAAGTTATAAGCCTTGGAAATGGTGGAATATTAATGCCAGTTTTAATTTCTTCCGCGCCATTTTGGATGGTTCTTATGCAGGGCAAGATTGGGACAATGATACTTATGCTTGGCAAGGACGTTTGAGTTCCAAATGGACGATTGCCAAGAAACTGAATTTACAAGCTTCTGTGCGTTATCGTTCGCCTCGAAAAGATCCACAGGGGAAAATTTTAGCTCTTTATGGAGTGAATTTTGGAGCCTCTATGGATGTGCTCAAAGGTAATGGTACACTTACCTTACAAGTTTCAGATATTTTTAATACACGTATACGCCGTTCTATTGTCTTTGGAGAAGGACTCTACACTGAATCCTCATTTCAGTGGCAAACTCGTCGGTTTAACCTGAATTTCTCCTATCGTTTAAATCAGAAAAAACAGCGTCCTAGACGAGGTGGAGGAGAAGGAGGAGGAGATTTTTAATATTTCCCTTTTCGTTTTTACCGAAAAATAGTATTTTGCGCACTTGGGTATTAAATTTGCTTAAGTGCCTTTTTGTTGGGAGTATTATAGAGAAATACCATGTTTGTTATGCTCCCTATGACCTAGTAGATTGTCATGTAAGATTATGTAATCTTAATTGTGTTATAGCGTTGAGCTCCTTTAGGTGAGCTCTCTGCATTGAATAAAAGATTTGCTTAAAATGGTCTTTTTTTCTAAAAAAAAAATGACTGTTAGGCAGAATAGGCGCTATAGAACAGCTTTTATGCAGGTTCTGTGATAAAAACTTCAAATTATTCTTAGATAGTTATTCAATTTTGTGGTAATTTAGATTAATTAGAATATTTTTGCAGGCGGTCAGAACAAACAGATTTCAAATGTTTCTTCTACATTCAAAAAAAAATCCTCTAGGGGATGGTATCAGTACACTCTACTGAACACATATATTAATAACCTTATAGAAAGAATAAAACGATATACCATTTAGTTAATAAAGCTTATGTAAGTAATTTTCTAGGCAAAATATGCCCTTTTTTGAATCTATTCTGTGTAAAGAAAACTGCCCTAATAGTTATGGTGGTCACAAAGCCTGCTACAGTTAGCATTGCTTTTGAACTGCCAAAAGTTATTCGACAGAATCTTCGCCTTTCTAAGATTTAAAAAGATCCTGCCATATAAAAAACACTTATAAAAGCAACAAATTAAGATTTAAGTAAACGGGAAAACATCATCGAACTATTGATTTAGAGGGATTTTGAACTAGATTGAGGAAGGAAAATAAACAGTGGTTAATTACTGTTTGGTTTTCTAGATCAAAATAGTTTTAAAATAGGCTAAAAAATAGGTTTGATCATATTTGACCAATTACTCATCCTTGTAAACAAACTTTTGCAAAACATTATCTAATTATAAAAATCACTAAAATGAAGAAGTTATATTTAGGTTGTTTATTTACTCTATTTTGTGCCACGTTTACTTTCGCACAGCAAGAAAAAATAAGCTTTGAAGTTTATTTTGAGTTTAATAAAGCCAAACTTAAGCAAGTGAGTATTGATAAGATCGACTCTGTTCTTACAGCTACCGCTGCACGTCGATTAAAATCACGTGTATCTGGTCACACTTGTGATATTGGAACAGATCCATACAATATGGATTTATCTGAAAAGCGTGCACAAGCAACCTTTGAATTTCTAAAAGAAAAAGGAGAAAATGAAGACAAACTAGAACTTATTTTCTACGGAGAAAAAGATGCTAAGTACCCGAATGATCGTGAGGGACGTCCTCTAAATCGTCGTGTAGAGCTGACATTTACACTTGAAGATGATGACAGAGACACTGTTGTAAGAGACGGTTGTGCTGAGGTCTTTATCGAAAAAGGAACGTACAAACCAAACAAGAACAAAGATATCAGCTTTGAAATTCGCGAGTTGAACTCTTTGTCTAAAATTCAAGCAGAGAACATCTCTATTGAAGATAAGTCTGGTAAGAAATTGTACTTCACTGGTGTAATGTACTACAATGCAAAAGTGAATGGTAGTGCTTTGTCTCCTTCTAAGAACGTGAAGATTAAAATCCCTGCAGCGGGTGAGCCTAAGCCTGGATTTACGCTACACAGAGGAGAAGAAAGCGGTGGAAAAATTGTTTGGGTAAATACTGGAAAAGCTTGTGAAGCTCAAACAGCAGGAAACAATTGTAAGACATATAACTTCGAAATGAGTTTGGAGGGTTACTGTGCATGTGCTAAACAACGCGATTGTGAAGAAGATTGTAATCCAAATCCATTTGACGAAGAATCTTACCCTAAATCTAGCGAAGCTGATGTAAAATCTAGTGGTGCAGGTACTATGGTACGTTTCCCTGATAATGCTTATCCTAAAGATTTATCTAGCCTACAAGTAGATGTAATCGATGATACTAAGTTTGAAGCTGACTTAGATGTTTGTGATCAATTTACTTATGGTATTGTAACTGAAGAGTGGTTCCCTGCTTACTTTAACATTGATGCTACTCAAAACATTATCGTAAAAGCTAAGGATGGCGGAAATGCTGTAAATTCAGACGCTAACAAATCTCAAAAAGTATATGTACCAATCGAAAAGGTAAAAGATTTAGACAATCCTATCTTGATCTATGGTGCACCTCATAGCAAGGGATATTTGCGTTGGGACAATGCTAAATACGAACAAAAAACTTGTTTAGGTAGTGTAAACTGTAAGTATGTTGTATTTGAAGTTCCTGGTACAGGTAACTACAAATTGGGTACATGGAAAGATGGTGAGCCTGAGAAAGCTGAAGATAAATATATCTTAAAAGTACGTGTATTTAAAGATAACGTTGTTTTGGTTGGAGACAAGAAAGATAACTACGTATACAAAGCAAAAAATGCTGAGCGTAAAGGAAAGCAACGTCCTAAGGAGTATAACATTAGAGAATTCAAAAATGGTTCTGGTCAAATGGCTGTGTTAATCAAGCAAACTAAAAAGAACGGTAAGAAGTTCTACCAAGAAGCTGCTTTTGATGATTTGATTTTCAAATCTTCTAAGAATATGTACATTGCACGTCGTAAAAACTTCAAGAAAATTGATGATTTCAAAGATATTGAAGTAAGCAAGTGTAAATAACTAAGAGTTAATTAGACGACCTAAAAAAAGGAAATGGACTTAAAGTAGTTCATTTCCTTTTTTAGTTTAGGGTGGCTTGCTTTGCAGAGCACCCTAACTACTTAGAATCCTTGAATTAGGCAAGTTTTGTACGAATTATTTTTTATTTGTAAAATAACTTAGTGTTCTTTTTAAGTATTTTAATATTTTATTTTGTAATTTTGCTTAAGTTACTTTAAGTCAATTCATTATTACTACTGAATCATTGATTCTCAATACTTAAAAAACAGGATTAGATCTTAATAAAACCTAGAGAGTTCCTATCAAAACTCATCTATCAAATACTCAACCAACATTAGGCACATTAAGTAGCTAGTCACAATTAATTTGTATTTAACCACGAAGTGCTCTACGAAGTAAATTCAATCAGCCTTTTAACTGCGTTGAGCTCTTCGAGGTTTGCGCTGAACTTTGTTAAAAAGCCTCGTGATAGCCCTGGGTGGCAGCGTAGCTCGCCACTAGTCGGCTTCGCCTCTGTCCACTTCGTGGCTATCCCTACGTTTAACTTTGTTGAGCCCTTCGGGGTTAGCTTCGCTGAGCCCTTCGGGGTTTTCGCCTCGTTCAGCATCAAAAACCCTGAAAGGCTCAACGAAGTTAAATCTTGTAAATTTGCTTCGCAGAGCCCTTCGGGGTTATTATAAAATTAATTACGTCCACCTACTTAGTATGCCCCATACTTGATCTGTTATGATATATTTTAAATAGTCCACGACTTTGACTTATTACTTAATACTCTACCTGAAGATATATTACTTACAAACCCTGAAAGGCTAAAGAGCTCAAATAGAGTTAAAAATCAAGGACTACAAAAACCAAAGTATTATGAAAAAACTATTCACCTTTTTCACCTGTGTATTTACCTTTTTTGTGACTACAAGTTCCGCACAAAATAACATCGAAATTTTCGGAACAGATATGTGGCCCAGTCCCGGACGAGGTCATGTTGCAAAAATGAGCGATGTTAATTTTCACATCAAACCACAAGGTATTTATTGGCAAATTGATCTGTTTATGACCTTTTCTGCTGCAAATAGTGGCAATTTGTACTCAGGAATGCCTTATGAAATTATATTAGATTTTACCCTACCAGAAGGTTCCATTATGTATGATTCTTGGCTATGGATGGAAGATGATTCTACCATTGTCCGTGCAGATGTATACGAAAAAGGCGAAGCTACTGAAGTTTATGAAGGCTTGGTGAATCGCCAGATTGATCCTTCCTTGTTATATAGAAAAGGAAATGGAGGTTATCAATTGCGTGTGTTCCCGATGGCACATGACGGTCACCGTAAAGTAAAGTTATCTTATATGATTCCTACCAATTTTAATAGTAATAGTATTTATGCATTATTACCTCTAGAAATATTAACCGCTAATTCAAATAATTGGGGGGGAGAAAATTTTCAGCTGGTTATCTTTGATGATGCAAATTATAACTTAGGTCTACCAACAGTGTCCCATACTTCTCTTAGTGATTTTACCTATGTAGTTGATCCAATTTTGGGTAATGCCTGGATGGGAAGT
This sequence comes from Saprospiraceae bacterium, assembly GCA_022448995.1. GTDB lineage: Bacteria > Bacteroidota > Bacteroidia > Chitinophagales > Saprospiraceae > JAKVCT01. The sequence goes on from JAKVCT010000067.1 coordinate 9,852, forward strand.
TTTCCTATGAGTTTGGCAGCTAAACCAGTTCAGATTAGTTTTGCTAATCCAATGAATACAGATGGTGTTTTTGGTACACTGATGCAAAAGGACGGAGAGCAATTTTACCAATTAGCTTATGAAAAACCTACTGCAACTGCTCCAAACGTCACACCCAAACAAGTTTTAGTTGTAGTGGATCATAATGAATTGTACACAGATGTTGAATTTGAGGATCTAATTGATTATCTACAAACACAATTGATAGAATATTTAGATGATAATGATGAATTTAATCTAGTATTTGCTTCCGATAACACGACGGGAGGAGGTTCTCCTATTGATAATTGGCTATCAACAACGTGGTTAAGTGCAGATGATGCAACAATTAATCAGGAATTTGCGAATACTAATTTTTCTGGATTCAACCAAAGTAGTAATAATTCTATTTTACCACAAGGTATGACTTATATGGATTCGAATCTTGATCCTCAAGCAGAGCCTATTGTAATTTGGTTAGGGAGTAATACTTATTATGATTCTAATCTAAGTTCCATTACTTCTTTTAGTGCGCCTGTTTTTGCATTAAATTATAACACTAAATACTTCGAACCTAGTTGGTGGTCGTGGGGTAATACTCCAGGTGATTACCATTTCTATATGAAGGAAGCAACAGAGGATGTAGCTCAGAGTTCTGGTGGTTCTTCTTACATTACAATGGATGGCACTGGTAGTTTATGGGAAGGAATTCAATATTTCTTCCGTATTGCTGCTCAGTCTTCTACTAGTCCTAGTAATTTAGGTGTTAATCCAAATGCAGGTTTTGTTTATGATGAGTATGAATTTGAAAGAGATAATGTTTATTATCAAGTTGGAAAATATTATGGGAATGCACCATTTACAATCCAATATCAAGAGTATGTAAATAATACTGTCTCTACACATACTGCAAGTATTAGTGCTAGTGCTATGGTTGTTGCGGATACCTTGCAAGAGGAGATTTGGGTAGGACATTATCTAAGAGATTTGGAAAGTGCTTCTTTTGTTGATGTGAATCATATTATTAATGTAAGTAAGGAAGAGCGTGTTTTATCGGATCGTTATACGGCTTTCTTGGCCTTAGATTTGACACAGGGCGGAGAACCTTGTAAGGATTGTTGGTATGCGATTAGTGGTGGTGTAGTAGTGGATGTAGATGAGGTGCAAGCGCCAAAAGCTGTTCAAACGGCAGTGGAGTTATATCCGAATCCTGCTACTACTTTCTGTACGATTGAATGGGAGTTGGAAGAAGAGGATGAGATCCTACAAGCGGAAGTTTATAGTGTAGATGGTCGTGTAGTGAAGCGTTTTGATTTGAACAATTTTAAGGAACAAGTTGGTCAATTGCAATGGGATTTGCAGGGTGATAATGGACAGCGTTTAGCCACAGGTGTTTATATGCTTCGTATACAAACGACTAGACAACAGATCAGTCAGCAATTAATTATTCAAGAGTAATACCTTCCTGCAGACCTCGAAGGTTTCTAAAAACCTTCGAGGTCTGCAGGATTATTCTACGGATAATTTATACTTTCCTTCCTGGATTTTCGTGAATTGAATATCCAATTTATCTAGACACTCCTCTATAGTAGCAGGCTTATCAAAGGCACCACCACGAGAGGTATTTACCAAAGCAGGATCATACTGTAATTCTACATCATACTGACGTTCCAACTCCTCAATAATATCCTTAAAAGTAATATTGCTTCCCATAAAATTGAATTTCTGTTGTGTCCAGGCAATTGCCTTATTCTCAGGAACATCATTCTCACGCTTCAGCCCTTTGTTTTCTAAAACAGCCAACTGATTAGGCTTCAAAATTTGCTTGCCTCCTGAAGCACGCACTTCTACTTTACCCTCCGTACAATAAACCTTATAGGTTTCACCTCTAGCTAAAATATTGAACTGTGTACCCAAGACTTGTGTACTTCCAAGAGAAGAAATGACGCGAAACTTTTGCCCCTTTTCTACCTTGAAGAAAGCTTCTCCCTCAAATTTTATAGAACGGTCAAACGTCCACCAGTAAGGTGCATAATTCAAATTAGATTGTGCATTTAGTTGTACGACTGAGCCATCAGGTAAGGTATGTGCCAATTGTTGTCCATTAGTAGTTATAATATCCACTGTATAGAACTTCATAAAGCCAATGCCTGCTAGCAATAATACACAAGCAGCAGCAGCAATATTACGCAGGCGGAAAATAGAAACTACCTTAGTCTCTTGAGCTGTAGGTTGATGTTTTGCAGCGTCTTGTTCATCAATTTGAGTAGAGAGCTTCTCCCAAATGGCAGTACTATCATCCTCAAAAGGAGTTTTGACCTGACGAAAAAAGTCTTCTTGCTCTTTTTTCCAATCCTGATCTCCTGTATTGTTAATATGCTTCATATATGTATAGTTCTAATGGTTGTTTTTAAAATTTAGATTTTACCGAGTGCTTTAAACCTAGCTTTTAGCGTGCTTAGAGCTTTACTCATTCGCTTTTCAATAGCTTTGACACTAATTTCTAAACGTGCTGCAATTTCCTTATAACTCATTCCATCCAAGCGACTCATTAAGAAAACAGAACGTTGATTTTCAGGAAGTTCCGCTAAAGCTTTTTCATAATGGTGCTTTACTTCCTGATACTCAATGGATTCTTCTGTTGAACGATCTATATACGACAGGCGCAAAGTATCTTGATATCTTTTAGCCACTGTTTTTTTACGCAACTGACTGATTAACAAGTCACTTGCAATCTTGTACAATAACCCTTTGATAGCATGTTCCTGTATCTTCATGCGCTTTTCCCACAATTTCATAAAAGTTTCCTGAGCTACATCAGTAGCCAGCTCTTTATCACCACATCGGTAATAGATATAATTACGAATGGGATTGAAATATTGATCAAAATAGGTTTTGAAATTTGCTTTATCCAAAATCAAGTAGGGCTTTAAACGTTACAGAACTTCCATAAATTTCAAAAAGCTAATCTATTTTTTGCCAAAAAATATGGAATTTGATCCTCCTTTCTTCACAAAGAAACTACAATTAGGCTTTTTTACCAAAACTATCACATGTAAGACTAATTTACAATAGCCTAACCGTGTGTAGATACGGATACCCTACTTTTTCTATTAAAAAAAATAAAAAATATTTATTAGAGACTAAGTAAGTAAGTAGGTGGACACAATTAATTTATAGTAAACCCCGAAGGGCTCAGTGAAACTAACCCCGAAGGGCTCTACGAAGTAAACCCCGAAGGGCTCAGTGAAACTAATTTCTTTTTAGAGTTTGGATAAATCACGTAAAAAAATGTCCTGTCAAATGTAACAAGCAAGACTCAGTTTCTCTAAAAGCTTAGCAAAATCTACCCAACTGGATCAAGCGGACTATATGGGTTTACAGCGCAGACCCTTAGCGGTACTCCAATATGAAGAGAGCTGAACAATTACACATTTATCGACTCATCTATTTTTGAGTAACTTCAGCGACAAAACGCTGCAAAAATAAAAAAGTGTTTGTAGATTTTACTAAATCTACAAACACTTTTATTCTACGTACTTAAGCGCCACACAGCTTATTATTTTTGAAATACATAGCTAAAATCACCGGGATATTCTTCATAAAACCCATCCAGAATAACTTCGTCTGTTGCATTGAATATCGCATCTTCAAACTCTTGCAATGATTTTATTTTCTTATTATTTACTGTGGTGACAATAAAATTTATATCCATATTGGTTTTCTCAATCAAGCTACCTTCTGTGATCTCTGTAATGATAATTCCACCAACCTTTCGGTTTTCTTGGTTTTCTTGATCGGTAACTGTTCTTGCATTAATACCTAAATCTTCTAGAATATTATCTTTAGAATTAAAGCGCTTGGCACTCAATTCCGTTGTATTGGACTTATTTCTCAAAACTACTTCTACCTCCATTTCTTTACTGTCCCTCAAGACTCTCAGTTTGATTGCATTACCAGGGCGATAACGTGCAATTTGTTCTTGGAGTTCAGGAGAGCTTTGTACCTTAATATCATTGACATACAAAATTATATCACCAGATTCAAGACCAGCTTTTTCAGCAGAAGATCCAGAATTGATCTGATCTAGATATACACCATCCAAAGAACTTAGCCCCAATTCTTCGGCAATTTCATCTGTGACATCTTTGATGGTTACACCTAAAAATCCACGTTGGACTTCTCCAAATTCAATCAAATCACTCATTACCTTTCGTACTAGATTGGCAGGTACAGCAAACGAATAGCCCTCGTATCTCCCTGATCGAGTCATGATAGCTGTATTAATACCAACTAAGTTTCCTTCCGTATCTACCAAAGCTCCACCACTATTACCAGGATTAACCGCAGCATCCGTTTGAATAAAAGACTCAATAGAATATAAATCTTCTAAAATTTCGATATTTCTTCCTTTTGCGCTTACAATTCCGGCAGTTACGGTAGAAGTTAGATTAAAAGGATTTCCTACAGCTAAGACCCATTCTCCTACATTGACCTCGTCAGAGTTGCCAAACTCTAGAGTAGGTAACTCTCGATCATTTAATTCAGTATCCTTGATTTTGATTACTGCTAAGTCAGTTGACGGATCCGTTCCTATAATCTTAGCTTCATAACTACGACGGTCATTCATTGTCACCTTGATCGTCTTGGCATCCTCTATCACATGATTGTTTGTGATGATGTAACCATCTTTAGTCATAATTACCCCTGACCCTGAGGACGCACCTCTACCCAAGTCCAAGAAATTATCATAACGACTACTAGAAGAACTCTCAATATGAACTACTGCTGGCCGCACTAAGTCTGCAGCCTCTTTGAAAGAACTTACATTGGTAATATTTGGTGATAAAGGTCTAGCTACGGCTCGCACAGGCACAGGATCGCTTGCTACAATAGCTTGGTCTTTTAGAGAACTTTCTACCTGACCCGAAAACATATTGTAGACACTAATTGTTGCTAAAGAACTGAGCACAGAAACAGCAGCTGTTGCCAAATATTTTTTAACTGTACTTATTTTTTTAGTTTCCATATACTTTATTAGGAATTCTTTAATTCTTAACTTTGCAATCCACTAAACTTTGTATCTAATGAATAATGATAAGTCTAAAAATAAAGAAAATATATCAAGAAAACAAAGAAAAGAAGAGATGCGCGCCAAACGCGAAGAACTCTATACGAAGATCTTTGGAGTTCGTCGAGGAGAGTATCTTGGCAATATTTGGGGCTGGCGATTCTCAATCATTTCTTTGATTGGTTTATTAATAGTTGGGGGCATTGCTATTTTTGGTATCGCAACAGGTCGGATAGACTGGGAAGAACAAATCTACCGTAAACCTTCTGAAGAACTAGAAAAGCAACGTTCATCAATCAACAAGATTGACAGTATTTCAACTAATGCAAAAGATACCTTGAAACTGCAATAAACATACAAGACTAATACTTCACTATCTCTAGAATTGTTGACTTTTTTGAAGCTGTTAATCTTTCTTTAACATTTGAAATGTGCTAAGGGAAATGTATTCGTATTGGAAACTACTTGTTCGCCTCAGCCTTATTTCCATTTACCTTCCAGCCATGTTCTAATGTTGCTTCATAGAGATGTACAAGATTTTTACCGTGAGAGGGATCTTTATCCCAATCTGTTTTGCGCTCAACCATTGAACGAACTACATCGTATAGTGCTAATTTTACAACCCTCACTTGCTCTCTTTTGATTTGAGCACTTCGAGTGGCATTGATTGGATCATGCAATTTCCACTCATAGTAAACTACATTACTAGCCAAACGTTTCAACTCGTCTTCTGAGCGTAATAATGTAAATTTACCTTCACCTTGCCAAGCCAACTCACTAGGATCTTCCAAACTATTGCTCAATGCTTGCATAGCATCTGCTAGTATAGCCCCTTGCTCCGCAAAAGGTCCGAATGGCTTCTCATATTTTTTGGACACATGATCTAATAAAGATCTGTAAATTCTCGTAATCTTAATATTTTTGGCATCTAACCAAGGTAATGCTGCGTCTTTCTCTCCCAAATAATCTTTCCAAATGAAAAAGATACGTTCAGCATCTTTATCATCTACTCCACCACAAGCTTTTAGTCCAGAACGAGCCTTGTCATATTGCCCCCCTTTCAGCCCTTTGGTAATAGACTTTTTATCCTTATTCCAAGTATCTGCACTACTGCTCCCCTTAGCTTTGATGGCTAATTCGTCAGCATATACAACCATTTGATCAATAATTTCAAGATAATCTTGCTTAGAAAAAGCCTCCCCATCGTCTTTGCCAGCAGACGATAAGCCACTTGCCAACATCCTTGCTCCTCCAATTAGAGCAGTCATAGTCTGTTTCAGCTCTGCCTCGTTTTCAAAGCGACTATCTGATGGAGTCGCCAATGGATAACCATTCATAAAGCGCTTATTGGTCTGAGCAGATACCTCCAATCCGTTCCCAAAGAAGAGCAAACCTATAGCAAATATATAAAACTTAGTGTGTTTAAATAGTATTGTGTAACTCATGTTCAGTAATCGTATGTCTAATGTTTAGTGTAATTGAAGTTGCAAAAAATAGCGAACTAGTTGCCACGTAATTTATTGAAAACTAAAACTTACAACTCCTTATACTCTCTCCTCTGCTCCACTGGAGCAAGCAATCTCAGAGGCTTTTTAACAAAGTGCAGCACAAACCTCGAAGAGCTCAACGCAGTTAACCCCGAAGGGCTCAGCAAAGCTAAAAGGCTGATTAAATTTACTTCGTAGAGCCCTTCGGGGTTAACTATAAATTAATTGTGTCCATCTACTTATTATTCAAAATCTAGTTATGTATTATGAACGAAGAACAAGAAGAATTTAAGAAACTTAGATCATTAAAAGAAAAGGGAGTTTTAACAGACAAAGAATTTGAGCTTGAAAAACAAAAACTATTTGAAGCACATAAAGATGATGATAGTAAACCAACTTACCTTTCTTTTTCAGACAAAGACTTCCTGATGTATATGCACTTATCTTGCATCATAGGGGTATTCTTCCCTGTGATAGGATTCCTTGTACCTTATGTTATATGGAAAAATAATCAGGAACATGAGGAAACTAATAAGCATGGAGTTGTTCTATTTAATTGGTGTGCAAGTTTCTTTATTTACGCTCTATCATCTGTGTTTACATGTATTATCCTTTTTGAACTTGGTTTATTCTTAATTGTACTTGTAACTTCCAGTTTTATAGGATTTTGTGTGTATGGTGGAATTCAGGCCAATATGGGAGTTTTGTATCACTATCCTTTCACATTCACCTTTATTGAAGGCGATAAAAATTAAAAAAAGATAATTTATTGCCTAAAAACTATGCGAATAAGTTTAATTAAGCTTTTATGTGTATATCTTTGTAGTCTATTAGATATTTACCCTTTTAGTTGTAGTAACACTGCTACTACTTGGCTTTATTCCTAAATTCTAAAAACCATAAGTATTTTTGGGTTTTATCAAAAATATATAAAAGTTGCTTAAACATTCAGCGTAGACTAGTACCCTAGATATAGTACTTATTTTCGTGTTTTTAAACAACTTTCTGTCAAAAACAACTAAGTAAGTAGCTTAAAGTAAAGCATACTTATATTTGTATTACACAAGTATAATATCAAGAATGAATACAAGACTCAGGATTCTACAATTCCCAAGTATTTTACTAATTCTACTAATTATTAATTCTACTTCTTTTGCACAGGAACTCTCATCTATTCAGCAAGTTATTGACAAAGTAAAGAAGATAAAAAAGGAAAGAAAATTCAAAGAATTAGTAAAATATACAGAAGATTTAATGCAGAAACTGCCTATCAAGGAAAATACTTCTGATACGCTACAAGCATTTTTTTTGTATAACCAAGCCTATGCCTACTATAATCTAGGAGACTATAAGAAAGCAATCAGTAGTGGTTTAGAATCGAAACAAATCCAAGAGAAACATAAGAATAGCCAATCTGAGACCTACATCCATACAAGCCATTTATTAGCTAACATTTATTATGTTACAGGAAGCTATAAAAAAGCGGAGAAAGAATACCAGTCTTTATTAGTTCTAGCTCGAAATGTACTAGGAGAAAAAAATGAGGTTTACCTAATTGGGTTGAATGATTTTGCATTACTCTACAAGAAAGTGGGGAAGTTTAAGGAAGCAGAAGAAATGTATATAAGAGTATTGGATGCTTATGAAAAATATCACACAAAGGAACATCCAGTCTATGCGGCTTGTCTAGGGAATTTAGCATTATTATATAGTAAACTAGGTCGGTATTCGGAGGTTGAAACTTTATTTCTAAAAGCGCTAGATATTCACAAAAAAATTTCTGGTGAACAAGATCCACATTATGCTACCAACTTGGGGAGCTTAGCACAACTATACAAGAGTGTGGGGCGGTTCTCGGAGGCAGAACCTCTGTATTTAGAGGCAATAAAAATTTACGAAAATAAATTTGGAGAGGCTTATCCCAAACGAGTAACTTTGATCAATAATTTAGCGGTTCTATATGTTGGTATGGAAAAATATGGAGAAGCTGAAAATCGTTATCAGGAGTCACTTAAACTAACTAAGCTTCGTTTGGGAAATCAACATCCTAAATATGCTACAATTTTAGTCAATTTAGCAGGTGTATACAGAGAAATGGAAAGCTTCCAACAAGCAGAGAAACTCCTGTTACAGGCACTCAAAATTCATGAGCGTCTAGGTAAAAAACACTATAAGTATCTTACCACTCTATCAGGTATTGCTAGGCTCAAGAGGACTATGAAAGAGTACGATGTTGCAATAGAAATTTATCTAGAAATTCAAAAAATATATACTAAAACCTTAGGTAAGAGACATACCAAAACGATTATTGCTTCAAATAATTTAGTAAGATGTTATCTCGAAAAAGGCGAAGCGGAAAAAGCTTGGGAGTATGTAGCATTAGGGGTGGAGTATATGACAGGACAATCAATATCCTATCCATTAAATAAGGAGGACATTGCCGCTTTACATAAGGTCAAGTTAAAAAATTATGCATACTTGAAAACATTTTTAAAGACCATAAAGTATGCATTTATACTTCTAGATAGTGAAAAACAAACTACAGAAGTTCTTCAACGTAAAGCTTTATTAGTAGAACTAGCCCTCCATCTTATTGAACAGAGAAAATACGGATTATCCTCACCAAAGGATCAGTTAAAAGAATTAAAATTGGCTAATGCTTGGATAGTGCAAGGTTTGAATATCTTACATTCCCAAAAAGGAGAAGCATTAGACTATGCTAAGATATTTAGCTTAATAGAACGAAATAAGTCTGTATTGTTGCATCAAGCAACTCAGGCAGATGCTAATCAACGTTTGGGAAACCTACCAGAAGAACTTTTTGAAAAAGAGAAGATCTTGCAAGGAAAACGAATAGACTTAGAAGCATTGATAGCACAACAACAAGAACAAGAAAAAGATAGTTTACGAACGATACTGAACAAGGTGAATATGGAAATAGAGGCATTTAATAAACAACTGGAGCATAATTATCCCAAGTATGCAGCTCTCAAACGTCAGGAAAAAGGAGTTGAGTTGCAGGCTGTACAAGACCAGTTAGATGCCGAAACTGCATTGATAGAGTACCTAATAGGGGATTCTACAACCTATCTATTTTATGCAGACCAAGAGACAACAGTGTTGTACTCTATCCCTATCAGTAGCTATACCCTGAAAGATAGCATTCAGTCTCTACACAATATATTGAGTGATTACAAAGTAATTACTGACCAACCACAACAAGCTTATGATGCTTATTGTACCACTGCTCACTGGTTTTATCAGACACTTGTAGCTAGAGCTTTGGTAGGAAAATCCAAGATCAAAAAGCTAGTATTTATTACGGACAGAGAATTAGGGTATTTACCTTTTGAAGCATTCTTGTCCGAATTACCTCCCCAACAAAAATTTAATTATAAAAACCTCTCTTATTTGCTTCGAGATTATCAAATCAGCTATGATTACTCTGCAACACTTTGGGAGCACAATATTCGGTCTGAGCATAAGTCGAACAATGGCGAATTATTTGCCATTGCTGCAAACTATAGTCGTAAGGTAGAGGACAAAGCAGGATATAGCTATGGGCTGAAAGGATATTTAGCACCCTTGCCTGCTGCACGAACTGAAGTAGAGACATTGGCAAAGAATTTCAATGGCTTATTTGCATTGGATTCTTTGGCAACTGAACAGATTTTTAAGCAAGAATCTAAAAATTATGGAATTATACATTTAGCGATGCATGGTTTGTCCAATAAGAGTACTCCTATGCTCTCTGGATTAGCGTTTACACAGTCTCAGGATAGTAGTCAAAATGATTTCTTGCAAGCCTATGAAATTTCTAGATTAGATTTGAATGCTTCTTTAGTGGTTTTGTCTGCTTGCAAAACAGGCTATGGTAAATTTGAAGTAGGGAATGGAATTGCTTCTTTAGCTAGAGCATTTATGTATGCAGAAGTGCCCGCAAT
>JAKVCT010000670.1 GCA_022448995.1 Saprospiraceae bacterium
TAAATACTTAGGAATCGCTGCTTTTGGAGGCTCTTGTATCTAATACTAATCCATAAACAAAATTTGTATTTACTTCTTTACAAGTAATGTGACAATAGTATCCCTACTGTATTTATTGATCTTTTTTTCAAAAGCTTCGTTAAAAAGCCTCGCCGAATCTAAGGATTCGACTACGTTTTTTGACTTGTTTTTGGAAAAAATCTCTTCTAAATTCATTGTGCGTTTTCTTTTGTCTCATTACTTGATTTTGTATACACCAATTTTCAGACCAAATGTATATGGACCTTGCTATCCGGCAAGCATTTTCTATAAATAAAAATGGCTATAACTCCGTTAAAACCGGAATTATAGCCATTATATTTTTTACTTATTTTTTAGACTTTTTCGATCATAGTACTGGGTAGCCAACCTAACAGACCATTGGTCAGACGCACTTTAGTCCAATTATTCTCATTGGTAAGCACCTGAACAGTATTTCCCTCAAAGACTAACTCAATTTCCTCACTACCTAAATTCGGTGCTTCTCGTATACCGACCTTTTCTTTGATAATAATGGCTATACCACTGTCTAACTCTACGGCGCGTTGCTGAAATCCCCAGATTAGTGGTAAGATACTTAGGCTCAGCACAACGATTCCTCCCCAGAAGCCTCTACGTTTCAACTCACTAGTTTTTCCTATCTGCCAAAAGGATAAACTACATGCTCCGAAGCACAGAAAAAGTAAAAATACTACTCCCCAACCATTTGCAGAAAGACTACCTGCTACACCGTTCCATATTCGTACCAGAGCCGTATCCTCTATCTCAATAGTTTGTTCTTCTACTTGTTGTCTTGCTGCTACTAGGTTGTGTTTAGCATCTTCGTTGGAGGAAGACTGCCGTAAAGCTCGGTTAAAATTTACGATAGCTTTACCCAACTCCCCATTTTTATGATAGGCTAATCCCAAATTGTTATACAATTCTGCTGAAACTATTCCTGTTGTTAAAATTGCCTCGTATTTAGCAATGGATTCCGTGTATTTCCCTTCATTATACAGATCAACAGCTGCACTAAAATTGATGGCTAAATCATTTGCCATTAGCCCTGTTCCTGTACATATCATTAGTATTGCCAAATAGAAATAACGCGTCATATTCTATTATGTTAATTGATTCTCGATGGTATTGATCCAGTTGTTGGTATTCTTATATGTTTCTTGCATAGCAGAGGTATTAATCATCCCTGCAAATAAAGCCATTTCACAGGTTTGTAATAATTCCGTAAAACGTTCTATCTCTGTTCTATTCACTTGATTAGTCTCTAGCTTAACTTTAACATTGGCTTTTGATAATTCAGATAGGGGGATATTGAACTTATCGCTAACATATCCCATCAATACTTTAGAAAGCTCATCATAGAATGCTTTTCCTTGGTTTGCCTGCATCATACTTTTGGCCGTAGTCAAACGTTTAGTAGCTTCATGACCAGCCTGTTGTTTCTTAGTAATGGATTGATCGATATTCTGAGCTGCCAGCTGCTTTTTATGCCAAAACACCACTGCACCAAATCCGAT
>JAKVCT010000671.1 GCA_022448995.1 Saprospiraceae bacterium
ACTCTTAGAACTCTCTGGTAATAACTTCCCAGACTTTCAGGAGCAAATTTTATCCATGCCGCGACTAAGTGTAATACGTTACAAAGCGAACTTAACCAAAAATCTTCCAGATAAAATGTTACACACAGAATGCATGCAGCTAGATTTATCAGAGAATAAAATAGAGGTGTTTCCTCCAAAGAAATTTAAGTTCCTAAGACTAACCAACTTGACGTTGAAAGACAATAATCTTCAAGAGCTTGGCGAGCACATAGATACTGTAGATACACTAAGAAATCCAAATCTAGCAGAGAATCCAATCATTGATTTGCCGAGCTCACTCTATAACCTCAGAAACTTGGGTGTCTTAGTCTTGGCTAATACCAATATAACACTATTATCAGAGGAGCTTGGAAAACTTCAAGGTCTCTTCTCTCTGAATCTGAGAGGCACTCAACTTAGACGGCTTCCAGAAATAATCTCAAAGCTTCCGCTCAAACGACTAGATATCTCTAATACACCCATGATAGCAGATAAGGCTTATATAAAGTATCTCAAACAAAAATTGCCTAAGACAAAGCTAATCTGTTAGAAATAAAAGTAGATACTCATGGCAGTATTTTTCTGATTATTTTGTAGCTTAATACTCTGTAATGTAAATTTTTAAATATTTTTAATCGAATCTTCTTATAGCTTTTATCGTCCTGTCCTCCTTCTGATAGCTAAGGCTATCAAAGTGTGGGAGTCCTTAAAACCTATCAAAAATCTTCTGTAAAAACATTTACTTATTTATATTACAGAGTACTTAATACTATATAACATAAGTGATTGATGATTTCTAGAGTAGATTTTGAGTTATACTGTGTTAGAAATGCTCGCCATAGCCACGGCTATGTCTGTGCTTTCTACCTTGTCTAACATCAAAAGCTACTGACTACAAAATCTTAACTTATTTCAGTCTATCAACTTACTTGCTTAAAATGTATTAGAAATCAATTAATTCCCAATGTATCATTCTCCGAAACCTAACTATGTATCTTTTGCATTTACGCTATTAGCTTTAATGGCTTTATTGGTCTTGATGATCTTTATGCGCCCTTCTAGTCGGCAACAATGGGTTCAATATGGAAAAGAAAGCAATACTACAGAACAGACTCCAACTCTTGGTCCTGATGTCTCTTCAAGCAATTTAGACACTATTCTTACAGTAACAACAGATACCATAGCAGCAGTCATTGCAGCTACTTCTAAGTCTGAACCGTTAGAACAAACTAGCAATGGACTAGCCCAAGGTTTAGGCTTATTTTTATTAGCGGTACTGTTATTAGGCTTATTAGCCTATACAATATTCAGAATAGTTGTTAGGCGTTGGAATGATAAACAAGAAGAAGAGTTGTTGGCACGGCTCAAGCTCAAGCCTCTGATTAAAACTGAACGTTATGATCCATCAGACTGGGGTGTTCAATTTGCTATCACTCATAATTCTACAATTATCCGTACAGAAAAAACGCTCGATAAGGATCATAAGGGTAATCATAGTATCTTAGATGGCG
>JAKVCT010000672.1 GCA_022448995.1 Saprospiraceae bacterium
ACACCATCAAAATTGAACCTCCAACTGTCCCAGTCCTCTGTATAAACTGTTCTTACAGTACCTGAAACCCCTTGCAATTCAATAAACCAATTATCCCAATCATCAGCATAAGCGGTTCTAACAATACCTATATGATTTAACGCCCCCCCTTCAAATGTTGAATTTGCGAAGTCATCTTCTTTGAGACAACCCGCAAAACAAAACCCGATCAATATTATATATAGTAATTTCATGTTAAATAAAAAAAGCAAACCGATAAGCCGAGTTCTGTTATTAAATTAAATCTAATACTATGTCATTTATCTAGCCCCGACATCACTGTCGGAATCAAGCCATCTACCCTCCAAGATTGACCGACTAAGCCTTCAGCCTTGGTTTACATGATGTTTCAGCCCATAAGGTTTGCAATGCCTCAAATGTCACCATTCAAGCGGTGGGCTCTTACCCCACCTTTTCACCTTTTCCGTATATACGGTAGTATATTTTCTGCTGCACTATCTGTATTCCGCCTGAACGGAACCCTTCCAGTTAGGAAGTATGGTAGTCTTTGCTGCTCAGACTTTCCTCTTCAATTTAATGAAGCGACAAAGTGGTTTGCTTTGTACAAAGATAAGATTAAAATGTGGGGTATTACTTACACTATTTTACAAAAATAATTTTAGTACTTGTTTTAGTATCAGATATAAGTTTTACTGCATAAGTTCCGGGCTCAAAATCTTCAACATCTAAAACATGTTTACCACCAACTATGTCCCTTCTATCCATAACTCTACCGTTCATATCGATCATTTCCAGTATAGTATTTGATTTATCTGAACATTCAATATTTAAGGCTTGATGTGTTGGGTTTGGATAAACACTAAAACCTAATTCTTTATTAGAATCATCAACACCTGCACCTATAACGATTTCACGATCTCTATATTCAATTAAACTAGCTATTCCACTTTGCGTCACAATTTTAAGAACAGGAATCTTATTATTATTTGTCCACCAAGTATACTCGGTATCTGAAGGTGTTGGCAATTCAATCCAAGCAGCTCCAAAACCTAAATCAAAATAAATTGAATCGGTGTACACTACTTCCGACTTGACTCTCAGCGCGTCAAAAGTTCCAAATGGCGTTGTGATTTGGCCCCAACCATCAACAATAGAGCTCCTTGATTGGTGACGCTTAAACTTTGCATCATACACCGGATTTATGTCTAAAAATAGATATGAAGTAGAATCCCAACTATCATTAAATTCAAAAGGTAATTCATAAATGATGTCTGTTGTATCAGCCTTAGCAGGTACTTCGACTCCATTAATCCCCAGTCCTAAACCTAATATTTGAGAACTTGATGATGAATTTTTTGTAAAATAAACCGGATTATCTATCGTGATAATATCTAAAGGTATTTCTGGTATTGCACTTCCTGTTAAGGTATTGAAATAGTCAGCTTGATAATTTGGAGATAAAAAACTATTATACACAAAACCATAAGTAGAAAAAGCATTAGGAGCAGTATAAAAAGTATCTAT
>JAKVCT010000673.1 GCA_022448995.1 Saprospiraceae bacterium
CCTACGTTTTTCGCCTCGTTCAGCATCAAAAAACCTTGTGAATTATTATAAAATTAATTATGTCCACCTACTTATCATATTAGAATAGTCCATAAAGGGGGAGTTTCTCTGAACCCTTCGTGGTTTGTAACCAATTGACAACCAAAATTTAGTGCTTTATTATTATCGTAGCTTGGTGTTTTAAGTACGAGAATGTTTAGACTGTTGATTATCAATTGATAAAAGTTACGGACGATTACATTCATTGATTAACGAACTAGCTGAAGTACCTCTTCTGCAATTCGATCTGCAGCATCTGCAATTCCCAATTGTTTTATAGAACGACTGAGCATTTTTTGTTCAGACTCACTCTGCAATAAGCCTAATGCTGAAGGACAAAGTTTTTCATGTGCTTCGACATCTTTGACCAAGAGAGCAGCTTGTTTATTTACTAGAGCCATAGCATTAGCTGTTTGATGATCTTCTGCTACATTTGGAGAAGGTACCAAAATACTAGGCTTTCCACACAAGCATAGTTCAGAAATAGATAATGCTCCTGCTCTTGAAATTACGACATCTGCCAAGGCATAAGCCAAGTCCATACGATCTATAAAAGCTGTGATCTTGATGTTTTTGTGTAGGGTTGCAAACTTTTTATATTCTTCTATATAGAATTTGCCTGCCTGCCAAAATACCTGTACGCCAGCTTGCTCAAATGCTGCTAAGTTTTTAGCTATGCTTTCGTTTAGTGTTCGAGCACCCAAACTACCACCAATGACTAAAAGTGTTGGTAGATTTGGATCTAGTCCATAATGCTTGAACGCTTCTGTACGTTTATCATTTAACTCTAAAATATCCTGTCGAATAGGATTGCCGGTATGAATAATTTTCTCCTTTGGGAAGAAACGATCCATGCCATCATAAGCTACACAGATTTTCTTTGCAAAGCCACTCAACATTTTATTGGTTTTCCCTGCATAAGAGTTTTGCTCATGGATCAAGGTAGGAATTCCCATACCTGCCGCAGCTCGCACAGCCATTGCACTAGCATAACCACCTACACCAATTGCCAAGTCTGGTTTAAAACGCTTAATAATCTTACGTGCCTTAAAAAAGCTAGCAATAATCTTGAAAGGAAGGCTGAAGTTCTTCCAGAACTGTTTCCGCTGAAAGCCACTAATCCATAAACCTTCAATCTTATAACCTGCTTTAGGTATTTTTTCCATTTCCATACGGCCCTGTGCTCCCACAAATAAAAACTCTGCATTGGGGAGTTTTCGTTTTAGAGCTTCTGCTATAGCTATGGCAGGGTAGATATGTCCACCTGTACCGCCTCCACTAATAATAAATTTCATAATATATATAATTGCAATAGTTGGTGAAAGGGTAATTTAGCAAAGCTAGAGTTTCACAAACTATTTATAGTTGATGACTTAGTAAAATTAAAAATCTAAGAACCACTCTATTCTAAGTAAGTAGGTGGACGTAATTAATTTTATAATAATTCACAAGATTTTTTGATGCTGAACGAGGCGAAAAACGTAG
>JAKVCT010000674.1 GCA_022448995.1 Saprospiraceae bacterium
TTTATACTTCAATCTGGTCCAACCTTACTTAGATTTATCATCTAATGCCTCTGTCTGTTCGTTGGTAAAGCTACTTGGTATGGTATTGCGTTTAGCAAAATTACACCATTTGCATTTAGGGCGGTTACAGCCCTCCGAGAATTGATGTGACATGATATTTTTGTATGTATTTTGGATCAATTTACCCACGTTTTGTACATCATCAGATGAAAATGTAATTGTTTTTTTAGGGAAATTACCATGAAAATCTGGCGTTAGATAGTCTATTGCAGCTTTTTGAACAGGAGAGGAGCTTATATTAGAATATTCAACCAATAATTTGTAGAAAACTAATTGGCGCCAATACATTCCTCCATCTGTATTTTTATGATTGGGACGAACAAGACGTTTTTTATCTAGTTTGCCTGTTTTGTAATCAACTACTTCTATGTGTTTTTGTTCTTGATTATTGATAATTATTATTTTATCAATGGTTCCTGTCAAGGGAACGCCCTTGTAAACGACATTGCGAAGTGGTTTTTCGGTTAGGATAGTTGCCTCTTGTAGTAATTGATTCCAGCCATCTTTTCTTTGATTGTAATATTGCGGTAGATGACGCTTGCCCAATTCTAAACGTTCATCATAAATTTCTTTTGGTAGAAAGGCACCTTGTTTTTCCAATTCTAACTCAAATAGTTCTAGCAATGTATTGGTAGAAGGCAATACTTTGTCCTGGCGCATTGCGATATCAAAAATCCGTTTGAGTGCATTGTGAATCGCCGTACCATAGGCGGCTTCTGTACTGGAAAAAGAAGGGACACGTAGAACATATTCGTAATAAAAACCAAGCGGACAATAGATGTAATTATTAAGTGCAGAAACACTGAGTTTGAAATTGGATAATAAGTCATCTATATAAGCCGCAGGGAGCAATTGAGTAGTGGCTTTTTCTTTCTGTTCTGTCAGTAAAAGCAGTTGCCAATCTCCGATATTATCGGCTTCCTGTTCGCTGTGGATTAAGTTATCATCAGTAGTGGTTTCTACGATTTCATCCAAAAAACAAGCCTTGTGCATCTCCTTACCGTCGGCACTTTTTTGATAATAAGAAATCTGTAATTTTTGCTTGGCTCGAGTCATGGCTACATAAAACAGTCGTCTAGCGGCTTCGTAAGTATCACTTTCATTAGAATAGGTAATCGTATCCGGAAAAGTTAGCTTCAGATGGTTATTATTCCTTGGCTCCCAGTAATCCTTAAGGCCATGGATCATGAATACATATTCAAACTCCAATCCCTTAGCAGAGTGTGCGGTTACCAGATTGACTCCATTATCGGCGGCATTGACCTTGAAAAGCCCCAAACCGATATTATTTTCTTCCAATTGATTGAATAAGTCAACCAGTAATTCTAGATCTAGTTTAGGGTTTTTGGTACGTTCTTGACGAATAAATTCAAATAAAGTTCCTACAATCTGTGTTAACCATGCTTTTTGAGGGTGGGTGGCAATGTATTGGATCAGGCCAGATTGATTGATAATCAACTCA
>JAKVCT010000675.1 GCA_022448995.1 Saprospiraceae bacterium
AAATACATACAAGGCAACTAGAGAAAACTGTCTGATAAAATAAGCAAGTGTGAAACATCCTATGCCAATACCTATTGGAAAAATCGCTCTAATGATCAATATCGAAAGAGCAGGAGTCATAGCTCCAAGTGTAATACTCAAAACTGCAAAGAGTATGGAAACTAGCCCAAAGAAAACGGCGATACCTGCAGCCTGTTTTACTGCGTACTCTGGTTGTGCTCCATTTTTTGTACCGTATAATGGGACTCCATTTTCTTCAAGGGTAGGGATAATCATGCCCCACTGATTATAGCCAAAACGTATTGTAACTTTTGTATTTTGAATTTCAACCTCTGGAGTAGTTTTGCTTACCTCAGCAGCGGTATATTCAGCTACCGTTTTTCGCCCTACTTGCAGTTTTAAAGATTTTCTGGGAATAAATCTTACGGTGATATTTTTACCTTCTAGGGTTTTAAAGATTAAATATTTCATGGGTATTATTGTTTTTGAATAAGTGCTAAAAGTTCTTTAGTGGATAATTTGGCACTTGCTGATGTACCTTCTAGCAGCGAATCAGCTAAGTCTCGCTTATGTTCATGTAATTTAATAATTTTTTCTTCTATAGTATTATGAGCAACCAATCGATAAACTGTTACAGGGCGTTGTTGTCCAATACGGTGAGCTCTATCTGATGCCTGGTCTTCTACAGCAGGATTCCACCAGGGATCCATATGTATAACATAATCAGCAGCAGTCAGATTGAGCCCTGTTCCTCCAGCTTTTAAGCTAATTAAGAATAAATGACCTTCACCAGCTTGGAATTTTTCGACACGTCTCTGACGTTCTTTTATTGGAGTGCTACCGTCTAGATATTGATAGGTAATTTTTTTACTTTTAATGTAGGTTTCCAATAATTTTAGGTGTCCTACGAATTGGCTAAAAATCAGAGCTTTATGGTTGTTTTCGATGAGTTCTTCTACTATTTTACCAAATAAATCTAACTTGGCGCTAGAAATTGTATTTTGGGGATCAAGTAACTTAGGATTACAACAAGCTTGGCGCAATTTGGTAATTTGTGCCAGAATTTGAATAGCTTTAGCACCTGGTTCACTTTCGTTTTCTATATGCTCTAGTGCGTTCTGTCGCAGGGCCTCGTAAAATATTTTTTCTTCTTCTGAAAGCTCTACTTGTAGACTTATCTCTGTTTTTGCAGGTAGCTCTTTTAGTACCTCAGCCTTTCTACGTCTCAAAATGAATGGTTGGATAAGCTGTTTGAGCTGTGCCCTAACTTCCACGTTGTTATACTTTTCAATTGGGGTTGCAAATTTTTTTTGGAAACGTTCCCAACTACCTAGCAAACCTGGATTGATGAACTTGAATAAATTCCAGAGTTCTCCTAAATGGTTTTCAATAGGAGTACCAGTTGTGATAATCTTAAAATCTCCTTGTAAGGACATGGCCGCCTTGGATCTTTTGGCCGAACGATTTTTGATTGCTTGTGCTTCATCCAATACAATTGTACTGAATGGAATCTTTGAAA
>JAKVCT010000676.1 GCA_022448995.1 Saprospiraceae bacterium
ATTATTTGAGAGAAGGGAGTGTCCCTACTTTAGAAATGCAAATATTAGTTCCGATACAAGAACACAATGAGTTCAATCACAATATTGTAGATATTGCCGAAGAGTTGGCGAAAGATAGTAGCTATCAGCAGATGGCAAGGGCTGCATATGGACGTGACTTTGATTATTATGTATTGACTAGAGCTATTGCGAACTTTGAGCGAACGATATTATCGGGCAATAGCCGATATGATCAACAATTCCTACAAGGAAAAAAGAATGTATTGACCTCTAGAGAACTAGCAGGGAAAGCACTCTTTTTTAGCGAAAAAACAGGCTGTTATCATTGTCATAGTGGATTTGACTTTAGTAATTATGCTTTTGAAAATAATGGATTGTATAATCAGTATCAAGATATTGGGCGAATGCGTGTCACAGGAGATTCTGTAGATCTGGCTTTGTTCAAAGTCCCCTCTCTGCGTAATGTAGGAGAAACAGCGCCATACATGCACGATGGCAGTATTGCCACTTTAGAAGAGGTGATAGCGCATTATAATAATGGTGGGGAAAATCATCCACAAAAAAGTAATCAGATAAAATCGCTCCATCTCAGTGTAGAAGAAAAAGAAAATATTATCTTGTTTCTACATACACTAACCGACTGGTCTTTGACGACCAATCCTGATTATGATGAAAATTAATTTTCTATTACAGCTTTGTTTTTTGTTTGGTCTTGGAATGAATTGCTCCTTGGCGCAGGCCGATCAGTATCAGGGTGTAAACTCATTGCATCAAGCGAGGTATAAAGGCTTAGTGCAAGATTATGCCAATTTATTATCTTCTCGCGAATATAATTTTTTGGAACAAAAATTAGCAAATTACAAAGACAGTACTTCTACTGCAATACAAGTTGTTACTATTCCGAATCTAGAGGGGCAGAACATCAAGGAGCTGAGTTTAGCTATCGCCAATTCATGGGGTTTTACCGACCCGAGTCAAAAGAATGGAATATTGTTGTTGGTCGCAAAAGAAGATCGCCGTATTCGGATGGAATTGGCCAAGGGTATCCTTACTCATATCAGTAGTGCTGATGCCAATCAAATCTTACTAGATCACTTTAAAGAAAATGCTCAAAAAGAGCGCTACTACGAAGGCTTAGATGAAGTCATCTCCGTTATTATAGCGATGTTGGAAGGGCAGTTTACGATACATTATCCAACAGAGAATACACTGGTTCTCATCACCTGTATATCTACCTTATTAGTATTTTTCTGCTTTTCGCTGTGGACGGATGAAGAAGAACGTATGCTTGTCGCTGTTTTAATGATTGTTTGGATAGGAGGTTTGGCTGCAATCATTGATGGGGTTGGCAATCACATACAATGGATTTATGTATTTGGGCTAAGCCTAATTTTGGTGTTAGGAATAATTGCCTATTTCTATACCAAAGATGGGTTGGATAATCGCCAACAATGCAGGAAATACAAACGAAATATTGAGAAAAATAGATCCATCTTATTGAAAACCTACAAAAAGT
>JAKVCT010000677.1 GCA_022448995.1 Saprospiraceae bacterium
TTGAGAGCACGAGATAAAGATGCCTTAATTTTGGCTAATCACTTCTTAAGAGATTTTACCAAGGCTAATGAACTAGGTAGCATAAAACTAGCCCAAGATGCTAAGAATAAATTATTGTCATATCCATTTCCTGGTAATGTTAGAGAACTAAAAGCTGTTGTAGAATTAGCAGCGATCATGTGTGCAGATGGCAAAATTCGTAAGGATGATCTTCAGTTCAATAGTCCCAAAAGGATAGATACATTTTTATTCCAAGAAATGACGTTAAAAGAATATAATCGCAAAATTATACATCATTTTCTAAATAAATATGATAAAAATGTAGTCCTTGTTTCTAAAAAACTAGGTATTGGTAAATCTACTATTTACAGAATGTTGAAGGAAGAAGAAGAAGAAGAAAGCAGCTTAAATAATTAATCATTGGATGACAAAACAAGACTCAAATTTATGGCACCTATGTGTGCAACTCTTAAAAGCTGATAGCCCTCAATATGCTATACAAAAAGTAGCTTCTTTTCTCTACACCTATCAGAATATTCAGCATATAGCATTTGTAGATACAAGAGTTCCAGATTTCTATAAATTTGAAAGTGGAGAATTAGCTTGGATGGATAATGAGATTTGTATGACCACTTCGCTAAGTACTCCTATTCGAAATATTAAGGCCCAACAACAGGGTTTTGAAACTATAGAAAAACGTTTAAGAGCCAATGCCAATGCTTACCATATATTTCCTCTATTACCAGAGGTTATGATTATCTTAGCAACCTCTACTCCTAACACTTTTTTAGATAGTGAAGATTGGAATAGCCTCATAGAAGTATTATCCAACTACCTTAAAAAAGTAGATAATGATCCTCAAAAATATAAAATAGCCAACCACAGATACAAGGCAATTTTAGATAGTATTTCCGATGGCTTAATCGTAATAGATTTAAATAATCATATCCAATTTTTCAATCCTCAGATGGAAAAAATATCTGGCTATACACTAGATGAAGTCAGAGGTAGAAATGCCTATAAAACATTATCTTCCGAGAAGCAAGCTAAGCTGCTCGCAAAAGCTACTCTAGGACTTGCAGAAGATGAAGAAGCATCTTTTATGGGGCAACTACAAACAAAAGATAAAAAATTGGTTTGGGTTCAGATCAAGCGAACTCCTTATCGTGATTTTGATGGTAAGATTGTAGGATATATTGGTACCATAAAAGACCTTACGGAACAAAATCGAACACATCAATTGGTTAAGGACAATGAAGCAAGACTGAATCACATTCTAGCAACAACCTTAGATGCCTTTATCTTAATGGATGCTCAACTAAAGGTTTTAGAGTGGAATAAACAAGCAGAAGATATTTTTGGCTATACTAAAGAAGATACCATTGGAAACTCTCTAAAAACATTAATTGTCCCCCCTCATCTTCATGAAGCTTATTTTTTAGGCATCCAATACTTTATTGAGACAAATGATGATACCATTCTCAACCAACGTATAGAAACGATTGCCAAACAC
>JAKVCT010000678.1 GCA_022448995.1 Saprospiraceae bacterium
ATTGAAAAGGTAAGTCGTTCCTTTCATCCAAACTTCAATTGTATCACAAATCCAAGTTGCACCATCTCGTAGCTTTCCATCTTTTTCCACCCCATGACCTCCACACATCAGATTGCAGCCTGTCAAGCGCAAAAAGATAGCGGGGATTCCCATTGTTCGTCCTTCTCCCTGAAGACTATAAAAATATTCACTTACAGCAATTTTTTGATTTCTACTCATTTGATATAAATTGATAGCCTGGCATATCTTTCAATATTGGTTAAGCTCTAAAAGATTAAACCTACTAGCCTCCTAACAAGAGAATGAGACTAAAGTTGTTTAAAAATAGATTATCAAAGGCTGCTAAAATGCTGAATCTAACTAGCATGAGACATTCTTCAGCCACTCCTATTTCCCAAGGGGACCACACCTCACCAATCGTCTAAAATATTCTCTCGATGCCATGAGCTCCTCAGTTTTATGTTTCTGCTAAATATCCAAGCTCCTATCAAATTACACGCAGCAGCAATAAAAGTCAAATACAAGCCAATACCAATATTCCATTCAACATTCCTCCAGTCCGCTAAAATATTGGATACACTATACCAATAGTAGGCTGAGAAACCAATAACTACAGCCATACAAAGCGAAGATATAAATAAGGAACCGTAGGAAACCGAGACTGTTCGATTATCGAATATAACCATCAAAGCAGAGATGACAACCATTACTAATATTATTGACAATAATAGTACAAAAGCAGCACCCAAATCCCAACTGTGCAGCGGCATACTCTCAATATAAAACCAAGGTAAAAATAGACCTAATATCACAGATAAACCTGTAATGACCATGCAAATTCGTTGTGTATACATTGTATTCCTGAGAATTAACGATTAGACTGATGGTAGATTTTCCTAATTCCACGATAAGATTGAGCACGCCTCTAATAATTAGGCTTATCTCCTTCGGTCCTTTAAACTACTACAAAAAACATGGATCATCCCTAGGAACAAGAGATGACCCACATCTTTTAAATACCTAAATACTCTGTAACATAATAAATTGACACTTTTTTAGGGTTCTTTTATAGCCACACCTGTTAAAAATACTCCGAGATTACTTGTGCTCATAGAGCAAAAGAGTTGGTAGGGACTTGGCCTACCCATCCGCTTTACAGTTCGGTTGGATAGGCCCCCATACCTTGTCTACCTAAAAAATTAATTGTTGCAATTTTTACATTTAAGTACTTATATACTAAGTATATAAGGTAGGTCTAAACATACACTAAAAAGGTTTTTTCCTTCGTCTAATGTTCAAAAATTTAATACTGGGCAGACATCTAAATAATTGTAACTATTGAACATAATTATTGTTATGTAGCCTCCACATTGCCTTTCATTACGAAAGCTACTACAGCGCCTACAACTCCTGCAAGAGCCAACAAGTACAAACCAATACCAGTAGAAACCATAGATTTCCCCATTAGACTTATAATTTTGTAAACACCTGCGAGCCCGGCTAT
>JAKVCT010000068.1 GCA_022448995.1 Saprospiraceae bacterium
TTTGCAGCAATGGCAAAAGGTGAGGGAAAAAATATGCTTAATACTGAACCCCGAAGTGCTCTGCGAAGCAAACCTATCTACAAAAAGGCTGATTAACTATAAATTAATTGTGTCCATCCACTTACTTAAATAGGGAGCTTTAACACTACAAATCACTAAAGCACTTTTAGATTTCCTACTTTATTGAGCCCTCAAGGGCTCAATAAAGCAAGGCTTACTTCCAAGCACAAGTATAGGTTTTCAGATAAATCTTTTTTCCTTTAGGAGTAAGTACGTGATCTTCAAACACCAAATCAATCCCCTCAAAATTTTCTAAAACAGGTCGTTTATGTGGCGTTAAAATGACTAAGCTCGCAGTATGTTGAAACAATTGTACACATAAGTTGTATAGCTTATTTTCATCACACAAATGCATCGCAAAACTGCAAATAATACAAGAATATTCTCCACTCATTTGCCCTCGAAGTACCTGATCAAAAGACCATTTTTCACATTTCTTTCCCAGCTTTTGTTCATACAAACGATAAGTATATGGATCACTTGCTTTAAAATCTACATAACCTAAATTCAATAAAATTTGACTCACTTCTCCCCCACCTGCACAAAAATCCAAAACGCTTGAATAATCTAAACGTTCTTGATTTTGCAGTACTAATTGTTTCACTTGAGCTTCATGCGGATTCGTATATTGGTCACCATAATCTTGATAAAAACGATCTACTCCCAAACGCTCATATAACTTGCGAATATGTTCCTGTTCCATAAATTAAGATTCTTGAGTAGCATTTTTATAAACTTGCCTCCAACCACAACTCATGCCCCAGTCTAGGCTTGATAGAAGTGGTGCAAGGTTCTATACTAATTGAGCTAAAATATGACTTCAAATGATTTTCATAAGATGCTTTATCTCCACCAAAAGGAGGCCCCTTCTCTGTCAATGGAAAATTAAACAAGACTCCAACTAGTTGCCCATCTTCTTTTAACAACTCAGCCATTTTCTGGCAGTAAGCATCCCGCAGATCTGGTGTCAATGCACAGAAAAAAGTCTGTTCTAGAATCAGATCGAAATCTTGCTCCTGTAAATCAAAGAAATTAGCGTGAATCAGGTGTTCTGAGGGAAAAGAGGGAAGACGATTTTTAAGGTTGGCTAAGGGTTCCTTTGCCCAATCACAAACATAGACATTCTCAAAACCTTGCTCATGTAAATAGGCTGCTTCATGTGCATTGCCACAGCCAGGAATTAGAACCTTTAATTGTTTATTCTGAATCGTCTCAAAATAACTAATAAACGGACTTGTAGCACTTCCAGCATCCCAGCCTGTTTCGGCATTTTGCCAACGATTTTCCCAATATTCTTGATCTAGCATAGTATATACGTTTAACTATTTGAGTAATTGATAACGGTTGGCAGGTAATACTTCAACAATTCCCTTGAGTTCTAATCCTAACAAAAGAATAGATAATTGATGAATAGTCAAACTACTCAGTCGTATCAGTTCATCCAAATTTAAGGATTGTTCCAATTTTAAACATTCGACCAAGCGTTTTTCTTCTGTATTTAGATCAGAAAACATCTCAGGCATAGGTTTAGGTATAATACGTCCCCCCTGCTGCCAACGCATAATATAAGCTAAATCCTCTACAGACTCCAACATAGAGGCCTTATGTGTTTTAATCAACCAATTGCAACCACTATCTATTCCTGCTACGGTTGGTACTGCAAAAACATCTCGGTTATAGTCATTGGCCAGATGAGCTGTAATAATTGATCCCCCCTTACGTTTGGTTTCCACTACGATCACAGCATCACTCATACCTGCTATAATGCGATTGCGCATCGGAAAGTTTTGTTGTAGAGGTGCTGTTTTACTGTAAAACTCTGTAAGTAATCCTCCACAATTCAGCATTTCTTTTGCCAGCGCTTTGTGCTTGGCTGGATAAATCCGATCTAATCCGTGAGCGACTACACCTATTGTTGAAATGCCATTCTGCACACACTGTTGATGTGCACAGGCATCTATTCCATACGCCAAACCACTGACCAATAAAACATCTAAAGCTTGCAATTGATCAACCAAATTTTCACAAAATTGCAGGCTATGTCGGTTAGGCTTGCGTGTACCTACAATAGAAACGACACGTTGAGCGTTCAGTTCAGTATTTCCCTTATAATATAATAAAGCTGGGCAATCTGGACAATGGAGTAGACGCTGAGGATATTCCTCATCTGTAAAAGAAATCGGTTGAATATCATATTCACTAATGAAGATCAGCTCTTGTTCTGCTTGATGAAAAGCCCCTTTTTTCAGAATTTCTCTAGCCATACTGGGGCTAACTCCTGCGGTAGCACTTAACTCCTTTAAGCTGGCTTCGAATACTTGGTAGGCAGATCCAAATTGTTGGACTAATGTACGGATTAGCTTTGCGCCAATTCTGGGCGTCATGCTCAGAGCTATTAAATGAAATAGCTCATTTTGGTTTTTGGTACTCATTTTACTGGTTCTATATTCTCTAATTTTCTAATCTATTTTTTTGGATATACAAAGCTAAGTAAAAAAAAGAATATTTGCCAATTTTAGCATTTGAGCTTTGGTTTAGTTCTTTGATATGCATTAATGGACTTTTTATTTTCAGGTTTTTTATTTCAATAAAAATTCGTATATTTAGCGCTTGTTCTTGTCTCCAAGACTAAGTAATTTACTATATTTAGTCTGTAACTAACCACTGGTCACTTAAGCACCTATACAAAATAAACTAATTAAAACATGAAATCAATTTTTAAGATCAGACCTGAAGACTTTCAGAAGCCTGTAGCTTCTTTCAAGAAGTACAGAAAATTCTTGGTTTCAGGAATGCGTCAGCTAGCTGAATTGCACAATAACCCTAAAACTGCTATTCCCTTCTGTTTGCATTTAAAACATCAGTATCCAGGTGATCCTAAAGAAATACAAGCTGCAGGAAATATTTTATTTGCAGTAAATAATCCTTCTAAGTGGAAAAACCATTTGAAAGGAGTTGATCAAAAAGAATATATCACCGGAACTTGTTTCTTGGCAGTCGATAGCCAAGGTCAGCCTAGCAAATTGGTTCTTCAAGTACTCAAGGGGAAAGCTAAAACTATCGATATCCAGAAAAAGCTACGTCCCGTCAAGAAAAAAATCAATAATTTCTCTATAGAAATTGTGAAGGGATTAGCTAAAAATGGATCTGAATCAGATACTCAAGATGCACTAAGCGACCATGGTGGTAGCTCTGTAGATTTAGGTCAAGTTAGAAAAAGTATTGAGCTCATTGTACAGAAAGATTTGGCAGGACTGAAAAGTGAGATCAAAAACCTAAAAAAACTACAAGAATTTCAATCCTTAGCTGCTAATTTTAAAGAGCAACTAGAATCCAATAAAAACCCTGGAATAAAGGCTCAGTTTTCGGACTTCATGAGTCAACTACAGCAATGGGAAAATCAAGTAGAAAAGCTACTCACCAACCAACAAGATGATCAGAATCCAGCAGAAAATGTATCAGGAGGATTGTCCGATTTATTCTCCAGAATCAAGGATTTAGCAAGCAAAGACTTAAAAAACTTTTCCGTATTTCAGCAAGGACAGCAAATTGCAAAAGAGTTGATCCAAAAAGCATTAGAATTACGTAAGGTAATCAATGTGTTTGAGCATGAATTTGCAAAAGCTCCTGTAGCCGCACAAAAGAAAATGGAAAAAGAACAAGCTCAAGTCCTAGAGCTTCGCAAAACAACCTTGGACAATCTAAAGAAACTAGATAAGAATACACTGAAAGAAGCAAATGCTGGACTTAATCAGCAGAAAGTACAAGAATTAGGTGTTGACAAAAAGACAATCCAAACTCAATATAAATCAATTAATCTCAAAGGTGGACTAAAGGCTGGAGATATTCCTAAAGCGCAAGAGTTGGTGAATACTATCCAAGAGTTTAAGAATAAACTTAAGGAGACTTCCAAAAGAGCTCGACAACCATTTATGGGCTTTTTCAAGAAATTGAAAAAGCTGAACAGGTTCCTCAATAAGTCCTTGAAAGATGCAGGCCAATCAGGTGATAACCAAGGTAGTCAACAAGACCCTGTATTGGTTAAGCAAATTGTGGAGGAACAAACAAAGGTCTTTGCTGAGGTAGAAGCCCTAGTAAAAGAATTGGATATTTTTAACATTAAACTCTAACCCTTTAAAACCTAGATGGTCATGGATCAGCAAATGAAAGATAAATTGACCTTAGTCAAAAATAAAACAGCCGCTTCTATCCAAAAACTCGAAAAGGAGCGCATTGCCGAACTACACCCAGAGTGGAAAGATAAGATTGATTATTTGAAAAAAGTATTAGCCAAAGCTGAAGAACTTTTAGCCAAAGCTGGTGGCGGTGACTTAGGTGGTGATTGGCAGAAGGAATATACTACAATTGAAAATCTAATCAAAACGGATGCTTATTTCGCGCCTGTATTTGGAGCAGGAGAAGATCTATTAGTAGGTAAGAGAATCATCGAAGAAGCTGAAATCAATAAAGCTGCAGAGGTAAAAGAACAAACAAATACTTGGTATGGACGACATGCAGATAATGCTACTATTCCAAAAGAAAAAACAAGTATGGTACTAGCTGCCTTTGAACGTGCCAAAGCAATTATCAAGAAAGCACAAGAAAATAATGGTGCTAAGATTGGTATGCGTCTATTTGGCTCTTCTGAGCCTGACTGTCGCAAAATGTCAAATGTAGTAGATCAGGTAGCAGAAAATGTGCAAAAGAACTTGGGTATCAAAATGCAAATTGAGAAAATTGAGCAAGATGATTTTGAATCTATGCGTAAGAAATACAATTTGGAACATGTGCCTACAATAGCATTTACTCGTGAAGGACAAGAGATTGCTCGCCATGAGGGAGTTTTGAGTATTTCTGGTCTACAGAAAAAAGTAGATATGTTAGCTGCTGGTGGTAATTTTTCTGATAGTAGTACGGTCGAACATCTAGATGACCAACGTACAGTAAGTGATCGTGAGGTTTATTCTTTGGGTGAGTTTGTCATCTTATATTTCAATGATCATTTGACTAATAACTGTGGCCAGTGTAAGCGTATGGATCCTATTTATGATAATGCTGTGGCTAATTTTGGAGGTAAAATCAAGATGCAAACTTTTGATGCTACGTCCACTAAACAATTCAAGATTATAGAAAAATACGGCATTTCACATATTCCAACAGCTGTTTTTATTCACAAAGGAAAAGAAAAAGGCCGTTTTGTAGGCTATATTGACAATACAACTGTAGAGAAGTGGATTGAGGATTTTGTAATCAATGAAAAAGCAACTGATATTAGTAATACAGGAGCTGCCACTAGTATCCTCAATCGTCATATTTCTAAAATGGACAAGGCTGCTGCTGCAGAAGCTAGACGCAAGGAAAGAGAGGAACAGGAAAAAGAATAATTTGGATACGCCATTTTACTAAAAAAAACTTTATGGTGACTCTGCTTTTTACACTTTAGGTACAAAAGCAGAGTCACCTTTTCTTTTGCTCTGCCTTTGTACCTCTTGGTACAAGCTCTCGCAGCAATGGCAAAAGGTGAGAGAAGAAATATCCATAATACTGAACCCCGAAGGGCTCTGCGAAGCTAATATCCCTACTTAGACAAAGCTGTATTTTTGACCGAAATCTCATCGGAGCCCAGAGCTTTCAGAAACCACATATCATAAACAATCTTCATCCAAATCAGGATACAAGGTACTACCTTCAAGGTATACGGTTTAATCCACTCATCACGTACAAAACGCGGAAATAAATCTGTAGGAGACATACTAGTCAGTAAAACAGCAGTAACAAATAATGCTATATTCAAACTATTTTTTGGACTTGCCATAAACCAAAGTGTTACACCTGCCATAGCTATAATAAAAGTTGGAGACTCTGCCTTGTGATTAAAAATGACTACCCAAATCAAAACAGAGCACAGGCATAAGTATCTAAATAAAGGATGTTTATAGGCTTGGAAGCGAATCAAAGGCAAGAGGAAACCTAAAATGCCTAAAAGTACTAGCCAGTTTTTGTCTATATCCAACCCAAACCAAGTGTATAACCAGCCCATCACAGATAATCCATAAGATGCAGTATGATCTTCCGTAAGTAATTTTAAATAGCTCTGTAAAAGAAATTGATATTGAGTATAATCCACAAATAACAGTGGTATTGCGCCAAGCAGAATCCCCCAAATTACACTGATAAAACCCAATTTGAACTTGTTGGGATAAAACAGCAGCAAGGCAAAACCGACAATTCCAAACAACTTAATAAATACCGAAGACATAATACAAAAGACTGCCAACCAATAATGCCTTCGCTCTAAAAATCCTAAAGCAAAAATGAGCAGTCCAGCAATTAACGCATTAGACTGCTCATTCTGAATACAGGTCATCAATTCCATAATAAGCAAAATCAGAACCCATGCTTTTTGGGTATGACTAAGCTTAGGCAAAGAATAAACCGCTCCAACCAACACCAAAGCATTAAGTAAGTTCCACAAACTTAGTCCTAGAGCATCTGGTAGCAATGCAAATAATCCAAAAAATATAGAAAATGTCGGTGTATATTTATACAAGTCCCAGTGTTCTTCTGGATACAGGATATACAAGTCCTTACCTTCTAACAGGTGATAAAAAGATTGCTTAAAAATAACATAATTATTGTACTGTGTATACTGGATCGTTCCTCCACTATAAGTTTTGAAACCTCCTGTCAAGGCTTGTACACTCGCAATAATCGCTAAAATGATGAATAAAGCAAAGATGTATTTAGGATTGCTTAGAATCTTTTCTAATTTCTCTTTCATAGACACTAAGGTAGACATTCTGATTAGAAATCTAAAGCCTTACTTAGCATTGTCTATTATTGATATAACAGCAATTACAAAAACTATATAAGTAGGTAGAGCTAAAAAAGTAGCTAATTTTCTCCAAGAAATAGTAGAAAATATTGTGTATTTAGAAATTATGATTGTAAATCCCCAAATTAAACTACTACCCAATACTGAAAATAATATATTGGAGCTCAAATTATGGGGAACGTCCTCTTCTCTATTTTTATCTACAGGCTCTTTCTGCTGAGGTTTTTCTGTCAGACTTTGTTTATCTGGACTATACTTAGTATAAATATTCTGTACGTTTTCTACCTTGTTTACTTTAGCCAAAGTAATGTCTGTCGTATATTCATATTTAAAACCAACCTGATCTGAACTACTTACCCAATTTTCTAAAATATGTAACCAGTCTCCAAAGCTTGGACGCGCTTCCTTGTTCTTATGTCCCTCCACAAAACATTGCATAAAGAGTTGTTGTATAGCTTGGGGAGTTTCTCTGAATAAATTATGTAAAACAGGTATTTTCAGAAAGCTTGATCTTAGTTTAGGATCATGTACAAATAATCCTTGCTCTATCTTCTGTTTCAAGCTAGAAAACTGATCATAAGGTGCTTTTGAACTTGCCGCATAAGGATGTACTCCATACAGAAATTTGTACAATACAATTCCCCAAGAAAAATAATCCCAGCTTACCGATGTCACCCTGTCCTTTGACTTGAGCCAACGCTGCTCCGGTGGCGCATATTCTGGTGTAATTACGATTGCAGGAAATAAAACCTTTCCATTTTCAACAACTTGTACAGAATCCAAATCCAAAACATGAAACTTCTTAGGTGTATACAATAAGATATTCTCTGGTTTCAAATCTACCAATGTATATCGACCACAACTGTGCAGTTGGTACAAACTTGCCAAAATCCGATAAGCTACTCGAATTCGGTGCTTCAAGGTTGATTTAGAACGTACCTCAAAATTTGGAAATTTATCATAAAAACCGCGCTCGATCTTGGGAAGACAAAATAACTCTAGTTTCTGTCCTTCTACTTTTTTCATTAAATATCCCATGAACTTTCGATTTTCATCCAATATAATATCCTCTGGCCATACTAAGTTATCTAAGATAAATGGCGGATTTTTAAGCATAAATATCAATTTCTGATAACGTATATTATTTCGTTTTTTTTCATGAAAAATCTTAGCCAAGTAACCTTTCTTATTATTCACTACATAGATTTTACCTTCTCCACCACTAGCCATCAACTTATTGTTGAGCTTGAGCTTTTCTTTGCTATATTTAGTGTATAAAATTATCATCAGAGTACTTTTTAAGATTTTATTAACTATATTTATAATAGCAAAACTATTAAAATAAGTTCCCAAGCTATATAGTATAAAAGTATAATTCTTAAATTATTTGAATTCACATAAATAAAGAAGTATAAGATACATACCCTAAAATTTATATTATACGGAATTCAAAAAGAAATGTCGTAAGAAAGCGAAGGAGTTATTTGACGAATCAAGGCAGATAAGGTAGGGATAATGAATTATCACGAGGCTATCTAACGCAGATCTGGGGAATAAGAACCAGTCTTTATACTACAGGAATTATTGAATTTCCTATTACATTCTACTTAACAACTTCTATAAAAAATATAGTTCTTTAGCCCATCGCCGTGAAAATAGATTTACATTTGTGTTATTGACCACAGAATCTATCAAAGAACCAAAAATATTAAAATAAAATAAAAAAGTGCCCACCTTTTCAGCAAAGGCAAGCACTCAAAATTTTCAACTGAAAACTAGGTATTTAGATTTTCTATTGGTCGAGAGTCTATATTAATCTTGAATAATTAATTTTTCTGAATAAAGTCCCTTGGATGTTTTTAACTGTATAAAATATACCCCATTAGTTAAATGGCTACAATCTACAAAATAGACTGAATTGAGAAGATTTTTATCTATTTCTGTTTGATAAACAATACGCCCTGCCAAGTCTATAACCTGTATACGTTCTACAGCACTAGCTTCATTGAGGGATAAATTAAACTGACCTTTACTTGGATTAGGATGGACCTCCAATGTTAATGTTCCTTCTTCCATCTGCTGTACATTAGATAAATCATTAGTAATTAGAATTTGAGTAGATTCTGCTGCTGTTTCAATCTCTTCTTCTTGATTGGTAATCAGATAAGCATCTACAATTGCTAGATCCAAACGTTCTTCCATTCCTGAACGCATCATTATATCATCTTTGATCGTCAAACGAACTCTAGCAATTTCACCATAGCCAGACTCTGTAAGTCCATCCAAGCGTGTAATTCCAATCTGTGTAGTCGTCATTCCATAAAAATCTTTATGCATGCCCAGTAAATCTGTTCCACTCGTTCCCATCCAAGAATTACTGTAAATAATTTCTACTGAATTAGGTTCTACATAAGTATCATCATAAGTAAAACTAAAGGCAATTCCATAAGCCCCTGTCACCACATTATTCACATCGCCCAACATAATAGGTAGTTCCAAAACAGTATTAGGTGTTGTCACAGTAGGTGCAATATACAAAGGTACACCAGATCTACGCTCTTCTTCTCCATGTCTCAGATACATTTCCCCCCAATTGAGATTGATTGCAGTTGTATCATCCAGATTGACTATGCCATTACCATCTGTATCAGCATGTTTATAATTGGTAAGATTCAGTGTTGTACTATTCGCCCAGTTCTCAACTAATTCACAATCAAAATCTAAACCTGCATCCAAGCGCGCTGGTCCTGTTTCTCCAAAACCCAACCCTAGATTTAAAACATCAAAATTATTGACCACTTGATTGGTATCGGTATCTCCTGCCCAGACACAGTCTGTTGTAGTAACAATATATACTGTAGTATCACAAATCCCCAAAGAGCTGCAAATTTCCACACACAACGTATCTATATCTTCAGTAAATAAGGGAGCAATATATGTAAAAGTACTGTCTCCTGCTCCTGAGATGAATACCCCATCAATACTGCCACAAATATTTTGTAATGATTGTGCTGTTGATAGAATCTGTTGAGGTGCATTTACTAACATGGATAATGTATCCCCGGCTCCAACTAAGTTGAAGATAGTATCTACACCATAATAAGCAGTATCTATACTTACCAAAACACTGTCTTGTTCTACACAACCATTGACCATATCGGTCACTTCAACAATGTACTGAGTAGTCTGTGTAGGTGAGGCTAATGGATTGGGACAGTTTGTACACGATAAACCTGTACTTGGTGTCCAGGTATAGCTAAATGTAGAATTTCCATTATCCTCTACCAGTAGATTGGCTGTTTCGCCTGCGAACATAGTAGTATCATCGCTAATAGATACGATTGGAGACGCAATAGCATTGACTACAACAGCATTTGAAGTAGTTGTACTGGAACAAAAACTACCTGTTGCTACAAAGGTTCCTACCGTATTTACAGTAATCGTATCCCCAAATGCACCATTTGACCAATCTATATTACCTGTGTATACATCAGGTATCCATGCTGCAGTGAGCTCTACTGTATCCCCCGGACAGAGATTTGTTCCGCTTGCACTAGCTGTGACCTGTCCTGCAGTAATTTTGATGGTCAACGGAATTAACTCTCGACTCTTTATTGGACAAGCATTATCTTCAATGACTATATCTATGTTAAGGACAGTATCTTGACTTGGTAAATTGTTCCAACTAAAAGTTCCTGTAACAGGATTAGTTCCTGTTATATTCAAAGTAGCTGACGGATGCGAAAGATTGTGACTAAGGCTTACGGTTTGTCCTAAGTCTACATCAGTTACCAAAAAGTCAAAACTCAAATCATTAGTTGTAGCAGCACTTGGACAAGCATAAATAGTCTCTGTGTCACTATCCCAAGCTGCACTACTACTTAAATTTATAACCTCATAGGTAGGTGAATTATTTACACAATTCAGAAAGTATATTTCTATGTCTTGAGTGCTCTCCCCTATCCAAATACCGTTGCGATATTCCTGTACGAGTAGGGTTACAATTCTCACTCCTGATAAATTGGAGGTAAATGTGATCTCTCCTGTTGCGGGATTCAAATGAAAATCATGATTAGGATCTGTTGACACTGGATTCGCAACAGAGTACCCTGATACGTAGGGAATAGGATCCCCATAACCATTCACAGAATTAACAATACTATAGACTAGACTATCCCCATCTGGGTCTACTCCTTGTGGATTGTAATAAAAGGGTTGATTGATACAACTATTGTAGCTTGCATTATTTGCAAAAACAGGTGAACTGTTACAATATGCATTTGTATTGTCAATAATTATATAACCGGCTATATTACTTAAATTTCCAATAATATTATTGGGAGCAACATCTCTACAACAAGAACTATATTCTACTAGCCAATCTGCACAACTCGTTGAGGGTAATGTAATCGTATCTTTATAAATTCCTAGTTCCTTTCCTCCTCCAATCGTCCCTAGTCCTCCATTGCATGAAGTTTGAGCATACAATGACGGACAAATGGATGAAACTTCAAAAGAGGAATCTAATTTTAGTGTACCAGGTAGAGTTATTCCACAACTTGCAGAACTGTACATGGATGGGTTAGAAATCGTAGTAGGAAAAGACAGTCCACTACAGGATTTATACAGTTTTAGTGTGACTTCATATGTATTTCCTCCCAAACAGGTATAGTGCCAGTTACTTGCACGAAGATGTGATGCTGATGCAGAAAAACAAGTCAGTAAAGAACAAAGGATAAAAAAGATAGAAAGTCGTTTTGTTATTTTCATGATAGATGGATTTTCAAATACAAGAGATTACAATCTCCAACTCTTTGTTTTTTGTCAAAAAAGCTCAATGATATTTTTAGATTTTATAGAGCCTCCGGGTTTTAACGGATAGATATCTGTTTCTTATTGATTACAATATGATTTTGTTTAAGTAAAAGGACATTACTTATTATAACATTACAAATGTAGGACAGAAAAAGTGAAGAAATAAATACATTAATTCTAATTAATAATATTTTTTTTATTTTAAATTGTCTTAAAATCCTGTATTAACAATATTTTCAATAGATCTAATAGCTAAATTATATTATTTTTATATTTTGATTAGAATTTGCATTATGAAATTTATTAGTCTTTTCAGCTTATTACCTGCCGAACAACAAACTGCTTTTAAAAAGTATGTACATAGTCCCTTTTTTAATAGTCATGTAGGGATTACCTTACTATTTGATACGATTTATGCTCATCGTTCTGATCTATTAAGTCCAGCTTTGACCCCTGAAACCTTATGGATAACCCTCTTTCCTCAAAAAGCTTATTCTGCCCGTAAATTCAATAATTTGAGTTCAAATCTATCACAATTACTCAACGATTATTTAGCCTATGAAGAATATAAAAAACAACCTGTAGAACAGAAGCGTTATGCACTTAGTGCAACTCGTAAACTAGGTCACGAAAAACAATGGAAAGCTAATTTACGTCAGTACAAAATGATTCATGAACGTTATGCTTATCGCGATACTCAAAATGATTATCAGCAGTATCTATATCATGATGAATTGGATAAACAACCTAAGCGTAGTTATGATGAGAATCTGCAACTCAAAAATGATATTCTCGACCTATACTATTTAGGTTCTAAATTGAAAATTGCTTGTGATATGTTGAGTCGCAATGCGATTATCAAAGCTAATTATACTTGTAGTTTGATAGATCCACTCCTAAAAATTATAGAAGATAATTGGGCAATTTACCAGCAGTCTCCAAGTATTCTGATTTATCGTCAGATTTATAATATGCTCAAAAACAAGGAAGAAACTTATTATCACACCCTCAAAGACACACTCAAAAAACATATTCGTGATTTCCCTATAGATGAACTACAAACCATGTATGATTATGTACAGAATTATTGTATTCGAAAAATAAATAGTGGAGAGACTCGCTATTATCGAGAGTTTTGGAACTTGTATAAATTTCTGCTAGAGCAAAATATCTTGCTTCGAGAAGGACACTTATCAGAATGGGACTATAAGAATATAGTAACAACTGGTGTGCGCCTGAAAGAATACGAATGGACAGAAAAATTCATTCGGAAAAATAAACAATATCTACATGCCAATATTGCAGACAATGCTTTTGCCTATAATTTAGCTGCACTTTATTATGCTCGTCAAAACTATACTGCAGCTTTGCGCTCTTTACATCAGGTAGAATTTACAGATGTGAGTTATCAAGTAGGTGCTAAAATCATTCAATTGAAAAGTTATTATGAGCTAAATGAATTTGGTGCTTTTCGTGCCCTAACCGATGCTTTTCGGATTTTTATTAAGCGCAATAAGCAACTTTCGGAATATCGCCGGCAGGCTAATTTTAATTTTATCAAAATTGCTAAAAAACTTGCTCAGCTCAAAGAGCAATGGGACTACAAACATCAGGCTTTTCTGAAAAAAGAATGGGAAAAACATCAAAAGCTTTTGAAATCCCTAGAGCCACTCACCAACGCGGATTGGTTGGTGAGCAGTTTGGAGAAATTAGCCCTCTTCTAGCAACTCCTTCCGAACTTCCATCAATACCTCACCCAGCCAGTTTGTGCCTCGCCAAGCTTGACGATCAAAACGTTTGGGATCCTCCATTCCTAAACCAATTCCCCAAATTATATCTGAAGGACTAGCTTCTACCAAAGTTGTTCCTACTGTTTTTAAGATGTATTTCTTCAAGGCTTCATCTTGCGAAAATTTTGCATAATTCCCTTGATACACAATCTTTTTTGCCATACCTGCCCAAACTTTTCCATCAAAACCGCTAACTTGACGTCCCATCATTTTCTGTTGGCGTGGATCTTGGTGTGCTAAGATGCGCTCTGCCATTTTATAATCACCAAACAAAATAGCTTTTTGGTACATCATATACTGTTCTGCACAATTATATTCGATTCCATCTATAATAAAATTAGATAAATACCACTGAGAAAATGGATTTCTGGAATAGTAAAAAAAGGTAAATTTCTCTGTTGACATGATGCTAAATTTTCTAATTTTTGAATGATTAATATTATGTATAATTATTGGATATTTAGTCTAAAAACTATTATGATTTTGTTCCTTCTTAGTTTATGTTCTGCCTGTTCAGATTATAATTCAAGACAATTGGTAGGAACCTGGCAAGGAATAGAAACACTACGTTTGGCAAATGCTATCAGTCTAGAGAGCTTAGTAGAACTCAATCAAAATATAGTTATTTTTCATCCGAATGGAGAATATGAAGGTTATTTTTCTAAATTGGCAGATTTAGATACACTCTCTCCTATTCTTAAAAAAGAATGGAAATTCATTCAAAATAATACCAAGCTACAACTCTCCCATATCATTGATACTACAGCTTTAGAAAATAGAATAGACTTGCTAGATAATGTTCCTATTCAAAATCAATTGGATACTCTACATTATTTTGTAGGTTTTGGAAAAACCACTTTTCGAAGTTTTAATTCTTGGTACTACCAAAAAATGAGTAAGAATCAAGAATATGTATATACTATAAATCTGACACGGATTGATACGACACTTTGGGGTATATAAAATTGCTAAACACTACAAGAGTACTAAATAATTTAGAGGCAAGCTGACAAAAAATGTTTATCATCTGTCAGTTTGTATAAGCTTACTGCTAAAATGACATAAAAAATTCCTTGGCACATAACATGATAATATGGCAGTGTAAACATAAGGATACAGCTATTAGATTAGCTCCCTTATTGATTGTAAGACAAATTATTTTCAATTTAGAAATAAAAGTATATTTAACATGCAACCTATAAACGATAGAGTTTTAGTAAAACCTGCTCCAGCAGAAGAGAAATCTAAAGGTGGAATCATCATTCCTGATACAGCTAAAGAAAAACCTCAACGTGGTGAAGTAGTAGCAGTAGGACCAGGTAAAGACGATAACAAAATGACGGTTAAAGTTGGAGATACGGTTATCTATGGCAAATATGCTGGACAAGAGTTCTCTCACGAAGGAAATGATTTCTTGATCATGCGTGAAGATGATATCTTATTGGTACTATAATTTATAGACATAGTACACTCTATATATTTTTAATTCCATTTAATTTATCGTACGTGTCTTTTTGTTTTTTTATAAAAAAGCCAAAAAGTATTTTTTCTCACTAATTGATAACTATGCATCAATTAGTTTCTAAAACCCACGTACAATACCTTAACAACTAACAAACTCATAATAAAATGGCTAAACAAATTAGCTTCGATACAGATGCTCGTAATAAGTTAAAAGCAGGTATTAATGCACTTGCTGATGCAGTAAAAGTAACTTTAGGCCCTAAGGGACGTAACGTGATTATCCAAAAAAGCTTTGGTGCACCAGCAATCACAAAAGATGGTGTTTCTGTAGCTAAAGAAATCGAATTGGAAGATCCAATCGAAAACATGGGTGCTCAGATGGTGAAAGAAGTAGCTTCTAGAACTGCGGATATCGCTGGTGATGGTACGACAACTGCTACAGTTTTAGCACAAGCTATCGTAACTGCAGGATTGAAAAGTGTTGCTGCTGGTGCAAACCCAATGGATCTAAAAAGAGGTATTGATAAGGCAGTGGATGCTGTGGTAGCTTATTTGAAGGACAACTCTGAGATCATTGGAGATGATTTTAACAAAATCCAACAAGTTGCTGCTATTTCTGCAAACAATGATGCAGAAATCGGAAGCTTGATTGCTGATGCAATGAAGTCTGTAACTACTAATGGTGTAATCACTGTAGAAGAAGCTAAAGGTCGTGAAACTTATACTGACAAAGTGATCGGTATGCAGTTTGACCGTGGATATTTGTCTCCATACTTCGTAACTAATCCTGAGACAATGGAAGCTGAATATGAGTCTCCATTAATCTTAATCCACGATAAAAAAATCGCGAACGTACAAGATATCGTTCCTATTTTAGAAAAAGCACATGGTGCAGGTCGTCCATTGTTGATCATTGCTGAGGATGTAGAAAGCCAAGCATTGAGCACATTGGTAGTTAACCGTATCCGTCTAGGTTTGAAAGTTGCTGCTGTTAAAGCTCCAGGTTTCGGTGACCGTCGTAAAGCAATGTTACAAGATATCGCAGTATTGACAGGTGGTACAGTTATCTCTGAAGAAACTGGTCGCAAGTTGGAGTCTGTAGAGTTGACTGATTTAGGTCAGTGTGTTAACGTTACGATCTCTAAAGATGCTACTGTAATCGTAGATGGTAAAGGTGATGTTGCACAAATCACTGCTCGTAAAGAAGAAATCAAAGCTCAGATCAAGAATACTAGTTCTGATTACGATAAGGAAAAATTACAAGAGCGTTTAGCTAAATTGTCTGGTGGTGTAGCTGTATTATATGTTGGTGCTCCAACTGAGGTTGAAATGAAAGAGAAAAAAGACCGTGTAGATGATGCTTTACACGCTACTCGTGCTGCTGTAGAAGAAGGTATCGTTCCTGGTGGTGGAGTTGCATTGGTTCGCTCTGTCAGTGCGTTAGATGCTGTTAAAGGTTTGAATGATGATGAGGATACAGGAATCGCTATCGTTCGCGAATCTTTAGAGTTGCCTTTACGTACGATCTCTAGCAATGCAGGAATCGAAGGTTCTATCGTTGTAATGAAAGTGAAAGAAGGTGAAGGTGCATTTGGTTTCAATGCGCGCACTGAAGAATACTGTGACATGAAAGCAGCTGGTGTAATTGATCCAACAAAAGTTACGCGTGTAGCTTTAGAAAACGCAGCTTCTATCGCAGGTATGGTATTGACTACTGAGTGTGTAATCAACGATATTCCTAAAGAGGAAGCTCCTGCTGGTCCTGCTATGCCAGGTGGTATGGGTGGTATGATGTAATCATTCCTCTGTCGAGAATATACAGAATAGTAAATAATCAAAAAGCTTTCTTGGGTTATCCTAAGAAAGCTTTTTTGGTTTAGGTTGCTTAGGGCTAACTCCCTAAGCTAGGAGTGCACCACCTTTTCAAGGCTCGTTGGATTATAGCTAAAATTATAATAATTGGTTTTTGTTCTTCCTTTTTTATTGGTAGTGAGGCTGTTGAATGCTTTTTGGGGAGACATAGAATTGATTTTTAGACAATCCCCAGATAAAAGAAAAGGGGCTGTCTGAAAAGGCGAGTTTCGAAAAATAGAACCCAATAAAATTTTGGATTTTATTTTTTCTTTGTTGCGAGGGAATTCATTCCCTCGCCAAATAATATTCTAATCTTTCAGATTAGGGGTAACCTTTTTAGATATTCCCAAATTTAAAATTAATCTTTACTTACGTCCAAAGTCAGCAGGAATTTCGCCCCATTCTTTAGTTGCCCATTTCAAAATCGTAGTCGAATAACTATTCTCACGCAACCATTTTTCAGCACGTTCTACCAGTATAAATAACTTCTTATTTCGAACCGTTTTAGTCAATTTTGAATTATGCTTTTTGGCTCGAATCCAAGCCATCGCAATTTTAGAATCTGTATAGATAGGTATATCTGAACCTTTTTGTTTGAGATATGCCAAACCATGTACCAGAGCTAAGAATTCCCCTACATTATTGGTACCTTCTGCAAAAGGACCTTGATGAAAAAGGCGTTTGCCTGTTGAAGTATCCACCCCTTGATATTCCATCCAACCAGGATTGCCACTACAAGCAGCATCCACTGCAATACTTTTCCAATTTGGAATATTTGTTCCTCCACTTGTAGGGCTGATTGTCGTTTTTTTCTTACTTGCACCTGCTCCAATATAATCATGGTGCATACCAGAAAAAGCCTCTTTAGCTTCGGCTTCGGATTTGAAGGACTTGTACTTGGCACCTTCAAAACCACTAATTTGCTTTTGGCATTCTGCCCAAGTTTTGAAAATCCCTGTTTGGCGACCTACCCAAACAACATAAAATTTAGGTTTACTCTTTGCCATAATATTTTCAGAAAATTCTTTTATGTAGAGTTTATTAAGAATAGGATTGTCTACAAAACTATTCCTAAGAATAGCATGTATTCAATTGAAAGTACAAAAAAAGTCTAAGATCCTAGTGCTATATCAAAGATTTTGTATGATGATACAAGGCAATAGGGATAGTAATCTATTGATAGTCAGTTTTTATATATTTACAGTACCATTAGAAGTACTAAGGATTCTATCAAATAAAATACTACAATACATCAAACTAGAGAACTAAAGTGCCAAAATGCTGTTTCCAGTTTAGGTTGAAAATTTATTCACAAGCGGAAAGTAAGCAGTTGCAGCATGATGCGTTTTATTAAGTATCCCAAGACAGTAATTTTTAGTATTATAATTCTATCTGTATTAGGTGTTTTTTTAGCTATAACAAGAGTAGAATTTAGGTTTGATTTAGAAGATTTCTTTCCAAAAGGAGATCCAGACTTAGCTTTTTTTAATGAATTTAAGGAAAAGTTTGAGCCTGACGATAACTTTTTGATGATTGCTATTAGTAGGGAAGAAGGTGTTTTTGATCAATCTTTTCTAAAAGAAGTAGAGCGTTTTTCCAAAGATTTTCGTAGAGTTCACTTTTCTGTCAAAAAACTCATAGCTCAAGACACTTTTGATAATCAGGTTTACCGTTACCATCAAGAAGAGGGGAAGACAGATTCTGTTTTGCACATCCATCCTATTGTTAGTGTCCAATCTGTACTCCAGGTACAATACCCACAATGGGTGCCTATCATGGGTTTTACAACTGTTCCTGCCATTCATATTGATGAACCCGATAAATACGAAGCAGATCGTGAGCGGATTTTAGCGGACGAACGTTTTGTGAATTCGCTTATTTCTACCGACGGAAAAACACTGGTGCTCACAGCAAAAACACATACTGAAACGACTCAAGAAGTAGCAAAAAAACTAATTTATACCCTGCATGATATTTTAGATAATCAATACGATTTTGAAGAATATCATATTCTAGGGCCTGCCAACTTTCAGGTGCGCTTAGTGGAGATACAAATCTATGAATTTCTCTTTTCTACGATAGTCTCTATGATTCTCATTCTGATTGTGATGTTCTTGATATTTAGACGATTCTGGGGAATATTTGTAGCTGTTATATCTATTGGTATTGGCTTGATTCTCTTTGTAGGAGCCTTAGGACTCTTAGGACGAGAGTTGGATACAATGGCAATGTTGTATCCGATTATTATGATCATAGTAGGGACTTCAGATGTAGTACATGTGATGTCTAAATATGTGGATGAACTCAAACGAGGTAGGGAAAAATTTGAGGCTATTCAGATTACTATTCGAGAGATTGGAATGTCTATTTTCCTCACTTCAGCAACTACTGCTATTGGCTTTTTATCACTAATTACTAGTA
Source organism: Saprospiraceae bacterium (assembly GCA_022448995.1). Classification (GTDB taxonomy): domain Bacteria; phylum Bacteroidota; class Bacteroidia; order Chitinophagales; family Saprospiraceae; genus JAKVCT01. The sequence goes on from JAKVCT010000068.1 coordinate 19,240, forward strand.
GGGTTGTTCCTATTCAGAAGTTTGGGGTGAACGCAGCTTTGGGAGTGATGATTGCCTATGTGAGTGTAATGACATTTACAACAGTCATGCTAGCATTATTCCGTAAGGAACAGATTATGAAATTGGATAATCGTCGAGAAATTTGGGGCGGTTTTATGCATTGGATACATAACCTTACACGAAAATATCCCAAGCCTATTGTGCTAGGAGGGGCCATCTTAATTGCTGTATGTAGTGTGGGAATTAGTCTTGTAACTACCAATAATCGTTTGGGAGATATGCTGCCTAGAGGAGAAAAAGTAACAGAGGATTTTCAGTTTTTTGAGCAGCAATTGAGTGGTTTTCGTCCATTAGAAGTTGCTGTAGAGTTGCAAGGTGATTACAAAGTGAGTGATTATAAGGTAATGCAAGAAATGGCTAAATTGGAAGATTATTTGAGTAGTCGAGAAGAAATTCAATCGGTTTTATCTATTACCACTTTAGATAGAAGCTTGAACCAAGCTTTCAATGGAGACTTGATGGAGGAATACAAATTACCACCTACTGAAAAGAAATTTAAGAAGTACCGCAAAAAGGCTAAACGATTGTTCAAGGATAATGCAATGACAGGCCGAATGATTAGCAAAGACGGGCGTTACACTCGTATATCTGCAAGAGTATTAGATGTAGGCGCAGATAGTATTCGTTCTGTGGTGGGGACTATTGATAATTGGATTGCAGCAAATATAGATGACTCTGTCGTTAGGTTTAGACAAACAGGAACAGGTGTTATTGTAGATCGGAATTCGATCTACATGCGAGATTCACTCTTACAAGGATTGGGCTTTGCGATTCTTGTCATTAGTATCTTAATGGCATTGTTGTATCGAAATCTAAAAATGGTGCTTGTTGCCTTGATTCCAAATATATTACCACTAATGATAGCAGGAGCTCTATTAGGGTTTACGGGTATTGCTTTGGAGGCAGGAGTTGCAATTGTTTTTGCA
>JAKVCT010000069.1 GCA_022448995.1 Saprospiraceae bacterium
CTTGATATGTTCTTTTTTCATATTGAGTATTTTTACTCAATATACAAAATATAAATTTATTTATTTTACATTGTACTAAGTAAGGAGCCAAAAGTAATCGTAGAATAGATTGAGAATGATTTTAGTCAGATTCAATGAGCAGAACATGGCTTAAAATCAGCTGAAGATAACTACGAGAACATTCAGACTGTTACTTAAATATTTATGGATGAGCAACAGCAAGAAGAGGCATATTTTTTATCATACAAAACACATCAAGACCATGTCTGGAACTTCACCCAAGAAAGAAATCGTTCTAAAACCCAATAATGTATTTGTTAAGCAGAAGGCTAATGAGTTGATGATTACTTACAAGGCCAAGAATTATCTAACTATTATTGTATTTGGGCTCATATTCATTGGGGCAGCTTATTATGCAGGAAGTAATGCTTATGCTTACATGAATATTAGTAAGGACAGAAAAGCGGCTTATGAGGCTAAACGCACTGTAGAGGTTGAAAAAATACAAGCTCAACATCGTAAAGAGGATGCCAAATTTAGAGAAGATATTGAGTGGGAGGCGGATGGAATAGATATGAACATTAGTTTAGCAGAGTTGAGTGTAAGCTCAAGAGAGGCATTTGGAACAGTTTCTGTCGCTGGTAAGGAACTGACTTTAGAAGCTGCTCAACAGGAACTGCAGCAACTCAAACAGCGAAAGCAACGCTTGGTTTTTATGCTTGACAGTATCCAACAAGTTGGGGCGGTTCGTGATCTTAACCCATCAGAACTAGAAGTAAAATTAGCAGGTTTTAATCGAGTTCACAACAATAGATTAGAAGCCAATGTAGATGATTTAATGAATCATATTGTTGTACCTGGAGGGGTTTTTCTATTGGTCTTGCTAATCAGTATTTGGATATTTAGAACTTTTTTTGGGGATGATATTTTGATTATCAACAAACAACAGATGTATATTCATAAAAAACGCTCCAATCGTTTTGGGAAGTCCAAAAAGTTATTTATCAAAAATGTCAAGCAATTTTATTGCGAGAAAAAGGTTTTAGGTGGAGATTATACACATACCTATCATTCTCTAATGTATGTAGATGATAATGATCAAATTCATGTACTCTTGCAACAGGTTCGAGAAGCTAATGATGCGATCTATATAGAACATAAGATTGAAGAGTTTTTAGGAATAGAGAACGTGCATGTCCGTGGAAGTATGAATTAAATATGTTCCAAGTCCAATTAAAAATTCTCAACGCCAATTATTATGACTTTTTTACATAAAATTCGATTAGTTATATATTGCTATATAAGCAGTTTTCTATTGCTTTCTTGTAGTGGAAACAAAAACACCACTCCAAAGAAGTTAACCAATTATGAGGCTCAAGCTGTAGCAAATAAGGAAGCTGTATGGACAAAGCGAGGTGGGCAGATCAAGCAACGTACAAAAAACGTAAGGCAGGAATTTTTAGTTCCCAAAGAAGAGGTGAACAAGGTATCTACACTGGCCGATATTCCTAAATTAGAAAAGGAATATTTTTTAGAATCTTATAGTCATGTATTAGAACATGAAATTTTGACGAAGGATGGCGAAACGGTTTCTAGTACCAATGGAGTAAGATTGAATAGCAGCCCAAAGTATAAACTAAGCAATGAACAGGCTAAGCTCTTGGCGACTAATAATTTTGAAGTTGATCCTTCTACCGAATGGATAGACAAGAATGCAATAGCTTGTAGACAGGAACAATACCGATATCTAAATGCAGCGTTTGAGACCTTAGATTTGGATGGAAATCGTGATTCATTTTTGTGTGGAAATATGAGTTTATATCGCAGGTTTGACTTAGCAGGACCTTATCATATCAACTCGCGCTATGTAAAAGAGCATCCTGATTTGGCGGTTCAACTTTTTGTATATGCAGATCTTTTTAGACCACTTCGGTATGAGGAGTTTGAAGAGAAAAAGGATGCGGAAGAAGCAGCTAAATTCAGAGCTAAACTCAATGAAAAAGGAAATGAAGAGCTCAAAAAATCCTTTGAAGAAATAGAACAGAGTATGAAAAGAATTGACAGTCTAAAAACCAAATTAAAGGAGGCATTACAATGAAAATAGACCCAAAAATAGCAAAGCAATTTTATGCTTTTGCTGCCATCGTATTAAGTTTTTTGATGTTTTGTGCTTGTTCAAATTTAGCAACAACAGAAAAAGAGGAACAGGAATATGAAACAGTTATCGTAGAACGAGATACAGCTTGGAAAGGAAAAATGATTACAAAATTGAGGGAATGGATTGCTAGTGAAGCAAATTCTTATTCAACTCATTATACTTATAACCCAGAGTATAGAAGATACCCAGACTTAAAATATAGGGGGGTAATTGAATATGAACATGAGCATAGAAATAAAGAGGAAAGCACTTCACTCATCACAGATATTACCTTCCTTGTGCCTAATGATACTTTTTATGGATTAGACTTTATCTCAACTGATACTTTGGCTGTTTTAGAAACACATCATCGTTGTAGAAGTAATGATTATTCACAGACTGTATTTTTGAAGGCTTATATGAATAATGAATCTAGTCTAGTGGCCTTCGATCAGAAACTTATGGATCAAATTCATAAATCTGAATTGGCTAACCCAATACCTCAACTTGATTCTGTAGATTTGAATAATGAAGGATATACACTTCGAAGAATGACTGTGTTTGATACTACAGGAAAACAGCTCTATTCTTATATAAGAGACGAGGATAATATTTTATCTGATCGACAGAAGGAAGAGGAATATAAAAAGCTTTTGCCTGAGAAATATATTTATGCTCATTACACACAAACACACTATAGAAAGTAATATGAAGCAAGAATTCAAGGATAAAAATATAGACAAACAGGATCTAAATCATCCTATATCCATGCAAAAAATTGCACTCCAATTAGATCATGCTTATACACTTGCGGGTACTTTTGGTATATACAGTAAATTTGAGAAAAGGTATGAGACTGAATTTGGTGGAATTATGTTAAATGATTTTGAAAAGGAGAAAAAGGAAATGGCTGAGCGAATTGCCCAAACAGAAGCCAACCATCTAGTGTTTAGATGCTCGTTCAGAAAACCATATTCTTTTAATAGAGGAACGGTTGAGCAAGTTTGTGATAATTTGACCAGTACTTTGAGGTATCATCTGAAAGAAATTCAAGGTAAAAACTTCAAGGGTTTGACACATGAAATTGCAGAGATAAAGCAAGGAGAAGGGAAAGATATGGCAGGTTATTTTGTCTTATTGAAAAAGAAATAAAGGTTGATAGACAGCTCAAAAAAAGCGAAGCCCAAATAATATTGGCTTCGCTTTTTTTGTTGCAAGGGAAAGGCTCAGCGCAGCTAATTCATTCCCTCGCCAAATAATCTTTTGATTCTCTCGGTTTAATTTTACCTTTTTAGACAGTATCTTATTAGATAGTAGACCGATTGGGATTTAGCCCAATGCTTTAACCCTAGCTACAGGCTTTCTAGGATACTTCCGCCCATTCAGAAACTTTCCGATAAAAGTAGCACGCACCCAATAATGATAAGTTACAAAGGTAATAATAGTGGTGATAATCACTACAATCATAAACTTGAGCACTGCTGGAATAGCTAGATCTGCCAACAGACCTGGAATAAAAATAGTCAGTGGTAAATGAATGAGATACACCCAATAAGAAGCATCTGAGATATAACGCATTTGAGCAGAATGTTTGGAACAATAACGAATGAATAAACCTGTGATTCCAAAAACACTCAAGCAAATACTCATTGCACTAAAGAGTCGCCCCAACCAGATATAGTTATATTCAATAGAACTTACAAACATAGCTAGGATACCTCCAAATACAAGCAACCAATCATATTGTATAAAAGTATGTAAATATTGTTTAGACTTGAATAAGATCCAACCTGTCAGATACATCATTGTGTAGAATAGCAGGACTTTCCAGTTTACTATCCACTTAGCAGAAGTTGGAATCCATTGTTCTTCAATGATACTTAGTAAGGTAAAAAGCATGGTGATTCCCAAAAGAATTTTAAGTAGAGCATTGTTGATGATTATATTAAAAACTGTGGAGATCCATTGACCTAGCTTGGGAACTAATCCAACAAGCTTAGCGAGAATAAATCCTATTGTACTAATCATGATCAGATAATACAAGAACCATAAGTGAAAGGTACTTATAGGAACTAACATCATGAGACTAAATCCTTCAGAAGGTGCTTGAGGTGGTGGACCACCTGTGAATGCCTTGAAGGTGTACAAGAAACTCCCACCCAAAGTAGGCCAAAGCAAAAACACAAAAACAACAAAAGGCAGCAAAATCCGCTTAAATCGATTTTTTAGCATCTTCCTAGGGGAGCGTTCGTAATAGAGTAGAGCAGCAAAGAAACCTGCAACAATAAAGAAAATAGGCATCCGAAAACTATGTATATATTCTATTAGAATATCCATATTAGGATCTGTAGAATTAGGATCTTTGAGTGGCCAAGCTCTACCTTGACTCTCTGTTGTGTAAGTAATGGCAGCATGCAGAATAATACCTAATAACATCATGATTGCTCTAAGCGCATCTAAGCTATGAATCCGTTCTGTCTTATTACCCATGGACTTATTTTATCATTTTACTTATGTGGTGACAATCAATTTTTTGAGATGATCGCAAATATAGCATCTAATTATTAAACTTTTACTACTATCCTTTTTTAAATGGGAAAGTACAAGTTGAAATTTCTGTTTTCAATAACTTCTTTTCTGAACTTTACTATATTTGTGGCAGAAAAATCATTTCATTGTTTTAGTTTTAATCTCAAGGAAACATGTATCAAACTCCATATCACCAAGATAGCATCGCGGACAAAAGTTTTCTAATCACAGGGGGAGCTGGCTTTATTGGGTCAAATATTGTTGAGTATTTACTAAAATATGGTGCTCAAAAAGTACGTGTAGTTGATAACTTACTCACAGGTTTTGCCGAAAATTTACGCGCCTTTCAAGCATATCCTAATTTTGAGTTTATACAAGGGGATCTGAGAGATTTAGAAACTTGTCTTGCTGTTTGTGAAGATATAGATATAGTTAACCATCAAGCTGCCCTGGGATCTGTTCCGCGTTCAATCCAACAACCCTATGCAACTACTCAGCATAATGTAGATAGTTTTGTGAATATGGTTTATGCGGCACAGCAAAAAGGGATCAAGCGTTTTATTTATGCCTCTTCTTCTTCGGTCTATGGAGACGAAAAAGCCTTACCTAAGGTAGAACATAAAATTGGTCAACCGCTCTCGCCTTATGCAATTACCAAACTGAGCAATGAATTGTTTGCCAAGAATTTTGGCGATTTATATCAGATGGAATTTATTGGTTTTCGCTATTTCAATGTTTTTGGACCTCGTCAAAGTCCCAAGGGGGCTTATGCTGCAGTGATCCCATTATTCATAGATGCATGTCTCCATGATAAGGTTGCTTATATTAATGGAGATGGTCTACAAACGCGCGATTTTACCTTTGTTGAAAACGTAGTTCAAGTCAACCTCAAGGCAATGCTAACTCAAAATACAGCGGCTTATAATCAGGTTTATAATGTAGGTTGTGGTGGACGTTATTCGGTGTGTGAATTATTCGAAGGAATCCGAAAAGCGGTAGGAGTAGATAAGCAACCTACCTTTAGAGAGGAAAGAGCAGGCGATATTCGTGATTCAATGGCTGATATCAGTAAGGCACAAACACTTTTGGGCTATAATCCTCTATTTGATTTTCAGCAAGGCCTTACTATAACTGTCAATCACGTTCGAGAACAATCCAAATAGAACTGGGTTCTTTATCTTTCAGTAGTAGTAAGTTCTTCTAGGCTCGAATAATGAGCATATCATATTTCTGCAGATTAATTGATTTGTAATATAAGTAATTAAGGTTTTTTGTAAAACTTTTTTATTAGGTATAAAAACTAGATTAAAAAGAACGGAGGAAAAATCAAAGACTCTGCAGGTTTTAATCTTCATGTTTATTCATTATATGAACATACAATGTACAAATGACCATGTATAAATATTTGTGCTTTATGCGCTGATTTTTTTTGGAAAGTATCTTAAATTAGAAGTTGTTTAAGAATTAGATTTAATGCAGAAATTCAGTTGTTGTTTTAAACAACTTCTTAGTGTAGTTCATTGATTGTTTAATTTTTAGCTTCGCTGAAAACTACGTGGTTTAAGTTAATAACAGCGCTATCAACAACAAAAAAGGTGGTTAAGTAGACAAACCTCGAAGAGCTCAACGCAGTTAAATTAATGAATTTGATCTGGTGAAGGTGATTTTTAACCATTTTTACCGTAAAAAATCCTCTTCGTTTCTCACCAAGACATCAACTACTCAGTTGAATGGACAAAAGGTAGTCTTAGAAGACTTTTGTAGAATACAAAATCGCAAAAAACGCTACAAAATGAATTCTTCACCTTAATTTAGAATTAATCAATTCTAGTAATAATTAACAATAATTAACAAGAATCTTATCTACTAATCAAAAAAAGTTTTATATTTAAGACGTCAAATAAAAACACCCTCTATACATATCCAATATCACTCTCTATTTATATTAAAAACAGTTCATTTTGTATTCAATTGAAATTGAATTGATAGTACCCCCAAATTCACACATCCATAGTATTAAAAATTATAGAAAAAACACACATTTCAAGTAATTGAAATGCTCTTTTTATATTAACTTTAGTTAAAAAAATGTTAACTGTTTTCTGTGTATAATGTTCGATAAATACCAGATTAGTTAACATAAACATTACATTCATTACAAATTGCGATTTTATGAAGAACTTAAATCTAATCTTACTAACATTATTGTTGGCAGTAGGGACGGTTTTTGGCCAGCGTACCGTTACAGGTACCGTTACAGACGAAGCTGGAGAAACACTTCCTGGTGCTAGCGTTACCATTAAAGGTTCTGATCCGATCATTGGAACAGTATCCGATCTGGATGGAAATTATGAACTTGAAGTACCAGAATCCTTCAATACACTTAATTTCTCCTTCACAGGTTATACTACTCAAGAAGTTGTATTGAGTGTAGACAATATTGTCAACGTAACTATGATAGAAGGATTAGCTATTGATGATGTTGTAGTAACAGCATTAGGAATCTCTAGAGACGAAAAATCTTTGGGATATAGTGCCACTGAAGTAGGTGGAGATGAAATTGCAGGTTCTGGAGAAAATAACTTTGTACAAGGACTTGCAGGTAAAGTAGCTGGTGTACAAGTAATTGGATCAGGAGGTACACCTGGTGCTTCTTCCAAGATCTTGTTGAGAGGTAACAGTTCCTTTACTGGTGAAAACCAACCATTAGTTATCGTAGATGGAGTACCTTATGACAACCAAACTTTAGGTAGTGTTGCTGGGGATTATCCTTTTAACGGAAACTTAGCTGGTGTAAATAATGGTAACCGTGGTTTCGATTTGAATCCTGATGATATTGAAAGTATGACTGTATTAAAAGGTCCTGCAGGTGCGGCTCTTTATGGTACACGTGCTGCTGCGGGTGTTCTAATCATTACAACCAAGAAAGGTAAAAATGTGAAGGGCAAGAAGGGCTTTGATGTAAACTTTAGCTCTAATGTTGACATTTCTCAGATCAACAAAATGCCTGAATTACAATCAACTTTTGCTCAAGGTTCTGGTGGAGGTGACTGGACAGATGCAACTAGAACTTCTGTAGATGAAAATGGTGCATACACCACTTATGGTTTAGATGGATCTATAGGTACAGCAAATAGCTGGGGACCTCGTATTGGTTCTGATACCTTTGGTCTACAGACTTATGATAATATTGGAGATTACTTTAAAACTGCAGTAAGCTTCAACAATAACTTATCTATTTCAGGAGGAAATCAGTTCTCTAACTTCCGTTTATCTTATGGTAACTCTTCTATTGATGGGGTAGTACCAAACACAAGAATGAACAGAAATACATTGAGATTGAATGCTCAATTAGGGTCTAAGATCTTTACTGTATCTGCTAATGCTTCTTATGCAAATAACTTTGGTGATCGTGCACAGAATGGTAGTAACTTAGCAGGTGTAATGTTATCATTAACTCGTATGCCAGCTAGCTTCAATCCATTAGGTGGTGATGGTCCAAACGGTTATGATAATGCAGATGGAACTCCTTACAATTATTTTATTGCATACGATAATCCTTTGTGGTCTGCTTACAACAATACGCAAATCAACAAGGTAAACCGTTTGACTGGAGGTTTAACTCTAAGTGCGCATCCTTTTGCTAACTGGGAAAATAAGCCTTTTGATTTAGGTATTACTTATCGTTTAGGTGCAGATACTTATTCTGACTACAGAAAGCAGATTTTTGCAATTGGTTCTTGGGAGCCTAGTACATTAGATGGTGAGGTTTGGGAAAACACTTTACGTCGTTTAGAGATCAACTCTGATCTATTGATTACTGGAGAAAAGAATATCGGTGAAAATATTTTCGTAGGAGTAACTTTGGGTAGCAACCTAAACCACCGTTCTGATGAAGATCTTTTTGCTAGAGGTAGTGTATTGACTATTCCTAACTTCTATAACTTATCGAATGCATCTAACTTATATGCAAGTGAATCAAAAGCAGTTAGACGTTTAGCTGGTTTGTTTTTTGATGTGAACTTTGGTTATAAGAGTATGATCTACTTGAACGTAGCTGGTCGTCAGGACTGGGCTTCTACGTTTGGAGCAGAGAAAAGAAAAAATGGATTCTTCTATCCATCAGCGAGTGCTTCATTTGTATTCTCTGAGTTGATTCCTCAAAACAAAATCTTCTCATTTGGTAAGCTACGTGTGGCATTTGCACAAGCTGGTTTGGAGCCACCTGTATATTCTTCTAGAACTTACTTTACACAACCTTTCTTGACAGATGGATTTACTTCTGGTTTGAGCTTCCCTTATCAAGGTCAAAATGGATTTGGATACAGCACTGTATTGGGTAACCCTGATTTATTACCAGAGTTGAAGACTTCTATTGAAGCTGGTTTAGACTTACGTTTCTTGAATGGTCGTATCAACTTAGATGTTACTTACTACCGTCAGTTGAGTAGTCAATTATTAGTACAACGTCCTATTGCTGCTACTTCTGGTTTTGAGTTTTTCAATGCTAATGTAGGTAAAATGGTTAACCAAGGTATCGAATTATTGGCAAGCGGTGATGTACTTAAGTTCAAGAAATTCAACTGGAACTTGAACTTGAACTTCACTATGAATAGAAACGAAGTTCTAGAATTATCTGAAGGTGTAGAAGAAATTAATATTGAATCTGCATTCTCTTCTATCGGTTCTTATGCAATTGTAGGTGATCCTTATGGTGCATTATATGCTACCAAGTGGGAGCGTGATGCCAACAACAACTTGATTATTGATCCTACTGGTTTACCAATCGAAGGTGAGCGTGGTAATGTAGGAAATCCTTTCCCAGATTGGACAATGGGTATCCGTAACACATTCTCTTTCTACGGTGTATCTATTAGCGCATTATTAGACATTCGTAGAGGCGGTGATTTATGGGCTGGTACTTATGCTCGTTTGAACCGTTTAGGTCGTACACAAGCTTCTGCTGATGATCGTTCTACTCCTTTAGTAATTCCTGGTGTTAAGCAAGATGTTGATGATCAAGGAAATGCTGTAGTTGATGCTGAAGGTAAACCTGTAACTTCTGGTACTACTAATGATATTCAAGTATCTCCGTTTGAATACTATACATACTACAAAGGTGACTTTGGTGCAACTGAAGAAGCTATCTATGATGGTTCTTGGGTACGTTTACGTGAGTTGACAGTAAGCTATGATTTCCCTGCTAAATTGTTGAAAGGAACTAAGTTTATTCAAGGTTTGAACCTTTACTTCACTGGTCGTAACTTATGGTTGAGCACTAAATATCCTGGTGTTGATCCTGAGACAAGTTTAACTGGTGCAGGTTCTAACGTAAATGGTTTTGATTACTTTAATATGCCAAGTACAATGTCTTTCATTGTTGGTTTAAGAGCTAAATTCTAATCATCCAATTATTAATATCTATAGTATGTAAGTCTAGCTTGTTGATTTTTAGGTAAAAAACACCTCTGAATTCAATCAAAAAAATCAACAAGCTATCTATATAAAATTAAAATTTTTATGAAAAAATTATCATTATATTTCTTAGCAGGAGCACTCTTGTTTTTCAGTGGTTGTGGAAAATTTGTAGACGGTTTTGAGACTTCTCCTAATAGTCCTGAGAATGCAACGCCAGCTTTATTGCTGACTTATACTCAAGTAGCTGTATATAATGCCTACACAGGACAGTTAGCTCGTATGGCTTCTGTATTAACACAACAATCTGCAGGAGCAGAATCTCAGTTCCAAGAAATTGCAGAATATAATATCCTATCTGGAGATAATGTAAATGAGTGGGAATCATTGTATAGTGCTTGTATGAATAATGCACAGACATTAATGAGCGAAGCTGGTAATGAGAATCCACATTATAGAGGAATGGCTAGAATCCTCAAGGCAATGTCTTTAGGTTTAGCAACAGATTATTGGGGAGATGTTCCAAACAGTGAAGCTTTACAAGGTTTACAAGGAGAAACTGCATTTAGCCCTGCATTTGATAGTCAAGAAAGTATCTTAAATGATATTCAGGCTACTTTAGATAGTGCTATTATTGACTTATCTACTTCAGCTGATGCCAATGTATTAATTCCAAGTTCAGATGATTTATCTTTTGGTGGTGATGTGAATGCATGGATTGTAACAGCACATATCCTAAAAGCACGTTATTACAATCGTTTGAGTAAGCGTGATGCCTCTGGTTCTGCAACTAGTGCTTTAGCTAGTATTGACGCAGCAACTGCAGCAGGTTTAGGTACAACTGCTGATATGAATGCTGTATTTGGAACAGCTGTCAATGAATTGAATCAGTGGTATGCATTCCAGCAAGATCGTGCAGGATATATGCAAATGGGAGATTTCTTTATTTCTATGTTAGATACGAAGAATGATCCTCGTTTATCTTATTATGCAGATACTTCTGCAACGGGTACTTATGTTGGTACACCATTAGGTTCTACGGATAATACAACTTCTCCTATTAATACAAGTACAGGAATTGCAGCTACAGGTTCTTCTTTACCTTTGGTAACTTATGCTGAGGCTAAGTTTATTGAGGCAGAAGCTGCTTTGCGTGCAGGTGATAACACTCGTGCGGCAACAGCATATAATGATGCAGTTATCACACATATTACACAATCTACAGGTACTGCTCCTGATGCAACCTATGTAACAAATCATGCAAGCGAAACGGATGCTACAATTACTTTGGAGAGAATTATGGAGCAAAAGTATATTGCTATGTTTACGCAACCAGAGGTATGGTCTGATTGGAGAAGAACTAACTTCCCAACTTTGACTGCTGACCCTCGTGCAACTATTGACATTCCAAGACGTTTGTTAACTCCTCAGTCTGAGTTGGATTACAACAGCAATGCACCAACTGCATATACTGTACAGGCAAACTTGGTTATTCCTGTATGGTGGGACGAATAGACTATTCTTTGAAAAAAAGTATTGCATAAGCATTATTTTTTAACAAGAAATTGGTCAAAGACAAAAGCGGTTAGCCTCTAGGTTAACCGCTTTTATTATGTATATCCGTGAGTAAGTCCAAATCTTTTTTTGCATTGCTCAATGCAAACCATTAATTATTTTAGGTTCGCTACAATGATTCGAGTGAGCGAATATTTGAGGTGTACGATCAGCAGGATTTTAAGGCTTATTCTTCATATAATTTTAGCTATATTCGCAGTATATTTTAATCTCTTGGTCAATAATAGTGTTATATTATCAGACAAAAGAGTTAACGATCTACGTGTACAACAACAAAATCAAATTAATGTAATGTCTAGGAATAATTATTCGCTATCTCCTAGACAGAAAACTCCATTATTCTTGCGGAGTTTTTAAATTTTTAACCAACTTATGGCTAAGTATTACAACAACATCCTAGAAACTATTGGAAATACTCCTTTAGTTAAATTGAATCGAGTAGTAGCTAATGTGCCTGCTACAGTTTTGGCTAAGGTAGAAACTACAAATCCTGGTAATTCTGTAAAGGATAGAATGGCATTGAAAATGGTAGAAGATGCAGAGGCTAATGGTAACTTAAAACCAGGTGGAACTATCATTGAATGTACTTCTGGAAATACTGGAATGGGGATAGCAATTGCAGCAGTCGTTAAAGGTTATAAATGTATTTTTACAACAAGTGATAAGCAATCCAAGGAAAAGATTGATATGTTAAAAGCAGTTGGTGCAGAAGTGATTGTTTGCCCAACGAATGTTACACCTGAGGATCCTCGTTCTTATTATTCTGTTGCAGAGCGCTTAAATAACGAAATTCCAAATTCTTATTGGTGTAATCAGTATGATAACTTATCGAACAGATTAGCACACTACGAAAGTACAGGGCCTGAGATTTGGGAACAAACAGAGGGTAAAATTACACACTTTGTAGTGGGGGTAGGAACAGGTGGAACGATCTCTGGTGTAGGTCGTTATTTGAAAGAAAAAAATCCAGATATCAAGATTTGGGGAATTGATACTTATGGTTCTGTTTTCAAAAAATACCATGAAACTGGTATTTTTGACGAGAAAGAGATCTATCCCTATATTACTGAAGGTATTGGAGAGGATATCTTACCTAAGAATGTAGATTTTGATACGATTGATTTATTTGAGAAGGTAACAGATAAGGATGCTGCAGTAATGACGCGTGAATTGGCAAGACAAGAAGGTATCTTAGTAGGTAATTCAGCAGGTTCAGCTGTAGCTGGTATTTGCCAATTGGCAGATCAGTTGACGGAGGACGATGTAGTAGTGGTGCTTTTCCATGATCATGCAAGTCGTTATGTAGGTAAGATGTTCAATGATGAGTGGATGCGTTACAATCAGTTTTTGGATGAAGATATGAGCGTAAAAGATATCATTGCTAAGAAGAAAGCAAAAGACTTTTTCGCAATCCAAGCAAAGGAAAATGTACGTGAAGCTTTACAGTTGATGAAGGCTAATGATATTTCTCAAATGCCTGTTTTGGATGGGGAAACTATTGTAGGATCCTTGACTGAAAATAAGGTGTTGACTTGTTTGTTGAGCAATCCACTGGAGAATTCAGCAGCTAAGGTTCAAGATATTATGGAAGAGCCTTTCCCGATGATTAAGGAAGATACGCCAATTTCTCGCTTGAATCAGTTTATTAGCAAAAAGATTCCTGCGGTTATCGCAAAAGATAAAGCTGGGGTGAATCATATTATTACTAAGTATGATATTATTCAGTCTATGTAATTAATAGTTCGTTGATTTTTTAATTTTTGCTTTGTACACAATTGTTTGACCTCTTATAAAATGTCTAATAATGTGCTACAATAGCTAAAAGCCTCATTGATCAAGTACGATCAATGAGGCTTTTGTGTTTTTGGAGCATTGGGAGTTAATGTGAGCATTGGGCTGACTCCCAATGCTGACTAATCTATCGTCCCTTCAGGACTCATGTTATTTATAGATTGCTTTAATACTTTCATAATACCTTTGATCTCCAATTCCAATTGCTCCCCACATTTCCTTTTTATAATTACCTAAATGGTCATATTGATCATCTAAATCCCAAAGACTTATGATCAAGTTTTGAAATAATGGATTACACTCATGCTCCGGTAAAGAAGTATCAGTTTTATCTATGCTCTTCAGTTTTAGGAATAAATTCTATTATTATCATTATAAGTTATTTCATTATTTTCTGAGTCCTGAAAGGACGACACATTCAATAGCATTGGGAGTCAGCCCAATGCACACTCACTCCCAATGCACACTAATTCTAATTCCTAATCAATAATAGAAACCTTAAGCATATTCGTCTTCTTGCGCATTTGCAGTGGCATACTTCCCGTATTGACTACAACATCACCATTTTTGAGCAAACCACGCTTTTTCAAGATCTGTTGCACATCATGGATAGTTGCATCTGTACTCGTAAACTTATCATAATAGAAACCACGCAATCCCCAAACCAAATTCAGTGTGCGTAGCATATGTTCATCCGATGAGAAGACCATGATATCAGACTGTGGACGGTAACTAGATACCATATAGCCTGTATACCCCGATTTAGTCATCCCGATTATGGTTTTAGCCCCCACTTGTCTTGCAATTCGGCAAGCATTGTAGCAAATTGCATCCGACAAGAAGGATTCCGACTCTTGTGAAGGTGTCAAACGCTTGTAGTAAATGCTGTCTTGCTGCTCAGCTTGTGCAATGATCTTGTTCATAGCCTCTACAACTTTAACAGGATGTGCCCCAACAGCTGTTTCTCCACTCAACATTACGGTATCCGTACCATCTAATACTGCATTAGCTACATCGATAATCTCTGCACGGGTAGGTGTTGGATTTTTGATCATACTATCCATCATCTGAGTTGCTACAATTACGGGTTTTGCATTGTGAATGCAACGATTAATGATGTCTTTCTGCAACATAGGAAGCTTTTCCATAGGTACTTCTACACCCAAGTCACCACGTGCCACCATTACACCATCTGCAGCTTCGATAATATCATCCAAATTAGTAATTGCTTCAGGTTTTTCAATTTTTGCAATAATGCGTGCAGGATGCTTTTTGGTTTTGATGCGTTTGCGTAGGTCTAGAATATCTTTTCCTCGACGCACAAAAGATAATGCAATCCAATTGAAAGGATGTTGCAAGATAAAATCTAGATCTTTTTTGTCTTTTTCGGTCAATGAAGGCAAAGAGATATCTGTATCAGGCAGATTTACCCCTTTCCTAGACGACAAACTCTCTCCATAGAGTACCTCAAGTTCAACAGTATCTTTATGATTGGTTTTCTTGACCAATAATTCAACTTTTCCATCGTCAATCAATACCTTTTCACCTACTTTCACATCTTGAGGGAAGTTTTCGTAGCTCATATAAATACCATCTTTGGTACCTATACATTTTTTATTAACAAAAACTAACCGATCTCCTTGGTTGAGCTTGATTTTTCCACCTTCTATTTCACCAACCCGTAGTTTGGGACCTTGTAAATCCGCAATAATACTAATATTCGTTTTGTATTTTTTATTAATATATTGAATATAGTTGAAAACCTGTAGGTGATCTTCATGTGTTCCATGAGAGAAATTAAGACGAAAAGCATCAACCCCTGCTCGAACCAGCTCTAAAAGGGTAGAATAATTGTTAGAGGCAGGACCTATAGTTGCTAATATTTTTGTTTTCTGAAACTTACTGATTGCCATAATATGGGTTATTTTTTATCACTTTTCTGCAAAGAAAAATTATTTGAGGGACATATGGTGAATAACTTATTAAATCAAAAAGTTATTTTAGCACTTCGAGCTACTTATGTCGCTGTTAATCGTGAAAGTCGTAAAATCAATTTATACATTATTCTTAAGAATAGTAAGCATTTTGTTAGAAACTTTTGTTAATAATTGAAGAGGTAAAGAATTTGGATTATATCAAGGTGAATAATCTAGGAATAATGGATAATTCTGAGGCTGTCTAAGATAGCTGTGCTTCCAAAAACAAGTCTTTAGAATGATAGATAAGTACTTGGGAGTTGAGACAGAGCTACTTTTAAAAAACGTTATTGTTTGTGTCTTAGTTAAAATAAAAATGTGTAGTGGGTATGAAAAAAGTCTTTATTACAGGAGGAACAGGTTTTGTAGGAGCATATTTGATTGCCTATTTATTAGAGAAAGGCTATCAAGTGCGAGCATTGAAACGAAAGACAAGTCCTATGGGGCTAGTGGAACGGTTTGGAGAGCAGGTAGAATGGGTAGAAGGAAGTTTATTGGATTCTTCTTTTTTAGAAAAAATATTGGTTGATATAGATCATGTATACCATGCGGCAGCTATGATTTCCTTTGCGCCTGATAGCTTAGACCAGATGCTAAAGGTGAATACTGAAGGTACTGCTAATATAGTGAATGCTGCACTTTATGTAGGAATTGAAAAGTTCTTACAAGTAAGTTCTATTGCTGCTTTGGGGCATAAGGAAAACCGTATACATATGACTGAAAAATCAGAATGGGAAAATTCTAAGTACAATACGGGGTATGCAATAAGTAAATTCAAGGCAGAATGTGAAGTTTGGCGTGGAATAGAGGAAGGACTTAATGCAGTTATTATCAATCCGTCTATGATTATGGGAGCTGGATACTGGGGGGTGGGCACCAATAATCTATTGAGCCAAATAGAAAAGGAACGTGGCTATTATCCAGAAGGAAAAACAGGCTTTGTTGATGTACGTGATGTTGCAAAAATTGCTATTGCTTTGATGGAAAGTGACATCAGTGCAGAACGTTTCTTGATATCTGCTGAAAATTGGACCTACAAGGATTTATTTGATCTAGTTTCTGAGCTATTGGGGCGTAAAACGGCCACTAAAGCTTTACCAAATTGGTTGGGTAGTTTTTTGAGTGTATTAGACTGGATGCGTGCTAAACTCACTGGTAAACCACGAGCACTAACCAAAGAGATATTTAGAGGAATGCAGGCTCAGCGCAACTATAGTAACGACAAGATTAAAGACGCTTTGGAGGTTGATTTTATTCCAATAGAGCAAACTTTGAGAGAGACTGTTCCTCTATATCTAAAAGCTAAACAAACTGGACAAAGCTTTGATTGGCTAGAGTTGTAAGAAAGTTATTTTTCATCCTTAAGTAAGTAGATTTTCTCTCTTGATTTAGTGTTGTGTTTACTGGCATAGTCTTTAGTAGTTATTTATGAAGTTAATTCATTCCCTCGCCACAAAACATTTATTAAGTAGGTGGACATAATTAGTTATGGTATAATTCAATCAGCCTTTTTGTAGGGAGGTTTTCTTCGCAGAGCCTTTCGGTGTTAAAATGAATTAATTGTGTCCATCTACTTACTTAAAAATATTTATTACACTTAGTATTTTGATCCTTTAATCCCCATTCACCTTATGCATACTTTTTTCAAAATTCTACTCTTTTTGACTTTACTATTGGTAATTTCAACTACTAAGGCACAATTGCTATCTCAAAAAGAACTTAATAAACAACCTATTTTAAGTAGCTTAGAGAACATTCAAATAGATGAAGTCTATCGGCTAGACCTTACTGAGTTACCTGTTATTACTAAGGAAGATGTGAAACGTTTTTTGCAATGTAAGAAACTACAGGAATTAACAATAAGTATAGATAATTGGGTAGAACTCCCTCAAGATTTATCAGTTTTTGAGCAACTCAATCGTTTAGAAATCAGTACAAAAAACCCAGTACCTTTAGAGGAGACTCAACAAAGTAACTTGATCAAGCTATTGGGTTCTCTAAGGCATCTAGACCATTTTAACAGTCTTTCTATACTACAGTTGTCCTTGAAGAATACCCCTAAGGTTAGTGCTCAACTATGTGAATTAAAACAACTAACGGTATTAAGACTCAAGGAAACTAACTTAGAAAACTTACCAGATTGTATCTGTAGGTTAACTCAATTAAGGCAATTATATCTAAGCAATAATAAGCTAAAGACACTACCAGAATGTTTGAATCAGTTAGAGAATTTGGACTTATTAAAGTTGAGTTTCAACCAACTTAAGCAACTGCCCTCAAATTGGGAGGGCTTGGACAAACTCGCCATTTTAGATCTAGTCTCCAATGACTTAATAGCTCTTCCAGTATCTGTTGGTAAATTATCCAATTTACTACATCTATACGTTGATTACAACCAGATTAAGGAATTACCTCATAGTTTTGTCCAGTTGGAGAACCTAAGAAATTTTAGTGCTAGTCATAATCAAATCAGGAAATTACCCTTAGAGATTGAGAAGTGCAGAGCACTGAAAATCTGTCATTTAGATCATAATCGTTTGAATGATTTACCTAGAGGTATTCTAGACTTGAAACTAGATACATTGGGACTTTTGTATAATGATTTTTCACTAGAAGAAAAGCGATCTATTGAAGATATTATGCCTTATGCAAGTGCAATTAGTAATGAGGATTGGGCAATTCCAACTGCTCCAGAAAATCTTAAAAACTTATCACGTTATAAAAATAAGAATCTTAGGGTCAGTACATTAGGTGAAATTTATAGGGCTAAGAAAGAACGAGATAAGAGATATATAGGGAGATTTAGAACTGCTCAGATACAAGATAAATATGAACAAGATACTTTTTATCAAGCACATCATTTACAGGAACTTTATTTAGAAACAGATAGTATAGGTTTTCCCAATATAGAGTTAGATCCGTTCAGAAATCTACAAAAATTACAAGTAGGATATAATCGAAATCAATATTATTTAGATCTTTTACGCATGGAACGCCATCGTAAAAAACAGCCCAAGCGTAAGCGTTTTATGCATTTGCCGAATCAAGAGGAAAATCTAGCCAATATCTTGGGAAGTTTAGCCAAACTAGAGCATTTTGAAACCTTGCGAATCACTGCTATTTATTTGAATGAAATTCCAAAAGAGATTTGTGAAATCAAGCAACTTAAGCATCTGTATTTGATAGGTTTAGGTTTAAGAAAATTGCCAGACTGTATTTGTGAATTAGAAAACTTAGAAACTATTGATCTGAGTTATAATGGTTTATCCAAATTACCTGATTCTATCCATCAGTGGCAGAAGCTTACAATATTAACTCTAGCTTATAATAAGCTACAAAAACTGCCTGAGAGTATAGGTCAACTGACTCAGTTGAAATCGATTTATTTATCAGAAAATGAATTAAGTTATTTACCGCCAAGTATCGGAAATCTGAAACGCCTAAAGATATTTGGTGCTTCCAATAATCGATTACAATATTTACCAGAAGAATTTACCAATTTAGATAGTTTAAATACCATTAATCTTGCATATAATTACCTGAAGGAGTTGCCTAAAGAAATGGGGGAATTTGCCCTTTTAGAAAATCTATATCTAGAAGCAAATTTCTTAGAATCTCTACCACGCTCTATGCAAAATTATAAGGAGCTTGATCTTTTTACATTACATAGCAATGCTTTTAGTACTAAACACGTAACGCGACTTAAAAAGGTATTTCCCCATGCAGAAATTGAAGATTGGCGGGATCAAGAACGTCGTGAGATACAGAAAATGGAAGAAGAAGAAAAACGTAGAGAAGAAGAAAAAAAATGATGTAACTTTTGTGTATTTATAAGTTATGAGGAATAAGTAGATAGCCACAATTAATTTGTATTTAATTCAATCAGCCTTTTTGCGCTGCACTTCGTTAAAAAGCCTCGTG
>JAKVCT010000007.1 GCA_022448995.1 Saprospiraceae bacterium
GGTTTGCAATTGTCCTGTTTCAAGTCCCCAGGCATAGTCCAAACGAACATAATAACCCAAAATAATCGTGCGTAATCCAACACCAAACCCCATAACAATTGGTTTTCTATAGTATTTCACTTTCACGCGAACTGGGCTAAAACTATTAGGATCATTTCCAGTATCAATAATCGTAGTATTTAATGGATTATCTGGATCAAATGGGTTGAGTCCTTGCCAAGCTGTTCCTACATCATAAAAAGCAGTAAGCTGCAAATTGCGTAGGAATAGGTTGCGAGGAGGAGTTCTTGAAATATATTCCATAACCGGGATACGCAGTTCGGCATTGATTAAAGCAAAAGAACTTCCATTTCGAATATTATTGCTAAATCCTCTCATATTTCCTACTGCTACCTGATAGGCAAAAGCATTTTGATCAGGTAATGGCATGTTCTGATTACTAGATGGAAATATCCAATTTTCCATTCCTCCCATAGAGTACAGCATTTTCTGTTGTCCAAAAGAAGTAGCTCCAGCCGCTCTTAAAGCTAACACCCCTTTATCTGCCAACGACAAATAATGTCTTACATCAAAACCAAAAGCAGAAGTTAACCCTCCATCAAAGTTTACCCGGAACTCGTCTGAGGTTTGTACATTGAATGGTTTGAATAAATCTGCATATACCTTGTAGCGCGTTCCTTTTTTGATATTCACACGGAGATCAACTGTATTATCAAATACATATTCTAAGCGTAAACCTAGACGTGCCTCATTGTATACAGGGACATCCAAAGAAATAGGCTCTTCTGCCAAAATTGCAATTCGATCAAACTGCAAAGTTGGAGTAGCCCTAACACTGTGATATCGATTTAGTGGGTATTTCAACTCAGCCTGTACCAAGTGTTTTAAATTTCTTCCCTTTACCCCATAAGTTAGATTAGAAACTGTATCTACCAAGAATACATCATCTACCCTACCTCTGCGATATAGACCATATTTTTGGTCTAAACGTCCTTTTCTGTTCTCAAAGGTTACGAAATACTCCATTCCATTAAAACTAGTTGGTAGACGTGCTCCAATTTCTAGGCGATAATTTTCAAACACATCCATAAAGCTAGTTTTGAACAACAAACCTACAGGAGGAAAACGGTAGTATCCACCTAAATACATATCCATTCCGTTGAATAAAATAGAGTTATCCAACTGAAAGGTAATTTCATCTACTTTGAATAAATTGCGGTACTTATTCTTATCACTTGCATCATAAGTAACAGGCTTGAATGTGAGATTGCTCAATCTTGGATTTTTCTTAGGTTTTCTCACCTTAGGAGGTAGACGAGAAATATTACCATCTCCATCATCAATCAAAATTCGCGGACCTACGTCTCTGGGCTTAGAGGTATCCTCTGCAATACTATTTTCATCTGTATTAGGCTTAGCTTTGGGTTCTTCAATATCATCAAATTCACTCTGAAACAGGTAATTGTCAATATCTACCTTAGAAGTATCAGACAAAGGTTCTTTAGTTTTTATGGGTTTTGACGTATCTCCCAAAGTAGTTGTGCTCATTTCAGCCTCTACTAATTCAAGTTCCTTTGCTAAAAGAAGATCTGCCTTTTCCTCATCTAAGCTGCCATCCTTGGATTCTGCTACAATTTCTTTAACCTCCAAAGGAATTTCTACTTCGGTTATGCCATAGTCTTTTTCCAAAAAACTAACATATTGGCTAGGCACAGGCTCAAATTTACGATCTGCATTCAATTGGCGAACAAAAATATGATATGTTCCATCTCTATATAATAAATCTGCAATTTTCTTACTCTGATAAGCAGAATGATGTTCTTGAATATTTCGACTATAATCTGTATTTGCATGAGCTACCGATGACAATACTCGCACAGGACGTAATACTGTAGAGTCAATTTCCTCTGCATCAAAATCATCCTTCAAGCTAGAATCCTTGGCAACCACCAAAGTACTTCCATTTGCTAAATAAATAACCTTTTCATAGTTAATAATGATACTATCCAGTCGAGCTATATAACGGTTGGTAATTCCTGTTACTGCACTCAAATAGGTAAATGTACTATCGGTCAAACGACTTGGAGCATATTCACTGATATGAGCTGTTCTAGTTAACTGAATTAACTCAGCTTTAGGGTTTTCTAAATCAAGAAAATATAGATCAAAATTATGAATTAAATCTGTTTCTGCAGTTGAGGGTTGAGCAAGATTGGTCCCCTGACGATTAGACGCAAAAATAACTCCTCGTTTACCATTCATTTTTACAGATACTACAGACTTGTCATCCCACAAATCATTGGTCAAACTACTCAAGCTCTTAGTAGACATATTATACTTATACACATCTGATTGCCCTTCATCAATAGCAGTCAATAGGAAAGTACTTCCTCCTGAGAATTCAAGACTCGTAATAGACTCAATATCATTGATGAAATTGTTTTTCCCCATAGCTTTTCCACTTGCGCTAAATTTCTGAATAAATGCACGGTCATTTTTATGATGAGCTATGTAAAAATGCTGACTACTCTTGTCCCAAGCTAACAGAGGAGATTCTGTATTATAATCATTATCATAACCTTTCACCCCAGTTTTCCATACAACTTTTCGTTCATCATCAGTCACCTTATGCAAGAATACCTTGCTCTCTCCTCTCAAATGTTCAACATAAAGTACATACTTACCATTGGGACTAATTTTTAGCTGATTAATCTTTACATTCTTATTGGTATTTATGGTCAGTTCTCCTTTGGAAGGAAACCTTCTACTTACATTATCTGCAGCATAACGCTCATTGAAATAAGACAACCAATCTCCTCCTGCTACAGTATAAAAACTGGATCCAAAAACATACAAAAATCCGTTTTCAACACTTCTGTTAATACGTGTCAAATACAATAAGTTAGAGACATAAGATGCTCCATGTTTGCGTCCAACAAAATGAAAGAGGGAATGTCCTGCTAGTCGAGGATGTTGTTGTGCAAAGTCAACAAAATGTTTGTACTTCCCCGATAAGAAAGCTTCTCTCAAGGCATCATCTTGTTCGATATTCCATTCTTCTGTCGCATAAGCCACAGCACCTTCCGTAAACCACTCCGGTAAATGTAGTAAGACAGAATTTTGTACAATTTCTTGCAAATTACTCCCTGTCAACATTCTATTAATGAGTACTCTAGCAATTCCCTCACGGATTTGTCGTTCTAGATCAGTATGGTCTCCATTAAAATAAATAAGGATTTTATTATCCATAATCTTGGTTCCCCCACCGGCATTAATACTAGGACTCACTAAGCCAATATTACTCTGAACATAGTCACTGTAGTCCCCAAAAATCACCAATTCCATTCGCTTCTTGACTTGGTATTCCAATAGCGCTTTCAACTCAAAATAATCTCTTTCAGCAGTTGGTACAACAAATTCTGCCAGTTCTTCCTGATCTTCTGCAAAAGATATTGCAAAGTTGGGAGACTCGTAACGATACCATTTTTCTTTGGGGTTATGTTGTAATCTATTTTGACCATAGTCAGTTCTGATTAATTGAGCTGAAATATATTGAGGTAGGGAAACTATGGCTACAAAAAATGTGTATAAAACTAGCTTTCTAATATTCATATGTCTCAAATTTATACTTGGTGATTGAGTACTTTGTGCTTCTCGTTAATTTTTATGTAATCGTTTAATTCTTAACTTATACGTGTTGGGCTCTAATTAAGTTTAGAAGTATACTGAAAATAACGTATTTTTACGCACAATGGTTAACAGACTTTATCAATAAGATTGATAAATCTGTCTTAATCTCAATTTTGAATTTAGTTTTGAATAGAAATTATTTGATAGTAGGTATTTGGTCTAGAACTTCAACAACTGTCTTCAGTTTTGAGTCCATTCTAAGCATCTAATGCAATTGTATAGTATTGATTCAGTTATGGTTACAATTCGTTTTTTAGCAATTAAACTCGTAATTACCAATGCCTTATAATAGCCTTGAAATAAAAACCTGTAAAATATTGACTATCAAGCCTATGAAAAACTCAATAATAAAAAATAAAAAGTTACAATCTACTATTTAGTTATACCTACTAATCTACCGGTGAGTTCTATGTGTAAGAACTATACAGTTTGTAACTATTGCAGATAGAAAAATCTAAATGAAATATAAGTTAGTAATTTATTTTAAATATTGCTAAATAATAGTCCGCTACTTTTTATATTTTTTGATATAAAACCGAAAACAAAAATTCTTTAAACATTGATAATCAGTTGTTTAAATATATACTTTATCACAATAAATAAATATTATCTACTGATAATCAGCCAATTGTAGCTTAAGTTTTCACGAAGTCTCCCTGCGCGGACTGTAGACTAAACAATCTCAATCTAAAAAGAAAAAAAATGGCAATTGTTCACAGTTTTACATTCAGTATGTTCTCCGAGAACACCTATATTGTCTATGATGAAACCCAAGAATGTGTTATCATAGATCCAGGTTGTTATGACAAAAAAGAGCGAGATCGCTTAGCTCAATTCATTAAAGCCAATGAATTGAAACCTGTTCGGCTATTAAATACCCACTGTCATATTGATCATATCTTTGGCAATCGATTTGTGGCCGAAACCTATAACTTGGAATTGGAAATTCATAAAGGAGAACTTCCTGTTCTGCAAGCCTTTCCTGTAGTTGCACAGATGTATGGTATTGGAGGCATCCAACAATCTCCAGATGCTTCTAAATTCTTGGAAGAAGGGGATCAAGTCAAGTTTGGAAATACCACCTTTGATGTATTATTGACACCAGGTCACTCTCCGGCAAGTATCTGTTTTTATAACAAAGCTGAAAACTTTGTAATTGCAGGAGATGTTCTCTTTGAACGTTCCATTGGTCGTACAGACTTACCTGGTGGTAACTACGAGACCCTCATGAACAGTATCTTTGATAAACTTCTGCCACTAGGCGATGAGGTAATTGTCTATCCTGGTCATGGTAATGCTACAAGTATAGGACTAGAACGCAAGAGTAATCCTTTTGTAAGAGAGGAATTTATGAGAAGAAAAAAAATGAATTTGATATGAGTCAACAACGCACAGAACTTGGAAAAATTGGAGAATTTGGATTGATAGATCGACTCTCTAAGTCTGTACAAATAAAAAATGAATCTACACAAAAAGGAATTGGAGATGATGCCGCTGTAATGCAGTACGGCAATCGTTCTACCGTAGTCTCTACAGATTTATTGGTCGAGAACATCCATTTTGATCTAATCTATACGCCCCTAAAACATTTAGGATATAAGGCTGTAGCAGTCAATGTTTCGGATATTTATGCTATGAATGCTCGTCCAACTCAAATTACAGTCTCTCTTGCTATCTCTAATCGTTTTTCGGTAGAAGCTATCGAAGAACTCTATAAGGGAATCCATGCTGCCTGTGAACATTATGGTGTTGATCTCGTAGGAGGCGATACGACTTCTTCCCTGCGTGGCTTAGTCATCAGTATCACTGCTATTGGAGTAGCAGACGCTGATAAGATTGTTTATAGAAGTGGTGCTAGAGCTGGTGATATTCTGTGTGTAACGGGTGATTTAGGTGCTGCTTATTTAGGGCTTCAGGTACTTGAACGAGAAAAACAGGTTTATTTAGAAACTCCTGACATGCAGCCAAAACTGGAAGAGGATGATTATATTGTAGGTCGGTTACTAAAACCTGAAGCAAGGAAAGATATTTTTGAGTTTTTCAAAAAAGCTGAAATTGTCCCGACTTCTATGCTAGATGTTTCTGATGGACTTTCTTCGGATTTAATCCATTTGTGTCGCCAGTCTAATGTAGGTGCATTGGTGGAGGAAGCTCAAGTGCCAATCTATGAAAAAACTTTTCAAAAAGCATTAGATTTTAAATTTGATCCTATTATCTGTGCCTTGCATGGAGGTGAAGATTACGAACTATTATTCACTATTTCTCCTAGAGATATTGACAAGATTCGTTTTCAAACAGAAATCAAGATTATTGGAGAAATTACTCCAATTAAAGATGGTATCCAACTACATACCAAGGGGGGTCGTATGATTCCTTTGGTGGCACAGGGCTGGAAGCACTTCCAACGTGATGGAGATGATGATTAGTATACCAATACAGTAAGCACAGATATGTAAGCAAATATCTATAGTGGGTGAGGATGTAAGTAATTAGGGAGGTTCAGTATTAAGCATATTTTCTCCCTCACCTTTTGCCATTGCTGCAAAAGGTGACCAAAAGATCTAGGACTCAATGGAACATCAGACAAAGTAATCTCCTCATTGACTGCTTCTTCTAACTCACTTTAATCTGGACAACTCGTACTTATGCTACAGGCTTACAGGATTCTAGTTTATTCACTTTCAGTTGATTATAATGTTCGGACATCGAAGAAGCTACCTTCAGAACGTCAATGTTCGTCGTTCTTTGTTGCTGACAACCCATATAGTCCGCTTGACCTAGTTGGGTAGATTTTGCTAAGCTTTTATCGAAACTGAGTCTTGATTATTCTGCTTGACAGGACATTTTTTCACGTGATTTGTCCAAACTCTAAAAAGAAATTACCCCGCTTTTTGTACTTTATGGTCAAAAGCGGGGTAATTTCTTTAAAAAATACTATTGTAACTGTTTGACTATCAAATATTTTACGTAATACTGAAACAGCCTAATTAAAGTCCTCACCTATTTTTATTTAGGGAGGTTCAGCATTAGACGAATAACTTGAGAATCAATAAGCTACAGATGTTTATAGAAAAGAAATTAGTTTCACTGAGCACTTCGGGGTTCAGCGAAGTAAAATCAATGATTTTGATGCGATAAAGATAATTTTTAAACAACTTCAAACTAAAAAAAGCTATATTAGCTATAATAACACAGAGTTTTTAGTAGAAAACTTCATGAACTAATCTAACCTAACTTAAAAATATCCAACTATAAATATGAATAAATCCTCTTTTTCAAACCAAGATAAGAAAGAAGCATCTAAGACTTACCTAATCAAAGGATTAACACTTACTTTTTTTGCATTCTGTATGGGAAGTTTTGTTTATCTACGTGCTTCTAACAGTACATCTACAAAAGGACAAGTGATAAATGACCATAATATTGAATCTGTAAATGAATCTGAGACATTCTTCACGGTTGCAGATACAGGAGACTTGCCAGATTCTGTTAAACCTGATAGCAGGATCAATCCTGATGAAGTATTCATTCACAGCTCTAAGTCTATGCAGTTGAATACGGATGATTATGAACCAACTAAGAAATATCTAAAAAAACTTGAACGTGAGACTAAAAGAGAGCTGAAGAAAGCCCACAAAAAGGCTAAGAAAAATAATAAAGACACTAAAAATAAGCTAGAACCTCTTGCTCCAAGCTCTAAATCTGCCTTGATTATCAATTAATCTCCCAAACAATTCTACTACAATCAAAATATACTGTATGGATCTAATCAGCATCTTCAGAAGCTTCCAAAATAGATTATTTGATGTCCTATTTTCTGCCTCTCAGGGCTTTTTGTATGAATTGTGGAATGATCTCATGGCAGCTTTACTTAGTTTAGCTTTTCTAATCATCTTATTTGTGCCCATGGAACGTGTTTTTCGTGCGAACAAACAAGCTTTCTTTCGCCCTGCTTGGTGGTTAGATTTTAGTTTTTTCTTAGGACAATATCTACTCTGGGGAGGGATCATGGTCTATCTTTTGAGCCATTTCAGTAGCTGGCTGAATACTTGGATGCCTTACAGCTTCCGCGAAGCTGTAGCTAGCCAACCATGGTGGCTGCAAATGTTAGAGGTTGTATTTTTGAGCGATTTGCTGATCTATTGGGGACATCGTTTACAACACCGAGTGGAGTTTCTGTGGCGGTTTCACAAGGTTCACCACAGTGCAGAACATTTAGATTGGTTGGCTGCACACCGTGAACACCCCTTAGATACCGTCTATACGATGGGATTAATAAATCTTCCAGCAATCGTATTGGGTTTTCCTCTATCTACGATTATTGGATTAATCACATTTCGAGGTATTTGGGCTATTTATATCCACTCCAATGTTCGTTTCCCCTTGCCTTTTGTTCGTGTTTTGGTTGGGGCACCAGAACTACATCATTGGCACCACGACCAAGAAAGAGATGCTGGTAACTATGCTAATATTTCTCCTCTAATGGATCTACTATTTGGTACTTATGTTTGTCCAGACCATGAACCCAAACAGTTTGGAATCAAAGAGAAATCTCCAAGAACCTATTTAGGTCATATGATCGAACCCTTATTGCCCAAAAATATTAAGAAACGATTAAGATTCTAATTTGCAGATTCACGTCTTCTCTCGATAGCCTCTAATACACTTCCTTTGGGTAATACTTTTCGAATAGAATCATTCATTTCTGTAATGACAGCATCATTAGGTGATGGAGATTTAGTGTTTTCTCCATTTTTACCAGATTTGGCTTGAGCAGTCTGTAGATTCTCCAATACCTTTGTATAAATAGCTTCCAAGGCATTAGGATTTTTCATGTAGCTCTGCAAGCTCTGTTCAAAATCTTCTGCACTCACTTCGTGAATTTTAAAAAT
The DNA here is from genome assembly GCA_022448995.1 of Saprospiraceae bacterium. Classification (GTDB taxonomy): domain Bacteria; phylum Bacteroidota; class Bacteroidia; order Chitinophagales; family Saprospiraceae; genus JAKVCT01. The sequence goes on from JAKVCT010000007.1 coordinate 8,583, forward strand.
TTGCAGGTAATACTCTTGTGCTACACTATCTTTTTCAGCTTTTTTGAGGTACTCTGTCAGAAGTGCTTCTGCTACATGAATATCCTCCAAGATTGCAATCATTTTATCTTGAGGAATCTTAGGTTCTTCAACCACCCATTCCTGATAGCAAGCCGATAAACTCACTATTAAAACTAAAGTCATAACAAGCATTTTCAGCCATCTTTTCACCATTGATTATCTAGGTTTCTTAAGTTTGTTAATCTATAAATTTATACGGAATTCAAAAAGAAATACCATAATAAAGCACAGGAGTTATTTGGCAGATCAAGGCAGAAACTACAAAGTGCTCAGCGAAGTGAGCTAACCGTAGGAACAATAAATTATCAAGAGGCAATCTAACACAGATACAGAAAATTTATGTTACAGAATACTTAATTCTACTTATCGCTTTCGTCTTCTAAGCATAAAAATCCCCAAAGCCAAAATTGCTAAACTCCCCCCTATATACCACCAAAGCCCTGATTCTTCTGACTTAGGACTCAATTTAATTTTAGAATAATCTCCTAATTGGACAAAACAAGCCCAAAGTGCAGGATGTGCTGAATGTGCATCAATTCTATCCAAAAAACTTAATTTTGCTTGACGAATAGCCTCATCTTTCTCCATTCCTTTATTCAAATTCTCATAAAACATTGGAATAATAATAGAACTTGATTCATCATTCAAATTCCAAAGCGTCATTAAAATACTGGGAATTCCTGCATACATAAAGCTACGACCAATACTCTCAATCCCCTCTCCTCTTTGATACTTTCCAATTCCTGTTTCACAAGCAGAAAGTACGACCAAGGCTGCTTGAAAATCCATTTGTTTCACTTCGTAAGCATACATAAAATTATCCTCTAAAGTATCTCCTATTTCTGTCATTGCCAAGCTAGAGAAATCTGCATTTCGACCATTGACAAGCCCATGCATCGCTAGATGTAGTACTCCAAAATTTCCGGCCTCTCGTTTAAAGTTTTGTTCATGCGCCCCTAATCCAGTATAGTATGCTCCATTATACACCTTGCTCAACTCGTTAATTTCTCTAATTGCTCCTGGCAAATCATTGAGACTAGCCCGTAATTGAATCTCTGCAGCATTGCGTCCCAAGGCCTTCAAATCTACTGCGGGCACACTCTGATAGGCCGCTGCCAAACCCAAAATCTGTCCATTAATGACATTAACTGTCTGGTTTCGCTGTTCTAACCATAATGTGCCAGAATAATTATAATTCAATCTAAACTTACGAATCAAATAAGGCAAGGTCTTAAAATTACAAGCTTCCCGCTTATCTATTTGTGGTATTTCTTCTTGCAAGAAGACCTCAAAAGGTACATAGGCCATGTATCCATCTGGTATAATTACTAAACGTTTGTACTCTGGCAAAAGGTGAGGTTCTATAAAGATCTTGTAAAATTGGTGAGCAGGTGTTACAAAGTCATTGTAAGCTGCAATAGGATTGTCTTTTACAGCTTTGAGATTGGTAACCGTCTTAAAGAAATGCTTAATTTCTCGCTGATAAGCTGCGCTTTTTGGCGTTGCTTTGACATCTGCACCATTTTGTGTAATTGCAAAAGTATAGATATACTTTTCTCCTTCGAAATACTCTAGGAACAAACTCTCTGCATCTAATGATTTTTGAATATCAGCTAGAGTGGCGATGGTTGATTTATATTTTAAGCGCTTATATTTTGGATTCTCCTCAAATTCATGATTTAAAATATCCACTTCCTTAGACCATTCAAAAACATCAGCCTTCATTTTATCCACTCGCTTCTGATCCCCACGTAATCGTGCATCAACTCTTTGTTTCTTCCCCCAAGCAATCAATTTTTCTAGTTCTTCCTTTCTCGCAATCTTCTCTTTTGAAATTCCTGCTAGCTCTGCTGCACGTGTTTCTTGCAATTCGTCTAATAAGAGCATGGATTTACTTTGCTCTGCTAGCTGAAAAGCTTCTTCTAGGTATTTTCGATCACTCGTTTTTTCGTATAGACGTACTGCTAAGGAGATTGCTCTTTCATAGATTGGTAAAGCATCTTTGGTTAGACGTTTAGCTTTAGATTGTTTAGAGCGAAAACTAGAACTCATTTGTTCTAGTGTGTAGGCTGCTAGGCTTGCAGTTTCATATACATCTTCTAGGCTTACATTTATACCTTCTACAGGATGTTGGAGGATGGAATCTAGAATTTCAGTTTTAATCTCTAAAGCTCTTAGTAGTTCTCCGTGATCTATTGCATCTATCTCTAACTTAGTAGGATTTAACACTAATTTTTGCTCATAACTATTTGATAAACTTAGTGATTGTATGCATAACTGCATATTCTTCAAAGCACTTTTATAATTCTTTAGATTGTATTGAGTAATTCCTATATACCTAAGAACTCTTGCTGTTAATATATTTTTTTCACCATATTTCTCAAGAGTTGTTTTCAAGGCTTGTTGATATTTTTTGTCAGCATCAACATATTTCTTTTGTTTTGCAAGAAGGACTCCATATCTGAAATAAACATTTTCTAGTCTATATTTATTCCTTTTAGCGAGAAGTTCTGCTTCTTCTAATATTTGAATATTTTCGCCATAACTTGCATTATTAACATCTACCAAATTATAGTAACAATTTATCAAATCTTTGTCAACCTGGTTCTTATCCTTTTCCCCTTTTTTTAATAAACTGATAGCACGTCTCAGATATTTTGTTGATTGAATATGGTTTCCATCATCAGCATAACATATACCTAAACTATATAAGGAAGCAGCTTTTTCTAATTCAGGTACATTTTCATTATTTAATGTCAAGTCTGCTACCTTCTTAAAATATTCTAAAGCAGTTACATAATCTCCCAAATTATTATAAATTGTTGCTAGATTATTATATGCATATACTAATCCCTCTAGAGTGTCTACTTCCTCCATATTTTCCATAATCTGTGCATCTCCAATAGCATACTCTAAAGCACGGGGATAATCTCCTAATTCCTGATATAAAGCACTTCCTATATTATACCAATTTCCTAAAGTTAATTCATCTATTTTAGATAGATCAATTTCCTTTTTAGGAACATATTCATAATGTTTGGCAGCACTCTCCAAATCACCAAAATATGCATAGAAAATATAGGCTACAAAAGTTTGTGTAGCGATATAATTTTCCCAATCCTTATTCTTTCTAAAAATAGGTTCTAACTTATTATAATAAGTATAAGCGGAATCTAAATTTTCATCATAAAAATAAGTTTGCATTTTGGCATCATAATATTTTGCCCATAATTTTTCCTCCCCTAATTGATTTAAGATGGATTGTTTACTATCTATAGCTTGAATGCGATCCGAAGTGCCTAATTCTTCGTTCTCAATATGAGCTATCCAATACTTAGAGTAATACTTAGCCGCCTCAGTATAATTCTTTTGCTGCTCATAGAAATCAACAATATTAGTCATAGCAGTCGCCATAGCAGGATAATCTCCCTCCATTTCTTTGTTTTCAGCTTCTATCATCCAAATTTTAAGGCTATCTACTAAGTCTTGTGCAGTACTAAGGTAAGTAGAGAGGGTAATCAAGGTAAGTATTAATAAGAATCGTCCAAAAAACATAGGCACTGCAGGATTATTAAGAAGTTAGTAAAATAGGAATCTTTATTGAATCAAATCCATAGATTTTGACCAGTTGAGACAGTCCAAAAGGTAAATACTGATTTTTCAAATTGAAATGTTATTTGGACTTATTTTCAACAGTTTACTTTTTTAAGACAAAACTCCTACGGATTTTTTATGAGCTTTCTTTGATACTTACTTGCTTTAGTACTCTATAAGGAACATTTTTTTGATCTTAATATTATGACGGCGCATTAAAATGCGTCGCTGCAATTTGATATTTTTTATACCGATGCAAAATCGAAAACAGGGCTACAGCAGAGCTCTGCGAAGCTAACACCGAAGGGTTCTGCGAAGTTACCCCTCCGTCAAAGAACATCTAAAAACATTTATTACAGACGACTTAATTTTTGTATCGATGAACCAATATAAGATTCTATGAAATTATTTGCTTATCTAAGTTACAGAGTATTTAGGGTTGGCCATAAAGATATAAAATTCTATTTAGATTTGACCATTTGGGGACTAAACTTCCTTTCCAATAGACTCCTCTACCAATAAGAGAGGGGGCTGTCCCAAAAGACAGCCCCCTCTCTTATACATTTAAGCAAACAGGAATTTCCTAGAATTATCCTAGTAAATCTGTTTCATCGTCTGGATCTTCTACCATAACCTCTTGATCCGTAGGTACCCCCAAAACATTACCATTTCCATCTTTCATGGTTGCTGTCACATTGTAGCTTGCATCGATTGGATCACCATCAAAGGTTTCTGGTTTGTAGACAAAGCGTGATTTTTTACGCTCTTCTACATATTTTACGAATCCACAATTCACTGGGTTTTGTACGGGATCTGGTCCTTCAAAGGGGTCATTGAATTGAACTTCTACTTCTTTTACCTGTTGATTTGTATCATCTTTCACCACTACTATTATTTTGTATTCACTGGGTTTTCCTGTTGGACGTATACGGATGCGTTTGATTTTTCCACCAAATTCTGCCATGATCTATGGGTTTTGGATAGGCTATAGGTTGTGTTCTTAGTCAGTGTGTACCTTGTGCCTATGGTTTAAATAAATAAAATATTTTGTGTTTACTTGATCTTGTCATATCTTATTTTGTATGACGACTACAATTTATATTTTTTTTAGAGTAAACGTTACCTTTTCCCCTAAAAAAAACAAACACTACTGTGACATCCTAAAAAACAAATAAAACTAAAAAATAGCTATATATCATAGTTTCATAAAAACTGTATATCAGCTCTATTATACTATAAAATCTACATATTTACTTATTTAGTAAACATAATAACTTGACATTTTTTTCAGTTTTTTGGTCAAAAAAAAAGCTAAAAAATATTTTTTTTAATAAATACCTAAGTTTTTCTTAACAAAAAAGAAAGGCTTTTACTCATGGTGGTAAGGTAAGTTGTGAAGAATAGCCATAGCACGGTAAATCTGTTCAATGACAAATAAACGTACCATTTGGTGTGAAAAAGTCATTTTAGACAAAGAGATTTTCGCATTGGCTCTATTGTAGACTTCTTTCGAAAAACCATAGGCTCCCCCAATCAAAAAAACAATGCGCTTACTGCTGCGTTGCAGCAGTTGCTCCATATATGTCGCAAATTCGAGTGAAGAAAACTGCTTGCCCCGCTCATCCAATAAGATCAGCCAATCATCCTTTTGCAGTTTCTTCAAAATGGCTTCGCCTTCCTTTTGCTTGATCTCCTCTTCGGAGCGCTTTTTCCGATTTTTCAAATCGGGAATAACATTCATACTAAAGGAAAGGTAATGCTTCAAGCGTTTTTCGTAAATCTGTACCCCTTCCTTTATATAATCAAAACTGGTGTTCCCTAGCAACCATAATTCTACTTTCATAGCACTGGAGTTTAAAAAATAAAGTCTATAAACCTCGTAGATTTTAAAACCTACGAGGTTTATAGACTTTATTTTCAATCTTTTATCTTATTATTTATTTTGCAAATTGTGGCGCTAAGACCAACTCTTTGCTTCCTTTAGTATAGGTATAAAATCCTTCACCAGATTTACGTCCTTTCTTACCCGCAGTCACCATATTTACTAACAATGGACAAGGAGCATATTTTGGATTACCAAAACCATCATGCAATACACGCAAGATAGACAAGCAAACATCCAAACCAATGAAATCAGCTAGTTGCAAAGGTCCCATCGGATGCGCCATTCCTAGCTTCATTACTGTATCTATCTCCATTACACCAGCAACCCCTTCATACAAAGTATAAATTGCTTCATTGATCATTGGCATCAAGATACGATTGGCTACAAAACCAGGATAATCATTCACCTCTACAGGTACTTTACCTAAGGTTTTCGACAATTCCATAATGGTTGCTGTAGTTGTATCCGAAGTAGCATAACCACGGATTACCTCTATTAACTTCATCACAGGAACAGGATTCATAAAGTGCATTCCGATCACTAGTTCTGGACGACTCGTCACCGCTGCAATCTGTGTAATCGAAATAGAAGAAGTATTTGTAGCTAGAATAGCCCCTTCAGGAGCAGCTTCGTCCATCTGCTTGAAGATTTTCAGCTTCAAGTCTACATTTTCAGTAGCTGCTTCTACCACTAAATCAGCATCTTTAGCTGCAGCAGTCAGATCCTGCGAAGTTGTGATATTAGCCAACGTTGCTGTTTTCTCTGCTTCCGCAATTTTCTCCTTCTTCACCATTCTATCCAAATTCTTAGCAATAGTTGCCAAAGCACGTTCCAGAGCAGCTGCTGAAATATCAACTAGTTTTACTTGAAAACCCTTCATGGCAAAGACATGAGCAATTCCATTTCCCATTGTTCCCGCACCAACAACAACAATATTTTTCATACTTTTTTAAAATTTTATTAATTGTAACATTTAATTATTAAGAGACTTTTTATTCAAAAGTCAAAAGTATTGTTCATCCTTTAATTCAGCTTATGAGGCAATGCTGCTCCCCCCCACTCTACAACTGTAAACCCTTTGCGTTCAACCTTTTGCAAAACCTGTTCTTTCAGCTCAGTAGGCTTATCAAGTTCCTGATACAACATAAAAATACGAATTAAACTTTCTGGTTTAGGCTCTATCTGCATTTGTGCAAAATCTTCATAAGCTGCTTGCGCAAAATGAATAAAATTATAGTCGTTTTTCTCCAATTTTGGTAACCAATAAACCATAAATTCATTCAGCTCCTTGCGATTGAGCCCCAAGATAGTTAATTTTTCTTCTAAAAATGCACTTGCCTCCTCTCCTTTTACAACAAAGCCTTCTTGGCAATCAAAATCATAATTGGTTGCGCCTTCCCAGTACAAAGCATAATAAGATTTACCTGTTTTAGGATCAAGTAATTCTCCATTAGGTTTGGCTTGAACAGACCAACCCTCACCTTCTGGATAACGGGGATAAGTATGTACCAACTTACCTTGCCTGAGTTTCATTTTGACATTAATCAACTGCTCTTTTTCAGGATATAAATAAATGATGGGTTTGTATACTTGATAATCTCCTGGATCGACTGTTGGTGCTTGATTTTCTTCCGATTCTATCACATTATTTTCATAGATAACTGTTTGAATTAGACCACTTGAATAATTGTAAGTAGCTTTTCCATTACGCTTTCCTTTCAAGAAAGCAATAGAATAATCTCTCAACATTCGATAAGGATAAGCACTCAATGTTCCTGTAAATTTTTTCCCATTGATCTTCAATTTACGTTTAGGATTTTTGGTATAAATAGAATCCTCTATCAATGCCATCATCCACGGCATATTGGAAGCTGTGCTATCTGCTGTTAATCGAACCATGCCATCTTTTGGCTTCTTATACTTCTTAATCTTGATCTTTAGTTTTTTAGCATCAAATGTCCAGTCTTTATATTCTACTTCAAGTTCATAGGCATCCTGAGCATACATAATTTGAAATGAAAAGGAGATTAAGAGAAATGCTATGAGTATATTTTTCATGGCTGTGGGGTTGATTTTAATAAAATAAGAGCTTGTCTAAGCAATAGTTCAAGTTACGAATAGTTATAAACTAGACCTAAAAAAAGCCCATAAATCCATTTAGATTTACAGGCTTAGTATATTCTATCACTGATGACTCAGCAAATCTTATGCTTCTTCAGTAGTTTCTTCTTCTGCTACAACTTCTTCTTCTTGAGTTGCTTCTTGTTCAGCTTTTATTTTAGCTTCAAACTCCTCTTTAGTTACTGCGATCATGTCCTTACCAACTAACTCTGCAACATGCTCTAATACACGCTCATTCAAGAGGTTTTCAAAGTGCTTGCGTACAACGTTCTCATCCTCCATTGACTTATCTACCATTTGATTAATCATTGGATTGAATGGCTCCATTTGATAGTTCAAATAACGTAAGATCTCTCCACGTACCGTGTTTGATATATCTTGACGAGTTACCTCTATTTCATTCTCATTAGCAACCTTATCGCGGATCAAAGACCAGCGTGTTGCTGTTGCGAAATCAGCATATTCTGCCTCAATTACATCAGCTTTTACTTTATTAGTATCTACCAACCACTCTTTCAAGAATGCATCAGGTAATTCAAAGTTGTTCAAGTCCATCAATGATTTGTGTACTACACCGTAAAATTGACGACGGCTTTGCTGACGGTAAGCCTTGTAGATTTCATCACGTAAACGCTCCTCAAAAGCTTCTACAGTAGTGATTGGCTCTTCCTCATTAGGGAAAACCTTTTGGAATAAAGCTTCATTCAATTCACCTCTCTTCACACGTTGTATATGCTTAATCGTCATGCGGAAAGTAGAGTTGATTTCTTGCTCCTCAGGAATATCTAAGATAAATTTGTGTACACGCTTTTTATCACCTGTTTCCAAACCATATACATCTACATCAAAGCTATCCTCTACGGTTGCTGTATATAGTTGGTCTTTCAATTCTGCATCAGGAATTTGACGAACCAATAAGTGTGCACGCTCTTTGCTTACACCACCTTCTTTGATCTCTCCATTTTCCATTTCTTCTAGATCCACCAAGATCACATCCTCATCGCGAATATCCATTACATTCTCTTCAAAACCTTCCCCAAAACGCTTTTGGATTTGGTCTTTCTCTTCATTCAACATCTCATCAGTTACGGTGATATCGTAGAAAGGCAATACATTATCAGCATCCATACCTTGTATATCAAACTCAGGAATTAAACCTAATTTGAAACGGAAGTTATAGTCTTGTGGTTTATTGATGTCAAAGCGGATACCTTCATCACGAATTGGCATTGGGTCACCCAAAAATCCAATTTTCTCTTCTTTAAAATAATTATCTAGCTCTTTATTAACTCTTTCATTGATTTTTTCTACCAAAACGTTAGTACCAAACTTACGTTTAATCATCCCCATAGGAACATTTCCTTGACGGAAACCTTTGATTTGTACCTTTTTGCGGTAATCTTTCAATTGCTTATTCACCTCAGGAAGATAATCTGATGTAGGTAACTCTACAGTGATGATCGTATTTAACGCATCCAAATCTTCTCTAGTTACAGTAGGCATATTGTATATAAAATTTAGAGTTAATGTGTAAAAAAGTTATTGCAACTTACATTGGGAAAAACAAGAGTAGTCCCCAAAAAATGAAAGTGCAAGTTGCGAATCAGCCGAAGCTTTGTAGATTCCTCAACTTGCACTTCTAAGTGCTCATTGTTATTGAGTGCGGGTAGAGAGACTCGAACTCACACGCCTTGCGGCACTAGATCCTAAGTCTAGCGCGTCTACCAATTCCGCCATACCCGCATTTGTAAAACACTATTTTTGAGAAAGACTCTTTCGCCTTTGCGGACACAAATATACAAGCTTTTTTAATAATGCAAAAGAAAAACTGTTTTTTTTCATTTTTTTATTCAATTTTTCCATTTACCCACAAATCTATAATTGCACTTTCAGCCCCATGTTTACGATTTGCTTGCAATTTTCCATTATTAAAAGCAAAGCGTACATCCATTCGACTTCCCAAACCTCTGTAAAATCCAACTGTAAAATCTACTGCCAGTGTATTATTAAGTTCTGTTCGTGATCCTACAACAAAAGGAATAAGCTGAGAGAGTCGCTGTGCTTGGTACTTGGAATAACAAGAATTAATCAATAGGCAATGAATATCATCTTGATACACTGCAAAAAGGTTGTATAATTCTTCTGTGGATAACTGTTCTGAAAAACCTTCGTGATCCTCAATGATTATATACTCTGTAGTCCCATGACCAGAAAAATGAATAATCAAGCGCTGTCCAGAATTAGATTCTTCAAGTAGAGCTTCTTGCAAGTCATCAAAAGTAGTTGCCCAGTAGAATTCTAAATCAATTTGATCTCGATTCCTAGATTTTCTCAATGCCTGTTGGAGTACTTTGGCTTCTTGGGTCAAGCGTAGTTCTTCGGTATCTTTAGGATTAGCAGCCAAAAATAGAATCTTGATTGGTCGCTGTTCCTCGTCAGCAGCATCCTTTCCTTTTACAAAGACCTTACCCAGTAATTCTCGGACATTGACATCCTCATAGCTTTTTTCACATTCAATCGTTTCTTTGCCCTTGAGCAAGCGACGCTCCAGGTTTTCCTGCTTGTACGTATACGGTTCTATGCTATCTCTACACTCCGAACAAATACAAGGCAGAAATGGATCTACCTCTAATCTATCCTTATAGGCCCTATGAATACGCTCTAATTCTTCTTGGATAAGAATTAGAAAACTGTTGGAATTAGCCCCATGCAAGCGGATAGAAATTTCTCGATCACGTCGATTTTCAATAATTTCTGCACGAACCCCCAACCGTTCCAAAACGACTCCTTCCTTCCACACTAAATTCTGATCAGGAATATAATGATACATTCGAACGACAAAGTCCGTAATAATTCCCCTTGGCATAAAATCATATTTGTAGCAAATCGTCAAGACCTGATCCTTGGGAAATCTATAGTCAGGCGCATTAGGACTTAGGAGTTGAGGTACGATATATTCATCTGCATCTACAAGATGATAACAAAGCTGAAACTTAATCATTAGATTAAGCAATTCATCCTTCAGTCTTGCATAATCTCCCTCTATCCATATATGTTCGAGATCAGGCTCACTAAATCGTCCTCGCTGAATATTCTTCACTAAATTGCTATCCAAAACCTTGTATATGGCGGCAGTCACCCAATCATTTTGTAAAAAGATAGTATCACTAAGTTCTATATCATCTTGAAAATGAAGAAATACGCCAAAATCATGAAAATACTGACTTAGCTCCAGGGATTGCCTGCGATTTACCATTCCCATCTGCTTACACAGATCTAGATATTGCTCTATGTCGATATAAACTTGTTCTTGTGCTAGATCCTCTAAATGACGACGAATTCGAATCCAAGTATTGGGCAGTTCCATTCCTACATGATCCAAGCGTTGGAGGTGATACTCAATAGTTTCTAAGATTGGAGGAATCGCTTCTGGTTTGCTGAAGTTAGCTGCTAAGATGGCTTTTACATTTGGGAAAGCTTGCTTGATGGATGATTCATTGAGTGGAAAAGTACGATCTGCTTTCTGATTTTGCACAATAATAATTGGACTATCCCCAGCAAATAACTCTAAGGTTCTCAACCAGTAATCCAATTTATCATCATCTTTTCGTGTATCCAAGACCAAGACATACATTGACCGACGAGTCAAGAAAAACTGATGGGTAGAATGGTAAATTGCCTGTCCACCAAAATCCCACATATTTACTCGAAATGGCTGACCATCTGCATTCTCAAAAGTAAATTTTTCGATATCAATCCCCTTAGTGGTTTCCTCCTCTGTTGGCATTGGACTAGAGGCATTAACCAAACGTCTGCGTAGGGTTGTTTTTCCAGCATCAGGCTCTCCTACAATGAGGAGTTTGGCCTCATAAACATTAGTAGCCCCCTGCCATTTGACCTGTAAAAGATAATCAAAAATAGTTTCTATATTGACATCTTTATGGCTCTTGTCGCAACTCTTTTCTATGATCTCCAATAGCGGAGATTTGAACTTATTTCCCCAAAGTCCTAAGGTCTGTAAACCTTTGAGTTCTAAAATACCTAGAGGTAACTGCTCCAGTTGATTTTCTTCAAGATTCAGCGTATTCAAGCCTTCCATTCCAATCCACTCTTGAGGAAGTTCTCTGATCTTGTTCTTCTTTAGATTTAGAACTTGCAAGACAGGCAAATTGAGTACTTCCTCTGGAAATTGAGAAAGCTTGTTATTTTCTAAAGCAAGTAGATCTAGTTGTTTGGCCTCAGCCAATGTATCAGGCAACTGCTCCAATTGGTTATTGGTTAAGTATAATTTACTCAAATGTGGATAATTCCCAAATCCTAAAGGTAGATCTAACAAATGATTATTATCTAAATCTAAAATCTCTAGTTGTTTTAAAGATCCAAAAGAATCAGGCAAACGCTCCAAGTGATTTTGTTCTAAGTTTAGATATTTTAGTTCCTGCAAAAAAGCAAACTGTTCTGGCAGTTCTCTAATATTATTGAAACTCAAATCTAAATATTGCAGCTTGGATAAGTTTTCAATTTTTTCAGGTATTTCTGTTATTATAGCACTTCCTTTAGTCTGCTTGTATTCACTGTTTTGTATAGATAAATGTTGGAGATTCGTCAGTTCTAGTACTGTTTCCCAAAGACTGGCTATCGAATTGTTGCTCAAGTCTAGTACTGTGAGTTGTTTTAATTTCTTGAAGGACTCAGGCAGCTCTATCAAGCCATTATCTACCAAATAGAGTTCTTCAATCCCTGCACAATAGGTTCCAAAATCTGCGGGTAAGTTTTGAATATCATTTCCACTCAAATATAACCGTTTTAGGTTTCTAACCTGATAGACATAGATAGGTACTTCTTCGAGGTGTAATCCTGATACATTAAATTCTTCAATATGTTGTATTTGCTCTAAGAACGTCTCATTCTCGAATAAAACATCTATATTTTTCAGTTGTCTCCTTCCTGCACTTCCCAATTGGGATAAATCGATTCGCTTTACCACAGGAATATACTTGGCCATAAGCTCCTCGGAAGGGATTTCGCTCAAAGCGATACCTGTAATATTGGACAATCTCAACCTCCCAGCTTCCATGAGTTCTACCGCATTGTCCAAATCTAAATATAAGCCAGTTAGACTATCTGGACAGTAACCTACACGTAACCCTCTTAGATCTAATAGTTGGAGATTCTTAAAATTCTGCAATTCACTAGGCAATTCCATCCCCATACTTTCTATTTCTGTACCATATCCATAAGCTGAAGCATTTCCATAAGATTCTTCTCTTGGATATATTCGCTGTTCCATCATTCGATCCATCTTAGTCATCTTCATTATGTTTCCTTTAATAGATGATAGTGTAGGACGATTGTATAGAATAATTTCCTCTAACCAGTCTAATTCTAATAATTCTGGAGGAAAAGTCATTAAGCCCTGATTGGAGAGATCAATCCGTTTAGCTTTATTTTTTTTAGCATTTTCTATAATGGATAAATATAACTTAGAGGGACTCATGTCTAGCTGCATGTTGGTAGTAGTTTTGGGTATAGTGGTAATGGATTATCCATGAAGTTGTCTAAAACAACTCCATCTACAGCGCAGATCTTTTACTTCGTAGAGCCCTTCGGGGTTAGCTCTGCACCAATAAAATATTTAATTAATTAACTCATAAGAATTTATATTACACTCTACTTAGTAGTCTGTAATAAGTGCCTACTTACGCTTCATAAGATATTTATCCCAACCGAACTTTCCAACTTCTTCATAATTCCCTTTCAACATTCCTACATCGCCTTCCATGACGTAATAATACATCACCTCTGCATTGGGATCTATACCTTTGTCGTATTTATGCAATTGTATTTGTGGAATTTTACCTGTTGCTGAATAAAAATTGAAAGATGGATGAAAAAACCAATGTGTTCTAAGTGTAATTTTACCGGTATCATCTTTATGCGCCTCTGCTAGATAATCCAATACCTCAAAAGTACAGGCATCATACCACCATTCACGCACATCTTTAGGATGATGTGTCTTATAAATATGCCATAAAGACAACGCTGCTACTGTAAGTGCAAGTGTGTGACCAAGGATTTTCCAACGATAAAACACTGACAACAAAGCAACAATCACCAAACTCACCAAAGGATAAAAGAACAAGGCTGTTCGACCATTTAAATTTGGGGTAGATAATAAAAAACTCTGCAAAATACTCACCCCAGCAGTGAATCCTAAAATAGCTATTGCAATGATGATAGGTTCTGTGTGAAAGGCATTTATCTGTTTGCGTATAATGAAGAATAGACTCAATAAAACACTAATTGCCAAGACTATAAGCACAATATTAGCTACAGCATAACGGTCTAATTCAAAGATTAAGTTCTCATTATATCGCCAATGTTCTGTCAAAGAAACAATAGTGTCTTCATAAAACCCCTTAGAACTCCAATAATCAAACTGTCCTGTACCTGTCATCTTTCTCAAAGGTGTAATAATCAGAGCCAAATAAGCTAAATTCAATACTAAAATTCCAGCTAATCTGATCAATAAAGCGTTCCATTTCCTCCAGTATTCTAACAAGATATAAAAACCAAATAAAATACTGATTCCCCCCCAAAAGACCAGGAGTGTAAAATTTGCATAACTTGCAAGAATAGCGGTAAGAAACGCTCCCCAAGCCAACTTCGTTGACCTGCGCTGATATGCCATCAATAAAAAAGCAGAAGATAAAGTTGCCAAGGCACAAGAAATTCCATAACCTCTACATAAACTGAAAAAATCCAATAAATAAGCATTAGAAAAAAAGATAATAGCAGTTGCAACGAATCCTATGACACTCTCCTTAAATAGTTGCCTACCAATTAGATAAACACCAGATGCAAATACAGGAAAAAAGAGCATGTTTGGCAAACGAACCACCCATTGTTCTACTCCAAATATCCAAGTAAATAATTTAACAAAAAGTGTATTCAGAATATGATTATTTGGCCAATTATCCGGAAACATCATGATTTCCCAAACACTGTATTTACAGTAATGCAAGGGAGTTGCTGTTTCGTCATGTGTCATTGGGATCGTCAGTGCTTTGTGAATAACAAAATACCAAACTGTCCCAAAAAGAAGCAAGAATATAATAGAACCTATTTTTTTCATAAAGATTAACCCATGGTAATGATCAATAAAGCTTCAGCCTTATTGAGTTGAATAAATCCCGTAGTAATCTTAGCAAAGCTAAGATTAAAATTTTATATTAAAGCAATATACTATATAATCAGCTCCTCTTATGGATATCTTTGACTCAACTCGCTAATATTTCATTGTCCAATGATCGGATTACATTATTATACTAAATATACTAAAGAAAAAATCAAACTATCAGCTAAACCTTTTGCAGGTGGTGGAGAGGGCAATCTATATAAAATTGCTTCCCCTAGAAATTTGAGTCATTTAGTGGCAAAGATCTATCATCCACAAAAACGAAGTAAAATCCGAGAGCAAAAGCTCGTTTATCTGATGAAGAATCCACCCAAGGGATATATTGTTAATGAACATCCTAATATTATTTGGGTAACAGAGGTAATTTATGAGGATGAATCCCATGATTTTGCAGGTATTTTAATGCCCATTGCCAAAGGTATAAAGTTGGAAAACTTCACTTCTAATCGTTTACCTAGGCAATTAGGATCTGACTGGGATCGGTTTCGGTTTCAACATCCAGAAGCATTAGCCATTCGCCAAAAAGTAGCTTTTAATATTGCAGCAGCTATTCATTTGGTACACCAAAAAGAACGTTATGTTTTAGTAGACTTGAAGCCCGATAATATTTTGATTCAGCCCAATGGGTTAATCTCTCTGGTTGATATGGATTCTATCGAAGTAGTTGAAAATGGTAAGAGTATCTATGATGCGCCTGTAGCTACTCCCGAATTTATTCCACCAGAACATTACCGAAAAGATAACTTAGACTATATTCCCACTACCCAAAAAACTTGGGATCTGTTTGGGCTTGGGGCTATTCTCTACAAACTCTTTTTAGGTATACATCCCTATGCAGCAAGTGCCCGTCCGCCACACGATCACTTAGTGAGCTTGGAAGATAAGATCCAAGCGGGATTGTTTGTACATGACCCTAGTAAGCGAGATCTTTTTTTTATTATTCCGCCTCCACACAAGGTATTTTACGACCTTGATGAACGGATTCAAGATCTTTTCTACAGTTGTTTTATCCATGGATATCACAAACCTACTGATCGTCCTACAGCTGACCAATGGTGTAATATACTAAGTACAATCTTAGGGATTAATCGAGATCAACTTATTGTTCGAGTACTTCCTAAAATTGAGCTTCCAATTGAACACCAAGTTCTGTATAAGAAGTTAGGTACTACAGAGGTATTTGAGGTACCCAATATACAAAAGCTACTAACTCCCACCATACTTTCTAAACAAACCATAAGTATGGATTCTATTGATAAGGCAAAAAAATACTACCTAGATTCCATACGAGCTATAAAAACAAGGGTCTTGTTTCTTTTTGTATTGTTGGGTTCAGTGATAGGTAGCAGTTCGGTTGCTCTTGCATTTTATTTGGGTGGGAATATGCTCCTTCTTGCAATAGGAACGGTACTTTCTCTGCCCCTTTTTCTGTTGTTGACAACAGGTATGAGCTATTTACGATATGCTTTACCCCAAAACACTAAAGTTCAGAAGCAAACTCTAGCTGTACAAAAAATATTAGAGACTACATATAAGCAACTGTTGGAGGTGCCTAATAAATTCACTCAATACCAATCTACTTTTGATCAATTATCAGAGATCAACCAATTTATCCAAGAAAAAAAACAGTGTCAACAAGAGCTTAAAGTCTTGCAGAGTAGATTAGAGGATTTTTATAACAAAGAAAGTAGTATACTCTTGCAACTTGAAGCAAACTATCATCAAGAGATAGAAGCTAATAAGATTTTAGGTAGTTTGAATACCCATAATTTTAACGAACTACAAAGTAAATTGCAACAGCGATTGAATAAATTAGCTCTTCTTGGCCAGCTTGTTGACGAAAGTCAGCTTCAACAATTAAAAAAGTTGAGTTTGAGAAAAGATCAAGAACTTGTTGAAGAGCTATATCAACAACTCCAGCAGATTCATCAGCATCACAAGCAGTATTACAGCCAAAAGGAACTACAAATAAAGAAATATCCTAAGAATAAAATCGATCCATTAGTAAATGACCTATTCAAGATTCCTAGTCCAAGTTCTTGGTTAAAACCAGCTACAAACCTCACCCAGAAATATACTTTAGATATTCCAAGCTTGTTAGAACAGCGTCAGCAGTTGCAAACTAAGATCAAACTCTACTTTGCAGAGACTGATCGTTTTTTTATCGACTTTCTAGAAACTTATGGACAATTCAAAGAAATTATTAAAGAACATGAAGATGCAAAGAAACAATCAGAGAGTAAAGATAAATCTATTAAAACAGATCAATGGGAAAGCTTTGCTGATCGTATGCAACGCAAACATCAACAGAATTTGCTAAAACAGGCACTACTAAAGCAACAAAAGGAAAGTCCACAGCTCATTAGTCAAATAGAAAATAAGCTGGAAAAACAATTAGCGCATTTCCAACAGAGTTTTAATGACTTTCAATCTTCACTACAGGAATTAAACGCAATTCATAACCATTTCCTCCAATTGGTCGAAGGTAATGAGGTGAATAGAAAACAACAGCTGACCCAAATTAAAACTACACTATCTTTCTTAAAAGCTTCTTATTCTAAACAACTCAATAATATTCGTTCCGACAAAGATGTCTTGATGTTTAAGTCCATACTATCAGAAGGTATTGAACATCTACAGAAGATATATGAACGATATCAACAAGCTCGGAAAAAGAATAGAGCGGTTTTTGATCAACATTTTTCTTCTATCCTAAATGAGGCAAATAGCACTGTCAATTTACTTCTAGGTAAATTCCATCAACTCAACCTCGGTTTGCTCGAAAGCGAAGAAATTAATGAGTTGAAGCAACTCATTCAAGAGACTCAAGAAAAGAAAAAGCATTATCAAGAGCAGGGAGCTGACTTGATGGAATGGCAAGGGAAAGCAGCATGGGAGAAGCAGAAAACCTTTGGTTTTTGGCTGAAGATATTATTCTCAAAATTACCTCCAACAGAATAAAAAAGTAATCATCGAAGATGTAATGTAATCAAATAAAAAAATCATCCAAGACGTAGCACTGAAGTACTACGCTCTGGATGATTTTTTCATGAATTAACCTTCGGTTGCGATCTTATTTTCCTCCAGAAGAAGAAGAACGAGAACGTGAAGAAGATGAGCTGTAGCGTGATCCTGAACGAGAAGTTCTGCTGCTACTCTTGCTCTGAGTCGTTGCTGCTGTACGTTTTCCGCCAGTAGCTTTAGCACTCTTAGATACACTATTGTTTACACGATTTTTCAACTTAGAGTTAGAAGCTGAACGTTTAGCATAACCATTATTCATACCTGAAGCATGCTTAGATCCAGTTCCATAAGCACTTCCATTAGGACCATAGTATGGACGAGATCCACGGTAAGCACCATATCCAGAATAGTAACCATAAGGAACAGGAGACATCAAGCGAAACATGCTGCTAATGAACATATAACGACCATAAAATGCCCAAAAAGATCCTCCTGAACTATTTGTTCTCCAAGTACCATATTTCTCATTACCTACATACTGAGAATAACCTGGAGGTGCTGTAATTTTGCTCAATTTACCGTCTACTTTAGAGTAAATTTCCATTCCCATATCACTGGAATAGAAATCAAAATCTTCTGAAGATACTTGTTTCCAATCTGTAATAGATTCTTCAAATCCAAGATCTGCAGGATCTACAGCTGCAGAATCGGCTATTGCTGCTGCAACTGCCGTAGAATCACTAGTATCAATGTTTAGAGAAGGTGCATCCCCTGTTTGTGCAATGATCTTATATTTATGGAAACATTTATCTTCTTCATCCACATTCATATCATAAAGTACAATAGAAAAGTTTTGTACTTTATCTAATCCTTTAGCAATAGTATCCGCAGGAAATTGGATATATGGCTTTTTGTCAGAACCACAAGACGATACCAACAAAAGCGTTAATACCGCTAGGGAAAATAGTTTAACTGATGATTTCATAAGAAAATGATTAACTGATTTTTATTTATAAAAAAATTAGGCGTTTTTTTCTACAGGTAGAATATTTGTAAAAGCGTGTTCTGGAACAGCAATCCCAATAGAAACCTCAAAGCTCTCATCTCCCCATTGCTCTATATTTAGGACATGCTCTTCAGAATCATCCCAATATTCCCAAACAATAAACTCTTCAGAGTCCTCTTTGTCAATATTTCTAAAATATCCTGGATTTTCAGATTCTCGATAGAACAAAATTCCATTGATTTCTACCTGTCTTGGCGGACGTCCCAAGGTGGTGATAGCATCTGCAATTTCATCTGCTTGGTCTAGTTTGGAAAAGCGTAGTTTTTCTGTAACTGTTAGGTTTAGACCATCATCTTGCTCCACCGATAAAAACAGCTTTTCATTATCCTGACTGATAATCATAAACTCGTAGGAGAAATTACTATTTCCCCAGTCATATTCGTACTCTTCTTTTGCTTCCCAGGTTTTATATTTGTAATCAAAAAACCAACCTTTGCGCAAATCCTCGATTTTTATAGAAACAGGATCATAATGAGGTTCTTCTTTTTTCTTTTTTCTGAAAAATCCAAACATAGTTTTAGTTAAAAAAGTACCCAAGCACCTAGAATAATAGCTCATTATGCTTGTCTACCATGGTGTAATAATTTTGATATAGATTGATGGATCTCAATACTAATCAAGTCTATTCACTTGATTGTCAGACAATTTAAAAATACAAAAAATAAAAGAAGTACTCTATTTTTTGGATATCTGATTTGACTTAAGAAACATTTACTAAAATACAAAAGTTTCTTTAATATCCTATCTATTTGAACATTTTAGATAAATACCCCGATTTTGGCTACTAATATACCAATATAATTCCCCAAAGCTAGTCCTAAAGAAGCCACTGCCATACCTGCAGCTAAGATTTCTTTATTTTTTAATACCTGTACCATCTGCCCTATAAATGGAGGACCAAATATACTTGCCGTAAATGTGATTAGATAAGTATCTCGATCAATTCTCAAAATTATACAAAAAATCAAATGTAAAATAATAACACTGAGCAAGAAAAATATTGTTAATAAAATAAAGGAAGTACCTTGTTCTAAAATCGCTGAAAAATCCGCCATAGAACCCGCTGCAATCGCAAAGACTAATAATAAATATTGTGCAAATTCATAAACACCTTTTAGGTTTCGGACAACTGTAAAAAAAGAAGCAACCACACCAAAAGTCGTCAATCCTAACATAACTAATGCATTATTCATTTTGCCATCTGTGGTAGGAAATAACATCCCCAAACCTACAGATAATCCCAAGACCACAACCGCAACAAATAAGCCCATTAAAATAGGTCGAATTGATGCCCAGTTCCACTGAAAATGATAGTCCGCTTTCTTCTCCTGTTCTGCATTGGTAATCAACTTACTATCTGTATCTTCTTCTTTTTGTGTAGATTTAAATTTGGGTAAGAACCATCCAAAGACAATTGGTGCAAATGAGGTTAAAAATAAGAAATAGATTCCTGTAGCAAACATATCTGTTGCATTGAGCACGGGAAATAAATTATTGGAAGGATCCAAAGTAGCCCCAATAGCAGCCATGTTTGGGGTACCTCCTATGAAGGTAGCAGATAGCATTCCCACAGATACTGCAGCATCCTTTCCTAAATGTGCATCCGTATTGAAGAAATAAATCATCACCATTGCCATCAGTAAGACACTCAAAGCACAGAGCCCAAAGGATAAAGTAATCTTACCGGTATACTTTAACCAGTCTAGCATGCTACATGTCATTAACAACATGGGGATTGCGAAAACAACAGACATTTCTGAGGTTAACTTAGAAAGTTCTTCAATATGCTCTAGAGTTGTTTCGTCTGTAATGTAAAGTGCTTTAGTATTGGCAAATACAATTCCCACAAAGTAACATACAATTACTCCACCCAAGATTTTCTCAATGTGGAGTGCTTTGCTCAATTTCACTAAATAGTAAGGTAAGATTAAAAATAGAGTAACTTGTATAATTGCAATAATGATAGGATTCATAGAGTATGGTATTTGAATAATTTTGATAGAGTACTTGAATTCTTCCTGCTGTAGCTAATCTTCAATCAGCTTTGCTTCCAAGTCTGTTCAGAGCCTATAGGTTTTGCCTTGAAATCCACTAGTAACAACCTTTACTGTGGTGAATTGGAGTGAAGACATTTTAAATTAAATAAACATTCAAACAATTATACGACAAATAAATGGAATAATCACCATTGAGCTACCATTTTTTTAATTTATGTTTGATTTTTTTGATTATTTCTTTTTCATCTTCTGTTGGGTACTCAGGTAAAAATTTGACAGATTGTTGATAGCAATCTTTAGCTTGTGCATACTCCTTTTGTTTCTCATGATAATAACCTAGACCTTCCCAGGCCACCCAAGATTCAGGATATTCTATTGTATTCTTAGAATAAGCCCATTTAGCATAATCTTTTAGGTTTAGGGATAAAAACTTGAGTCCTAATCGATTCAGCCCAGCAGGATGATATCGACAAGGACTGTTGGGTTGTTTCTTATATTCATCATAATATTGTTTTGCCTTATCGATTCCATATTTTTTGTATAAACTAAAAAGTTGAATATCTATAGGCATCTTAATTTTATCAGGTGCAATATAATGCAAAACCCCAAAGCCTAACTGCCAAATATTTCTCCATCTATTTCGATTGCACAAAATCACTACAGTCAGCTCCAACTCTGGTACACGCACTACCACATTCGTGAACCCAATGGTTCCTCCCCTGTGCCAAAGCACCTTTGTATTACCATCATAGCTAATATACCAGCCCATACCATACTCCCTTTTGGGTAAAAAGTTCTTGGCCCCATCCCAAGTTCTAAAAGCTGCATCTTGCTTCCCTTTGGGCAATAATGTATAGTTTGCTAAAGCTGCATCCCATTTGACATAATCCTCTACAGACATATAGATACCACCATCTCCCCAAATACCACTCAACCGACTCTGATCGGTAGTTACAAAACCTCCACTAGAAGTTCGGCTGGTTCCATAAGCTCTGTATTGGAGAAGATCGCCTTTTCTGAAAGCAATTGCACCTTCCATGTTTAGAGGTTCAAAAATATGGTTGTGTACAAAATCGCGAAAGGATTCCCCTGATACCTTTCTTACAATTTCTGCTAAAATAGCATAGCCCGAATTACTGTATTTGTAACGCGTTCCTGGCTCAAAATGTGTTGCTGTACACTTCTTAAGCATATTGTAAACATCCTGATCTGTTAGCTGAGCACTCCCTTTAGGTTTTGGTAATTTTTCGTAATCCTTCAATCCGGAAGTATGTTGTAATAGATGTAGCAGCTTAATTTTTTTACCATAACTTGGAAAATCTGGAAAAATATCACACAAGTTTTGTTCAAAACTAAGCTTTCCCTTGTCTTCTAATAACAGTATACACATTGCTGTAAATTGCTTAGTTACCGAGGCTAGACGATATTGTGTTTTAGCTTGGCTTGGGGTTCCATTACTTAGATTGGCAACTCCATAAGATTTCTGAAAAAGTATCTTTTCTTTTTGAATAACTAATATATTAGCCCCAGACTGTTTAGGGTTAGTAAACTCTGAAAATAAGAAATCTATTTTGGATTCTAAGTCTTGAGTCTGAGCAGAGA
Organism: Saprospiraceae bacterium; assembly: GCA_022448995.1. GTDB lineage: Bacteria > Bacteroidota > Bacteroidia > Chitinophagales > Saprospiraceae > JAKVCT01. The sequence goes on from JAKVCT010000007.1 coordinate 31,070, forward strand.
GACCTTGAATAAGATTGATACTGAGGAATAAAATGATAAATATTCGCATGCTTTTTGCTTAGTTTATAGGAATAAGGGTTATCTACCTAAGCCTAATCGCTTTCACAACACAAGAAGTCCCTTACGCTCAAAGGCGATTTTCACTTATTAAAATCTAGACTAAAGATAGTACAAATAAGGTAAAAAGTACCCCTAGAGGTAGACTTTGAGCTATTATTACCCACCCCTAAAAGGCTCAATGGAGCTATTATTATTTCACAAACTACAGTAAAACTACTTATGAAAAAACTATTCTGTATCTCAATCTTATACTTGACATTTATAACTATTGGCACTGCACAACAAACTACTCTATACAATCAAACGAATCATTCAATTGCCTATATTGATTACGAAGAGGAAGCCACTATCTTTTTGTGGGATGGAACACCTGTTGCCTTCTTAAATGAAGATGATGACTACTTACAAATCATCGGTTTCAATGGAAAGTTATTAGGTTGGTATAAGGATGGGCATGTCTATGATAAGGCCGGTAAAGTTGTAGGCTCTCGCCACAAAAGAAGAATCAGCGGAATAACTCCACGTGCGGGCATGAAGAGAATGCAAAGAATAACTCCGATTCGTCCTATTGTTCCAATTTCACCAATTGTCAAACCTAGATTTCAGGATGATCGAGAAGATAACTGGAGCTTAATGCCATTGGATGAGTTCTTGGAAAATGGGGAGCGATAAGATAGAGCGTGGTATTATTAACTATAGAATAGCTTGTGGCTTTTTAGCAAGCACAGAAGTGATTAGCCAAAATCAACGGTGCTTGACAACGCACCTTTTATTAGATTCACTCCCTTAAAAAGCCACAGAGCTTTTCAATAATTAACTAGCAATTAATCATTAGAAAAAACTATAAAGCTATTACTACATAAATACCACGCCATACACTTTATTTTAATTACTCTTGCATCTCCCAAACCCAAGCTCCATTCATATCCAAATAGCCAATAGCATCACCACGTTCTACTCGGAAAAGTCCCTCTCCTACAAAAGAAACATATTCATAATCCGCAGGAATAATCACTTCACCCTTGGTAGTAGCAACTCCACGCAAACTATTTATCAAGACGCGCGCTGCTCCATTTTCGTAAGGATCAATTCTATTATACTTAGGTGTCAGAATAATCATTCCTTTATTGTTGACGATCCCCCATTTCCCCTTGGTTTGTACTGGTGCTACGCCATTGTTGAAGGCATAAGCTTTTTCAAAGCTAGTAGTACTGTGTCGCTTGAGATCCTCATGTAGAAAATAAAATTTTTGGTAGCCTTTTTTTACTAAGGCTAGCCCTTCAGATAATGTCATTATCCGATTGATTTTAGGTGCTACAACATAATCACCATTAACATCAATAATTCCAGATTCATTGTAACGGTTATAAACTACAGCCCGTCCTTTTTTAAAGTTCTGAGCCCTGAAATATTGAGGTTTTACGATCACTTGTCCAAGTGTATCTAAATACCCATATTTACCTTTATCTACAAATAAGGCACGTCCACTATTAAAATCACCCAGTTGTTTGTATTTTAGTTTACCAATCAATTTACCTTCCTCATTAATAAAACCGTACTTTGCATTTTTTTTGAAGAATAAGAAACGAGTTCCAGGTTGATTCTTCCGTACAACAGCTACACCATTATTAAATTCTCGGATCTGAGCATACGAACCTTTAGTTACTTGCTTACCTTCTCGATCAAGTAAAACATGTTTCTTACCTTTTTTCATTTTAATCAGACCATCAGGCGTGAAATCACCAACCATACGATATTTCTCCTTTGGTTTGGTAATCCAAGTACCTTCTCGATCAATGATAGTTACTCCTTTATGTGTTACATCTACACAGGCTAGACCTTCATGGAAATCACTCATTTTAGAATAATTACCTTCAATCTCAAAAACACCTTGTTGATTGATATAACCTTTGGTCTTTTTTCTAGATTTAGCCCAAGCCAAACCTTCATGAAAATCACCTAATCTAGAGAATTCAGCCTTGATTGCTTCATTACCTTGTTTATCTACAAATCCCCAACGTCCCTTGATCATAACAGCTGCCAAACCTTCATGAAAATCATGCACACTACGATAAATACAAGGAATTATTTCTTTGCCTTCCATATTCACAAATCCCCATTTTCCATTGCGACGCACTGCAATCATTCCATCCTCAAAACGACGGACCCGCTCATAGCGCATGGGTACAATCTGATTAGCCATAGAATCAATACAACCATATTTACGATTCTGGTTTGAAATCATCAATAAATTTTTTTCTGCCCCCTTCAAATAATCGACATTGCTATAGACAATATCTAGCTGTATGCTATTATCTTCATCAATCATTCCCCATTTGCCATTCTTTTTGACAATAACAGTTCCATCGTGAAAATTTTCAACAAATTCATATTCAGGTTTGATAATAATGTTTCCATTAGCATCCAAATATCCCCATTTCGCATCCTTGATTTCGATAACACCTCGATTCATGAGCTCTTGTTCAAAGATAGGATTATTGAGCTCAAGAAAAGTGTAACCACAACGCCAAGAGTCCATGTAAGAACGAATATCTCCTAAATGTCGATATACTTCTCCTGTAGTATTGGCCTTAAATTCTCCTTTTTGACAAAAACGTGCTTTGCCTTCCTCAAATTCGCCAATAAATCGATACCCTCTAGCGATAATCCTTCCTTGCCGATTGATTAAGCCATGTGCTCCACCTATGAAAATACAACGTGCAACAGGAAGATCCTTCTCCGTAAAATCTGTCATTCGAATATCTAAAAGTTCCATTTTGGTAATGGGTAGTCCTCTCTTATTACTCACAAGACCAAAGACTTTGGAGATGGTAAAGCTTACAAAATCATAGCTATATTCTCCACCTAATTTATATTTAGAAGAACCTACAATCGTAAACTCTACATCATTTCTAATATCTATACTAGAATATTTAGGAGAGATCACAAACGTTTTAGTATTTCTGTTTCGTACTCCCCATCGTTGAGTTCCTGCGTTATAAAACCAATATAAAGAATCGTTGATCTCAACAGTAGAGCCACCTCTAGATGGTGCCGAAGCTCCAAGCCTACCAGAGAATCTACTGGAAGTATTGGATGGTCTAGAAGTCCCTAGAATCTTAATCTTTTTAAAATTTCTATAGTTTTCTTCAGAGGTCAGATTTCCCTCTTCATCAAAGGCAAAAATCAAAAGTCCCTTACTTTCGCTCTCGATCCGTATCATATTATTGGCCAAAGGCAAACTATTGTAAATCAGATCCAAAACAAGCTTTCCTTTTTGATTGATCACTCCCCTTCTATTATTTTTACTCACAACAGCCACTGTTCGCTTTAGAGCACCTATATAATCATATACAAACGGGATAATAGTATCTCTCGCAAAAGAAATAACCCCCCATTTTTCATCTATGTTCAAGCGACAGGTACCTTCTCCAAAAGGCAATATATCACTGTATTTCACCTCATAAATATAGTCTCCATTGTAATCAATCATTCCACACTGTCCTCCAATATTGACGATAATAGCACTGTCTGAGTAATGAACAGCTCTGTCATATTCGGAAAGAATAACCCGCTTGGCAGGTACAGCAAAAAGATGTTTCTCTTTTCTTTTGACAAACTCAAGAAAGTTATTCCCAAAATCTTTATAAGAATCCCATTGAGGTGCTGTAATTGTATCTCCGTTTGGATAAAAGGCACCCCATTTATATTTCTCTCTAACAAAAATAATCTTATCAACAAAGCGGATTTCTTTATATATAGGTTCCAATATCTTCTGTCCGTCTATGTTATATAACCCCATCTTATAATTTGTATCCCAAGTCTTAATATAGAATTCATCTACTTCGTAGCTCTCATAAATAGCATCAATCAAAATGCCTTTTTTAATATGAGCCAGTCCTCTTCCTGTTGCGCGTTCAAAGCTGATATAGCCATTACCTTCTACTTTCACACTACCTGACAAATTTCTAATATAGACCTTATTCTCATCAGAGATTATTTTCCAACCTTCTGCATCTTTGACAGAGAGGAGTGTGTCATTCAGGATCTCTAATAAATCATATTGGCAAGGAATGACTTCTTGAGCATTGGTATCAAGAATTCCTAATCGTCCATCTTTTTGAGCAATTGCCCAACCGTTTTGATTAAACGAAGAAATACTTTCGTAAATAGGCTCCATGATTAGTTTCCCTGTTTGATTGATCAACCCCCATTTCTTATTTTTCTTTATAGGAAAAAATGATTGTTGAGCATTCAAAGCAGGCAAGACTAATAAAATACCTAGCTGGATAATTAATATTCGCAAAAACATAAGGTAATAATTAAAAGCAATGTTTGGAGTAAGTAGGTGGACATAATTAAATTCGACCTCTAACAATAAGTAGTAGGTTTTTAGTTTCACTGGGTGCTTCGTGCTTAGCAAAGCTACCCATGGAAGGCTCTGTAGAACAAAAATTGAAACTCAAAACCTACGAACTATCACCTCTAAGGTATACAATTATAATTCTAATGAACTACCTAAAATGAATATTCATTAATATTTTGTGTCATTTATTCTCGTTAATAGTCCGCGATTTTCAATACTTTTTTTGATAAAAAAGGAGGAAAATCTCAGCGACTATCCTCCTCATATCACCTATTATAAGAAAGCTATTCAAAAAATTGAATAAATCATTTATGTCTATTTTATATCCTTTAACCGTTCGTCAGACTGTAAGATTTTATATTTATACTTTTTTTTAATCAACTCCAAAGAGTTAAGTAATGAACACAACTAGCTAAACTTCTAGAACTACTTGTGAGTAGTTTTACTTACTTAAGAGCTTGCACCTTTGATAATCTTGTGTAGGTCTTCTACAGAAGAAACTGTCTGTGCAATGGTCTCTAAATTAAAATGAAGTTGTTTTTTATCTTTCAAAGCGCTGAATCCCCCCATTTGTTTAAAGTCACTTATAGTAAATACAGCTACTTTATTGCTTGGTAAAACAGCCATCATAATATTATCATCCGTTGGGTCGAAAGAGAACCTATTCAATGATTCCTCGGTATAGCGAACTAATGCTTTTCTACCACCACAAATCAAATATACATCTGTCAATATGCCTAATTCTTCTGCAATATTACTCATATCTTTAGTGGCAAGTAATGCAGGTACATTTATACGTCCGGCCTCTTTCCATATATCCCAGTTATAGATCCCAAAACCAGCTACTTTATAGGAGCGAACAAAATCTGCTTGGCGCTGAAAACGCGCTCTTTTATCTTCATTGAAGGCTTTCAATTCTTCATATTTCCCAAGCTGCGTTTCAAACTCAGCCATTGCCTTATCATAGTCACCACCTTTCAATACAGGACGTACAGGAATTTCTAGTTTATCCTTTCCTGTTTGTAAAATAAGGTTGAAATAACCTTCTTTTTCTGCTTTATTCAATCCAATATCTGCCCAATTTTTCTGAAAAGCAGTTGGATTTTTCTCTGGATCATTCTTGTCGCCTTTCTGGCCTGCATATTCCCAAATAATATCATTAAACACTTTCAATTCTGGGAATTTATTATAATTTACATCTAGTGCAAAAACGAAATTATCCGTTTCGCCTCTCTTAGAAGGACGTACAGGAGGTACTATTTTAACCTTTTTTAGCTCAGCTAAGCCATTGATTTTATTCGCATTAATTTTAGGTTTTGCAGTTCCTTTCTTATTCCAATTACATTTTTTTTCGTCTAATCGAAAGAAATCATAGTCATTACCCTTTTCATAAGAAGCCATATTGACCTGTATGTCTTTATCGTCGCGTACAAATATTTCCTGACCATTCTGACTACCTTTCATCTCAAACATACCAGCAGTTTGCATATGACGACCTTCCTCATCCTGCATGATAATCCCACTAGCCATTACTTGAGCTGCATTGTGAAATTCTCTATACTGGATTTCTACCTCACCTTTGATAGGGTTACCATTGGCATCAATAAACGCATTGGCAGGAATTTCAATAGTTGTTCCTGTTTCAAACCTTAGGGTTTGTGCCTTACTTGCGGGAATCTTATAGCTCTTGAAAGGAACATCTACTCCTTGAAATGGTGGACGTACAGCAACTACTTGCTGTTGTACATCAGCTTTATTATTTACCTCAGAGCTGTTATCCTCTACGTTCACTGTAGAGTTTTGAGTAATTTCCTCTTCTGGAGTAGAACTAGTATTACTAGTATTGTTGGACTGATTTTCAGAACCACATTGTACCAGTAAAAAACTAGCTAACAAAAGGGCAATAAAATTCAAAAAATTAGTACGAATCGTCATTGTTATTTTAGATTTATGAGTTAATTGCTAAGTATTTTCGATATGTAAGTAGGATTACTACTTTTCTCTATTGTTTATATGGGGTATAATGAGAACATGAATAGAAGTTACACTTTTTTTTATAGATTTATGAAAAATACTATGGCTTAAGATTTAATTTACAATCTATTACTATAATTTCAACTTGATTTATTCTTTGTCAGGATCATAAATAAAATAGCCATCAGTACGAGTAAAAATCCATAAACGTTGATGCTTATCTTCGATCACTTGATAATAATCTGTACAGAAGTTTTCTAAAATAGGTTCACAATCACCAGCAGTACATTTATAAATACCTTTCCGATCATTAAAAATCCATAAATGATCTTGGCTATCTATAAAAATAGAAGTCCCAAAAGCTCCTTCTAGAGCTTGATTCCAAGATGGATGTGTATACCATTCTTTGCCATTCCATTTTAGAATATCCTTTCTAGTATTGATATAAATATTTCCTTTAGAATCTTCTAAAATTGCATTAAAAAGTCCCAAAACATTATTAGAAACTTCGGAAACTGGACTATTTGACTCATTAAATATTACCCATTTTTTATTTTCCCAATAAGCAAGTCCTTTCTCGGTTGCCGCCCAAATGCGTCCTTGCTGATCTTCCAACAAATTTTCAATATAATTATCAAAAGGAGCCTTTTCTTTTACATGAACAATCACTTTTTTACCATCTATTTGATGCACAGCTCCTTCAGCAGCAATCCAAACTACACCAAATTGATCCACCAACATATCTTGTACAAAAAGATACCTTCCTCTTCTCCTCTTATACAAAACCTTTTGTTCTGTTTCTACACTGTCCTTGTCAATAGAATATAAGACACCATTAGTTTTTAAATGATAATAGATTTGATTTTGCTCATCATAAGTTATCATTCTACTATTGGATCTTTCACAACTCCATTTATCAGCTGCTTGATTATATTTAAGTAAACGCCTTTTTCTGAGACCTAGACAAACTAAAAGATTACCTTGTGTATCTTCTGTTAGATCATCCACTGAAATGATTGAACTGTAATAATTGGAAATCATTTTGGGGCTATATTCTTTAGAAGTTAAATCATCTGGATTAATCCGCAAAATACCATCAGAAGCAAAAAACCAGATATCTTTAGCCTTATCAACATAAATCAGATCAATACGCTGTCCAGCATCTATGATGAAAGAAGTTGTATCTCTAAGCAAGAAACTTTCCCATTGCTCCCCATTATATTTATATAAATAGCCCATATTGCTCCCCAGCCAAATATCTCCATTTTTATCTTGGCTGATTGCCCGAATCAGTTCTCTATCGGAGAAACGTTCATTTAACACCAAAGGTATTTTGAGACTGTCTGCTCTATATCCATCATAACTAAATAGGTAACTATTATAAGCTTCCTCTCGGTTCTGAGCTTGGTAGGTATACCAAAATTGCTGTGTTTGATCTACAAAAAGTACATCACTTAAAATATCGTCTGTTGTTCTGAGTTTTTCAGTAGCCTTTAACCATTGATCCTGAGTTTTATCGTAATAATAAGCATTTTGATTATAATGAGAAAAAGCCCAAATTCTACCTCTTGGATCTTTGTATATTTGTCGAATTGAATTATAATTTCCTCCCAAGAATAGATATTCTTTAGAGATCGTATCATTCTCAAACTTTAATACTCCATTCTGTGTTCCTACCCAAATTAGACTATCATTTTCTATAAGCACTCCACTAAAATTTGTAGCACCTTTTAGGACTCTTATTTTAGGTTCTTCGGGAGGATAATTAAGTATTTTCCATTCATCATTAATCCTCAATTTCAGTTGATTGATAGTTGCTTGGATTAATCCTATAAAATTAGGCGATTGTATCAACGAAAAGCTTCCCAAAACTCCAAATCCATCATAGTATTGCCAAGTATTTCCATCATAAACAGCAAAGGTATCCACCACATCACTTAAATCAGCATAAATTTTCCCATGCTTATCCTGACTTAAATAATCTACCTTATGACTAGGCAAACCATCCAAAGCTGTATGTTTTTTAATAAGCTCTCCATCAAGTGATAATTCTAAAATTCCTCCACCATTGATTACTACAAATAACTGATCTCCTGATGATAAAATCTGTTTAATTTCTTGATGATTGCTATGATAACTTAGCTCTTGTGCATAAAGTGAGTTAAAGGATATGAATGCTAGAATGTAAAGAATAATTTGTCTCATAGTTATGGATTGGAGTGAAGAATGACTCTACAATTTTCATAGAAAACATTATAAATGTATGGTTTTATTGAGCTTTTATTTCTCCTTTAAGATCTTGCTGAGGTATCGAGTAGTATCCAATAAATATTTAATAGATTGAGGATTCTTCTCGAAATCCCAAGCATTTTCATATACTTGAATATAAATTCGCCCCTCATTATCCCACTCATACACTTTGTACGCAGGAATGGCTAATAATTCCTCTTTTGTGAAAAGAGGCTCATACATTTTAGGAGATAAAATATAGATCCATTCTACTCCACCATAGGCATTGAAATAATCTATATTAGTGCCATGTTTATCCTTTACTTCTCGGATTAATTCATAGCTTTTCATATAAGGATCTTCTAAGTCAATTAGAAACATTACTTCATCAAAATCTCCAATTGATCTACATAAGTCAATTATGAAGTCTAAAATCATGGAAGTTTTTCCTACTGAAAATGCCTTAGTAATATCAAACGAGATATTTTCTCTTTGTTTTTCTTCTTTATATTTCTGAGAACCAACACGTACATTATCATTAGCAAATCTTGTCTTTATATAAGAATAATCTGGTCGGCTAAAGGCTTTTTTTATATCCTCAAGTCTAGGAGGAATTGATATATCATCATCATCATCATAGAAGACGTTACATCTATTCCAATTGCCATTGAATACCTTTGCAGAATAGGAACGATCAATAACCTCTAAAGAGTTAGAAAAATGCCCTTTCTCTTTATATATTACTATGCCTAAATCTAAATCCATTATCTAATTGTTTTTAAGGTTTGTAAATTTTTAAGATGCCATCATCATCTATGTATTGAATAATTACCTTTTTAGGCTTAAAGATTGTTTTATATTTGTTTTCAATTGTATTGTAAGCCTTTTTAGCTGCTTCTCGAGCACCTCTAATTTTTTTAACCCCATTAACCATAATTGTCTCAGAGGGAACAAAAGTATAACGCATAGGTTCAAACTTCACATCTGCTCCCTTAGGAATCCCTAGAGGAGATAAATCTACATAATTCTTATTTATCTCTTTTAGTCACTATTATTTAGACATATTCTTATTACTGCTCCAACTATTTCTCATCTAAGTAAAAGATCTAGCAATTATTGTTATATCTTTAGTACTCTGTAACATAAGTTTTAAGTAGCAGTCCAAATGTTCTCGTAGTTATCTTTAGCCGATTTTAAGCTATGTTCTACTCATTGAATCTGACCAAAATCATTCTAAATCTATTCTACGACTACTTTTGTTCTTTTACTTATGAGTTAATTAGCCAAATCTTTTATTGGCGCAGAGCTAACCCTGAAGGACTCAGAGAAACTAAAGGTCTGCGCTTCAGATGGATATTTGGTATATATAGCGAAGGGCTAAAGACCTTTGCTGATTCCTGCTGTAGCTCTGTTTTTGATTTTGCAGCAGTATAAAAAATATCAAATTGTAGCGGTGTATTTTAATTTACCGTTACAAAAATATCAACGAACTATCATAAGAATAAAGAGTCAAAATAAAAATCAATGGATAGATCTAGCAAAGTTCCTGTAGTTATTCTGAACGGTTTCCTCGGATCAGGTAAGACGACCCTTTTTAGAAATCTTTTAGCTCAGTCTAAAAAGAAGAATATTTCAGTTTGTGCAATTGTAAATGACATGAGCGAACTAGATGTAGATGGTGAATTGATTGGTAATACAGATCTTGTAGAAGATGATAGTAGTATCTTGGAATCGATTCATTCTTGTGTATTAAGCAGCAAAATAGGGATTAGAAAACTAGATCAGGCAGTTCAAAAATTAGTAACGACCAAGGCTCCAGAGCTACTTATTATTGAAACCTCTGGAAGTTGCCATCCTATGCCACTTATTGAGTACTTCAAAGCGCAAAAACAAACGATGTTAACGGGAGTATTTGCCCTTGTGGATAGCCTGATGTTAGCTCATGATTTTAATTATGGTGAAACTCTTATTCCTCAGATGAGACAGAATATGATGAAGGGAAAGAGAGATACTATCAATCTATTGGTTGAACAAATTTTATTCTGTAGCCATTTAATTTTAACTAAGGCAGATAGAATAGAACAAGGAAAACTACCAGATATTGCCACTTATATCCAAGAGATTAATCCTTTTGCTTCTACACATTCAGTACTTTTTGGTAGACTAGCTATCGAATCTTTATTTGAACTTCAAGAGTATGACTATTTTAAGGTAGCTCAGTTAGTTAAGGAACTAGTCCCTATATTAGAAGCTGAAGAGCAACAAGCTGATAGCCCTTATGATTTGGTAACTCGAGTAATAAAAGATGATCGTCCATTTCATCCTCAACGTCTTTGGGATACTTGTCATAAATACCTTGGTGATAGAATTTATCGTAGCAAAGGATTCTTTTGGCTTGCAAGCCGAGATAAATATTCATTGTTATGGAATCAAGCAGCAGGAGGGATAAGTTTGGAGTTAATTGGATCTTGGAGATCTGGCATTGTGGAAGATGAAAACCATGGTCTTTTGGATACCGAAATAGAACTACTCAAGGAAATATTAGCAAACGAATCTGGTCGTTTTGGTGATCGGCACTGTGATCTGACAGTTATCGGAGATAAAACACAGGTACATCTATTTACGGAGAAGTTAATAGCTTGTTTTCTTACTGAGGATGAAATCAAACTGTGGAAGCAAGGGTATATTTTTGAAGATCCTTGGCCTAAAAATATAGTGCGAATGGGAAGTTAGGTAGTCTTTATTTACAATGGGTTTTGTTTTTTGACATATGTTCATTGTCCTATTGTTTTTAACTTTTTGATAGCAAATGCAACATAGTTGCATTTGTGAGAATTAAAAGCTAATTTTGGGATCTCAAGTAGATTAATTGTTCCTTAATTTTTTATTTCTAATAAAAATTGAAAAATAGTTAACTATTAGTATTCTATGAATCCACTTTTTGGTTTTAGCTCTATTTGCTTGATGACAGAGCAGTTTCGCTGAGAGATTAGAAGTTTTTAACTAGTTGATAATGTGTATTTAAACTAGATTTTTATTTTAGATATTTTAAGGTTGATTATCAATTGGTGCTTATTGAATATGTATTATAGTTTTTGTAAAAATAGAAATATATGACAGTTATCAATGTGATAATAGTTGGTTCTGGTCCTGCAGGAATTGGTATTGCTACATTACTACACCAAACCAATATTGATTATGCTATTTTAGAAAAAAAAGAAATAGGGAATTCATTTTCAGAGTGGCCAGAGAATATGGAAATGATAACTCCATCATTTCCAAGCAATGCTTTTGGACAAATGGATTTGAATTCAATTTGTGAAGCAACTTCTCCTGCATTTTCTTTCAAGAAAGAGCATCTAACAGGTAAAGAATATGCACAATATCTTAGCTGGGTTGCCAACTATTTTGAAATAAACGTACGGTCCAATACTGAAGTTAAAAAAGTCTATAAAAAAGAGGGTGGGTGGATTATAGAAACCAGTCAAGATCTCTTTTTCTGTAGATACTTAATCTGGGCAGCGGGAGAATTTCTGAATCCTCAGATCAATAATATTTTAGGAGCAGAACACTGTCTACATAGTTCACAGATAAAGTACCCTAGTAAGGTAAAAGATGGAGAATTTGTAGTAATTGGTGGTTACGAAAGTGGTGTTCAAATGGCTTATGATTTGATAAAGGGAAACAAGAATGTGACCTTAGTCAATCCATTTAAGGTAGATGATATGGAAACCAGTGATCCTTCTAGAATACTATCTCCATATACCTATAGCAAATATAGTCAAATGAAAAAATCAGAACAGTATACAGAGGTCTTAGGCGAAGTCGTTGCTGTGACTAATGATAATGATCGTTTTCAAGTCTTATTGCAAGATGGAGCAACTATTGAGACAGATAATATACCAATTTGTGCAACAGGGTTTTCATTGGTCAGCGAACCAATTGAAGAGTTTATACTGTACAGAGAAGATGGAAGTCCTATATTAAACGAAGAAACAGATGAATTTATTGATCAACAGAATATTTACCTTTCTGGACCTTCTGTAAGACATGATAATCATATTTTCTGTTTTATTTATAAATTTAGACAGCGATTTGGAGTAATCGTTGAGGATATTTTGAAAAAAGAAGAATGTAGTGAAGAAGATCTTTCTTATTTGGTAAATAAATGGAAGAGGGCTGGATTGTATCTATCTGACTTGAGTTGTTGTGGGGACGAATGTGTTTGTTAGTTTTTTGAAAAAGAAGTAATATAATATATGATTTCAATAGAGAAGTTACACCTTATTGCAGGATTTTCTCTTGTAATTTCAGGTATTTTAGTCTATTTTACAGAAGGGGGCGGGCTCAACGGTCTCGAGATGGCACTTTCTTGGACTATATTTGGAGCAATGTATATATCTATGTCAGATATTGGCGAAGACGAAATGAGCGAAGAAAAGCGTAAACATCCTAGTCATCTTATTAGACGCTTATTTGGTTATGTTGGAGCTGTTCTTAGCTTAGGATTGATCTTTTTCTATCTCAATAAATTATTCATGTAGAATAGAAAGTATAGAGTCTCGAAGTACAATAGTTCGTAGATTTTTAACTGCATTGAGCCTTTTAGGGTTTGTAAATAATTGATAATCAAAAATATATATAAAATTGGTTGAATTTTGTAAAATCCTGACTATCAAGCAGCAAGAACCAAGAAGCGCTCTGCGAAGCAAACTTATCTACAAAAAGACTGATTAAATTTACTTCGTAGAGCCCTTCGGGGTTAACTATAAATTAATTGTGTCCATCTACCTATGTCCACCTACTTACTTAATATAATTTTATTATATGATGTACTGGATTTCGATATCAGTTATTCTTTTTTTCCTATTGGGTTGCAATAAGGTTAACGAAGACTGTAATGCTAATGTGTATCCAAATGCTCCAGAATTAGAATGGCATACTGAGGCTAGTGGGAGTGGAGAGGAAGCACATGGACATTTTATCATGACCTGTTCAGATGGTGGATATCTTCAAATTGGAGAAACTGGTTTTATTCCTAATTCTGCTAAGGTTTTAGTTGTCAAAACAAATAATTTGGGGAGTGTAGTTTGGCAAAAGGAGTTCTCAAGTGGTGGACACAATTTGGGGAATTCTGCTATTGAAGCATCCGATGGTTATATCATCTGTGGAGCACTCAATGAGAATAGTACACTTATCAAGTTAGATAAAAATAGTGGGAATGAAATTTTTAATCAGTCTGTAGATAATGGTGGGAGTGATGCTTTTGAACATCTAGCGTTGTCTACTACAGGTATGATTGCTGTCGGCTACATCAATGCCAATGATATTACAAATACCTTTTATACAGAAGGAGAAGCTTACCTTACCTTTTTAGATTCCAATGGGCTGAAGCTAAACGGACTTAGTCTTAATAACTTCATGTCTCATGCTTATCGAATTCAATCTTACAATGAGTATTTTTTTATTGCTGGTCTTACTGAAGATGCTAGCGAGTTTGCTCTTATTAAAATAGATAATCAAGGAAACGTCATCTGGAACAAAACATTTGGAGGTACAAAATCTGATCATTGTTTTGGAATGGATATTAGTGACAATGGTTATATTTTTCTAACTGGTCATACACTTTCTGGAACAGTCAATTGGGATACTTACACAATGAAAATTGATCCTAATGGAGAGCTAGTCTGGGAAGCAAAAGCTGGTAATCCAAGAGGGTTTGCTCCTGAGTTTATTCACGATGAAGCTTGGGGCTTGAAATGCACAGCTGATGGAGGATGTATAATTGTGGCTGGAACAGGGGATGAGTATGGTCAATATAAAAGGCGTTGTGGAAATAATGGAGATGATTCGAATACCTGGCATGTTTATTTAATCAAATTTGATTCGAATGGATCTATTGAATGGGAGAAAACTTATGGAGGAGGTGAAGGCTTAGATTGGGCTGGTGAGGATATTGACCTTACTGCTGATGGTGGTGCTATAGTTGCTGTTGACAATGGTCAGTTTGGATTCTTAAAAATTAAACCTTTTCAGTAGACTGGATAATTGACCGTGCATTAGTTGTTCTCAAAATAGCCTAAGAATATGTTTGAGAACATTTGACGAATTAATTAACTTTGCATTGACCTAAAGGCTCATCTTTTGACTCAGATTGATTTATGGGTCAAAATGATTGGTAGCCTATTTTCTTAAACAACTTCAATGAAGACAAGTATGTTCAATGTTAGATAATTACTTGAAATTGGAGACTGCCTTTTGCTGAAAAATATGTTAAAAACAATGAATATCTCTATGGTAGATTTGCGTAAGCAATATCTAAATATACAGGACGAACTTGACCAAGCTGTTTTAGAATGCATTCGTTCTACAGCTTATATTAATGGTCCAAAAGTAAAGGCATTTCAAGCAAATCTAGAAAGTTATTTGGGGGTAAAACATGTGATTCCTTGTGCAAATGGAACAGATGCTTTACAAGTTGCGCTCATGGCACTGGGATTGAAAGCTGGAGATGAGGTGATTGTACCAACCTTTACTTATGTAGCTACTGCTGAGGTGATTGGTTTATTAGGGTTAACACCGATCATGGTGGATGTGGATAAGGATACATTCAATGTAACAGCAGAGTTGATAGAAGAAGTAATTACACCCAAAACGAAAGCTATTGTACCTGTGAATTTATTCGGACAAAGTGCAGATATTGAATCAATCATGGAGTTGGCTGATAAATATGGGCTACATGTAATAGAGGATAATGCACAGGCAATTGGTGCAGACTATACCCTAAAAAATGGTCAGCAACAAAAAGCAGGAACGATTGGACATATTGGTTGTACCTCTTTTTATCCTTCCAAAAATTTAGGTGCTTATGGAGATGGTGGTGCAATGTTTACTAATGATGATGATTTAGCTGCTAAATTACGCAAAACAGCTAATCACGGACAGAGCAAGCGTTATTATCATGATTGTATTGGTGTGAATTCGCGTTTGGATGCAGTACAGGCAGCTATTTTGGATATCAAGTTGAAGTATTTGGATGATTATGCTGAGGCTCGTCAAGCAGTTGCTGCACATTATGATCAAGCTTTCGCTAATATTGATGCCTTACAGATTCCTGTTCGTCAGGCGAATTCTACACATGTATTTCATCAGTATACTTTACAGGTCTTGAATGGGAAGCGTGATGAGCTGAAAGCTTATTTACAAGAGCATAATATTCCAAGTATGGTTTATTATCCTGTACCTTTGAATGAGCAAGAAGCGTTCAAAGCTATACTTACTCAACCAAACTTGTCTTTTCCTGTAACAGAGAAACTGTGCAAAACGGTAATTTCTTTACCAATTCATACTGAAATGGATAAGGAACAGCTAGAATATATTACAACGAAGGTAGTCGAGTTTTTTAAATAGTTACTAGAAACCTCGCAGGTTTCTAAAACCTGCGAGGTTTCTAGTATTTTAAAGATTATCCTTAATAAAGTTCGTCATCTTATTGTACAAGTGTGATCGGGTATATCCCCCATAGATACCATGATTCTTATTAGGATAGAAGGCCTGGTCAAATGGGATATTATACTTCACCAAAGCATTTGCCATTTCTACAGCGTGCTGAAAATGCACATTATCATCTGCCATTCCATGCACCAATAGATATTTTCCACGGATAGATTTAGCAAAATTAATAGGAGAGTTATCCTCATAACCACTATTGTTTTCTTGAGGGGTTCTCATATAACGCTCTGTATAGATTGTATCATACCATTTCCAGTTCGTTACAGGAGCAACAGCAATTGCCATTTTGAAAAAGTCTGCGCCTTTTGCCAAACAACTTGTCGATAAATAGCCCCCAAAACTCCATCCAAAAATCCCAATACGCTCAGCATCCACATAATCCAAACTACCCAAGTATTTAGCTACATTAATTTGATCAATTGTCTCGTATTTACCAAGTTCCATGTAGGTAGCTTTACGAAAAGCTTCACCACGTGCATCTGTTCCTCTATTATCTACCGAAACGACTATATAACCTTCTTGTGCCAACATTTGATACCACATAGGATTACCATTATCCCAGCGATTCAAAACCGTTTGTCTACCTGGACCTCCATAGACTGTCATAAATACAGGATACTGTTTTTTAGGATCAAAATCCTGCGGTTTTAACATCCAACCGTTCAACTCAATATCATTATCTGTTTTCACCTTAAAGAACTCATATTCACTCAAATTATAGGTAGTCAAGAGTTGTTTTAAGTTGTTATTATCTTCAATAACACGAACCACATCATTACTTTCTGTTTTGTATATGACATGAGTAGGAGGGACACCAATACTAGAGTGCTTATTGATATAATAATCAAAGGTGCTACTGAACTGTGCCGTATTATAACCAGCTTCCTTACTCAATTTTACCATATCACCACCATCCAGACTTACATAGTAAATCTCACGTTCTGTTGGGCTGGTTGCTGCTGCTTGGAAATATACACGCTTGCGTTTCTTGTCCACACCATAGAAGGTAATCACATCAAATTCGCCCTTTGTTAACTGCTTCACTTGCTTTCCCTTCATATTATATAGATAAATATGCTGATAACCATCCATATCACTTGTCCACACAAATTGTTCACCTTCCAAGAAGGTCAGATTATCATTAATATCAATAAAATACTCATTTTTTTCACTCAACAACGTTTTTACTTTACCAGACTTGCTATTCACCAACAATAAATCCAATTCACTTTGGTGGCGATTCATTCGTGTTACACACAACTGATTATCAGGAGTCCATACAATACGAGGAAGATACTGCTCTGCTTTTCCTTTAATTTTGGCTTCTATGGTTTCTTTGCTATCTAGATCATAAATCCAAACAGAAACCGTTGCATTCGTTTCACCTGCTTTTGGATATTTGAAGGTTGATCCTTGAGGATACAAAGCATTCATATAATAGAACATGGTAAACTCAGGTACTGCAGTTTCGTCAAAACGGATAAATGCAATTTTCTTACCATCAGGAGACCATTCAAAAGCGCGACTTATCGCAAATTCTTCTTCATACACCCAGTCTGTTGCTCCATTGATGATCAAATTTTCTTTACCATCTCTTGTAATCTGAACTTCCTTATCTGTTTTCAAATCTCTGTAGAAGATATTGTTCTGACGTACAAAGGCAACTTTATCTGCAGACTTATTCAAGGTTGCATAACGCTGTTTTCCTTTATCAGAAACTTTCTTTAGGTTTTTACCTTTCACATCCCAAACATAGAAATTAGCTTTGTAGGAATAACGATAAATTTTTTCTGCATCTGTCTCCAATAAGATTTTGCTCTCATCATTACTAAATGTATAGCCACCTACATCGATGTTTTCCTGTTTAGGATACAAAACTTGAGTCTCTTTTCCTGTAGAAAGAGCATATTCTACAATACCTTTTGCTTTGTCTATGCGAGAATAATGCGCTCCACTATTCATGAAGTTAAAGCCAGGAACAGGGCGTGCCCAAAAACGATATTCTTCCCAAATTTGTTGGATATTAATTTTATTATCTTGAGCAAAGGCTACAAGTGGAAGGAACAAACTAAAATAAATGAGAATAGTTTTCATACTTATATTAACTTTAGGTTAAATCAAATTTTTATACTATCTTAGAAATCGTTTTAGAAAAAACCCCAATTCAAACTAGAACATATCTAGAAAAGTTTATCAAGTTCCTGCACGAAATTTGAGAAATCTTCCCAAAAACATTGACATAAAATATCAGGTTATGCCTTTCTTGCAAGAAATTGATTTTGACAAAAATCAAATTGCAAAGAAGAAGTTTTTCTTTTTTAGCTGAAAGTCCAAAGGATTCAGCGAAGCTAAAAATAAGAAACTAAATACTGTAATTCTATTCATGCAAATTGAATTTCAAGCCAAAAAAGAAACAAGCCCTAGAGTAATGACTACTAAGTTTGGGGCTAAGGTCTTGAAAATAATGTATAAGCAGTAGTTTACCAAATATCTATGTGGATTGCATTTTATTTTTAGTTGAAAACTCAAACACATCACACATTCCAAACTCATCACACATCCACAAAAAAATCTATTATCTAAGATCTTGATTAAAGTAAAAGTGTTGTTTATTTGATTATATGATTGCTTTTTTGCAGTTTTATAACTTATTTGATGGCGCTAATTATTTCTTATGTGCGCTTTGTTGAATAAAATATTCTAATTTTTAGTCTTACATACGGGTTGTTTTATCTCTTGTTAAGATTAGTTATATTTTAGTTTATTTTGTTGATAAATAGTGTTTTATAGTGCATTGTTTGCTTTGTAAAACTAATAAATAAATAAAATAAGGTATTAGATTTATCATTTAAAAGTTTAATTTGGAGGAGTTAAAAATATAGTTTACTTTTTTTGTTATTATATTGCTTTTTTTATAATCTTAAAAGTTATATTTTACCTTCTTTTAATCTCTCAAATCATTTAAAAACTTTAAATTTTCAACTATGACAAAAATTCACGCATTATGGCTTGTCTTGCTTTGTGTCTGTTGCTATACACAAAACTCGCAAGCTCAGATCCTTTACTCAGAGGATTTTCAAGGTGGAACGATGCCCACGAATATCACCCTCATTGATAATGATGGGCTTGTACCTAATGCAGCTGTAAATTACATGACAGATGCATGGATAGTTGCAGCCAATGCGGATGGTAATCTTACAGCATTGAGTAACTCTTGGTATACCCCTGTAGGTACATCAGATGACTGGATGAGTACTCCACTAATACCAGGTATTACAGCTACTACTGAACTACGTTGGGCAGGAAGAGCTCGTGATCCTGGTTTTCCTGATGGTTATGAGGTTCGTGTTAGTACAACAACTCCTACAGTTGCTGGTTTCCTAGCAAATCCTGCCTTATTTACAATAGCAGCAGAAAGTACCACAAGAACAGATCGGTCTGCTAGTTTAGCTGCTTATGCAGGACAAAGTATTTA
>JAKVCT010000070.1 GCA_022448995.1 Saprospiraceae bacterium
TCACGAGGCTTTTTAACAAAGTTCAGCGCAAAAAGGCTGATTGAATTAAATACAAATTAATTGTGGCTATCTACTTATTTATATAAAAGAGTTTTAACTACACTATACATACCAATGATCAAAGTATATGTTCATTTCATCTACTAATATAATTATTATCAGCTCTGATTATAAATTTTCTTCGTAAAATGAGTAGGAATATTACAATAGATCACCAAATAATAGCACTGACCTCTTCTGATCCCCACAAAACAATCCAATTTTACGTAGGTTATTTTATTTTATTAGGCATATATCTAAAATTATACTCATATTGCATCTTAGGATACATTCAGACCTGCTCTAAGTTCCTAGAACAATTATATTTTTTAAAAAGCATTTCTCATCTTTTAGCATTTTTTGTTACTTTAGCTTAGCCCAATTTAAGTTTCAAGCACAGTCACTCGATATTTAAATTGGCATTACATCAATAAAGAGCTGTTTCACATTAGAACATATACTTAGTTTATACCAAGGATATTTGTAATAAAAGCTCTAAGGATAAAAGTTGTTAAGAAAGTCTCTGAATTGCTTCATTAAATTCAATTTTTAAACAACTTTATAATTTTCAATCAACAAAAGCGAATAAAGACAAATGAAATTTATGTTATCTCTAGTAGCACTCGTCCTAGGTATGGGTGTAGCTCAAGCACAAGAAAAAGGTTTAGCAAGTATCTACAATGATGCTTTTCATGGTAGAACTACAGCAAGTAAAGCAAAATATGATAAAAATGCAAAAACGGCTTCTCACCGAACACTTCCCTTTGGGACAAAAGTGCGTATTACTTTATTGTCTACAAAAAAATCTGTAGACGTTGTCATCAATGATCGCTGTAAAGTTGCAGACAAAATTGTAGAGTTATCACGTAAAGCAGCAACAGATATAGGATTAGACAAAATTGGTACAGGTCAGGTTTCTGTTGTCATTTTGGGTAAGGAAAGCGAGCAAAAAGCAACAGCGAGTACGAATGTCAAACCAAATGCCAATACAAATAATACTGTAGCTCGCTCTACCACTAACAAAACAACAGTAAGTAGTAGCAACAAACCAGCTTCGAGTACAAAACCAAGCAAAAAAACAACTGAGACCCCTAAAATTGCGGTAATTGGTGAAGCTTCTAAAATGGAAACAGGTGGTTTGTACAAAATGCAAGTACTCAAGCTAGAAAATCAAGGATATGGGGTTCAAGTTGCAGGCTATAGTGACTATGAAACTGTTGTAAAACAAGTATCTGTTTTACAAAAAAACTGGTTTAAAGGTGCTTTAGTATTTGTTGATAAACTCAATGGAAAACCTTACTATAAAGTTATCTTAGGCCCATTCTACACTAAAGAAGAAGCTGATAGTTATAAAAATAATATTCGCAAAAAGTATGATATGAAAGATGCTTTTGTGGTTGACTTGAAAGCATTGAGTGAAAAAGCTAAAGCTAAATAAAGGAGTATGTGTCTTTTTGTAGTTTCTTCAAAAAGTCCAAAAGGTTTTTTCGTCATCAGTAAATATTTCTCTGGTGACGAAAAATCATATGCTTCAAAAACTCAGCGTATTGTAACAAATAAAAAATCCTGTAAATCAAAAGATCTACAGGATTTTTATTTTGGAGGGTGGTCCCACCTGGGCTTGAACCAGGGACCCTCTGATTATGAGTCAGATGCTCTAACCAACTGAGCTATAGGACCAGTGCAGACGATTAATAACCGATCGCGTGAGCAAATATATACAGTTCTGAATTAAATAACAATAAAAAGTGAAAAAAATTCCATGAAGAAGGTAAAAAATATCATTTTTGATTTAGGTGGTGTCTTACTCAATCTTGCGCCACAGCTTACAGATCAAGCTTTTATAGCCTTGGCAGGGGGAAAAGTGAATTATGATAAAATTCAAAATAAATTAGGGAATTCTTTTTTTGACACCTATGAAATTGGTAAAAGTAGTAGTGATTTTTTCTCAACAACCTTGTGTACATCCCTAAATGCAACTCCAAAACAAGTATGCTCAGCTTGGAATGCAATGCTCTTAGACATGCCAATGGAGCGAATCGAATTACTAAAAAACTTAAAAAAAGAAGGTTACACAATATACTTATTAAGTAACACGAATGCAATCCACTTGGAAGGATTTAGTGCCATTTTGGATGAAGTTTATGGTTTTGATAACTTTAGCAATCTCTTCGAGAAAGCTTATTATTCCCACCTCATTCATTTGCGCAAGCCCAATGAAGAAATTTATGAATATGTTTGTAAAGATGCGGGAATAGAACCTTCTGAGACTATCTTTGTAGATGATAATACAGATAATATTCAAGGTGCTAAAAATGTGGGGCTGCATGGTATTTTACATCCTAGAAATGGGAATATCAAATCCACTATTTATGAAGCACTAGATATGATTCAATAAGCGAGCTATCCATAATTTACTGTAGTGCGTTGGAGATCTACAACCATAGTTAAGTAATACGGATCCCTGAGCTAAACTAAGCTTCCTAAATAGGTGGATATAATTAGGTTTTCATAAATAACTTTAGATTATGTCTAATTTTATTGCTAGTTCGTTGATTTTTTAATTTTCGTACAAACCCCGAAGGGCTCAACAAAGCTAATCCTAATTTTAGATATGCTCTTAACAATAAAAAAATATGCTATCCAAGTTTGCAAAAAAAGTTCTACAAAACAATGATTTTGGTTTTGGTAAAAAGATAAGTAAAAATAAGAATCATCTTCGTATGGTCAACAAAGATGGTAGTTTCAATATCATTCGGAAAGGTGGTGGGAAGTGGCAGCTTGGCTTTTACCAAAAGTTAGTAACGATGTCTTGGGTACGGTTTTCAACCATGCTGATACTCTTCTATATCATCATGAATAGTTGCTTTGCTCTCATGTATATGCTTGTAGGTGTGGATAGTCTCACTGGAGCAGTAGAAGATAAAAGTATGAATAGTTTTTGGGATGCCTTTTATTTCAGTGTACAAACCCTCACAACCGTAGGCTACGGAAGTCTAAGCCCCAAAGGTTTTGGAGCTAATCTAGTAGCAGCTATTGGTGCTTTTGCTGGACTTTTGAGTTTTGCTGTAGCTACAGGGCTATTATTTGCACGTTTTGCGCGTCCTAGAGCTGATATTTTATTCAGTGAGAAAGCACTTATAGCACCTTATCTGAATGGATTGAAAAGTTTTCAGATCAGAGTTGTGAATAAACGCCGCAATATCCTAACAGATATGCAGGCTTCACTAATGATAACTTGGGTAGAAAACGAACAACAACAGTATCGATTGCTAAACTTGGAGCGAAACTCTCTACATTTCTTTCCGCTCAACTGGACAATTGTTCATCCTATTGATACCACAAGCCCTCTTTATGGTTGGTCAAAAGAAAAAATGACAGAATGTAAAGTAGAGTTTCTAATCGTGCTACAGGGGTATGATGATACCTTTTCCAATAAGGTGCGTACACACAGCTCCTACTGTTGGCACGAAATAGAATGGGAAAAACGTTTTGAGCCAATGTACTATATCAATGAAGATGGTTATACTATTTTAGAACTGGAGAAGCTTAGTCAAACTCGTTCTAGTCAATAAAGTCATCTAAATGATCTATTCATAACTGCTTATCTCCAATTTACCATTGGTAATAAATACAGGGCGCTGATTATTGGGGATAAAACGAAAAGGTAGATTGTGATAAGCCTTATTATAAGCTTCTTCATAGCTTAATCCTTCTGCTAATTTCTTGTAAAATACCTTTAGGAAAATGTTCCTAAATTGAGGCATAGTTGAGGGGTAGAGTCCAATTATATTCCCAATATAAGGTTCGAAAAAAGGAAGTAATGCTCGGGTAAAACACCCACTAAATAGTACACACTCAATTTGGTTAGTAAAATACTTGATCAATTGCTGAAAACTGCTCAAAGGAATCGCTTGATCAGCCTCATGGTCATATAAAATAATAGGTGACTCTTTGGTTGATAAACCTGCTGAAGAAAAATGTAAAATCTTAGTCCCTTTCATAACAAAGGTTTCTATGATCTTCTTATGTTTATATTCAAATAAGGTATCTATAATAAAGTTGGAATTGCTCTGTATAGCCGATTTTATCTGATCATATTCTGTCTTGAGTTCCACTTTTGCTAGCAAATCCTCTGGACTAGATTGTGTATGGGATGGCATAAATGTAACAGGACAACTTCCTTGAGGACGGCTAGATAAATACAAAACTTGTTCTTTCAGCTCGTGTGCTGCTATCTCTCTCGTTGGAAGCTCAGGTATGTTTCCCAAGAGTTCTTTGGTTTTTTCCTGGATCGTTTCTCTAGATCGAGCCTTATGTTCTTCTGTTGAGGTATAATCTGCCATGAATGCCACATATTCTTTCAGATCTCGAAGAATTGTGCTAAAAGCATTGTTTACTCCATTCCACTCTTTGCTTTTCAATGGTCTTGGTTGACCAAATAACTGTGGACTTGGTAATATCCTAAATTTTTTAAAATCTGTTTCTTTCCAATTTATAGGTTCTACTAAAATAGGACAAACCATTGCGATCTTGTACCGAGCTCGCTCCACAGCTAACTGAACTTCTCTCCGCTTAATCCCCTCGTGTGCCAAATAATTTTTACTTACCAAAGGGATAAAAATATCTGTCTGTTCTACCAAATCATATTCTGGTTCATGCTCATCTTTACGAGACAAAAATTCGATATTCCAACCTTGGGTGGATACCTTGAGATAGTCTAATAGTGCTTCTTTGTGTGCTTTATCTTCTGGTGAGCTAGAAATAAATAAACGGACAGCCATGAGAGTTGTTTTTTTTAATAACTTCAATTAGAAAAAGGCTGACTTTCTTAAGTGAAGGTCAGCCTTTCTTGCAACAATTATTCTGCCTTGAGCAGAACAACTTATTTATTAAGACGCAAAGTATCACGAATACCAATCTTAACAATCAAATCACGATAAAGCTGTACATCTTTCTTCGCTAAATAAGAAAGCAAAGATCTACGCTTACCTACCATAGAAATCAAAGAGCGAGTAGCTGAATGATCTTTACGGTTTGTTTTTAAGTGAGCAGAAATACTCTGAATACGATACGTTAATAATGCGATTTGCCCTTCTGTAGAACCTGTGTTCTTAGCATCGCCGCCAAATTTTGCAAAAAATTCAGCCTTTTTTTCTTTTGATAAATACGTTGGCATTGTTGTTTGTTATTATTTAGTTAACCAATCAAGATCACTAAGGATCATATCTTAGCGGATGCAAATATAATGAAAAATAGGAATCTATCAAAAGCTTATTTCTATATTTTCAAATTCATTGATTTTTCTATTCTTATTAATTCGTTGATTCTAATAAGAAATCCAATTCTCCTTGTTCTACTTCTTGATAATAATATACAATATTAGTATTGCCATGAGATACTTTATCAAAGTCACCTTCTACAGCAACATAATTTTCAGTAGTGTTATACCTAAGTATAAAACTGGACTCCATCTGCGAAACATGTATATCTTGATCAGATCTTAGATTACCTCTTTTCCATTTATCATTGGTATTCAACCAATTTCTAAAGGTTTGATGAGCTTCCTCCTCAGGATAAATAGTGTCTGTAACGCCTTGATTACTTGCTAAAATAAAAGGCTGATTATTCTTAAAGTGTGGAGTCATCTCTGTAGTTGTTATAAAACTACAAGCATTCATAAATATGAACAGCAAAAATAATTGAATTCCAAAAAAATACTTCTTAGTCATATCCTTGTTATTTTTAATTTTCTAATAAATCCTAAAAGGCTCAGCAAAGTTCAAATAAACCTTACTCCTCAACCAAGAAATTTGGTTCTTTTAAAACCTCAGTCAGAAAATAAAAAATCAATGAACTATCAATTTCAATAAAGGCTTCGATTAAAAGTATTTAAAAACTCAAATTGCAAAGCATTTAATTACCCTTCATCATTGAATTAATATCTAGGGGCTTATAAGGCGAGGGATCAAAATATACGGATTTTTGGAGATTGAGTTCTATAGAAGTGAGTATTATTTTTTCTTTTGACTCTTTGTCATAGGATATCACTTCGAGCATCATGCCATCAACAGGGAATACATCACTCAAACTCATGTTATTATTCTTGTTCATACTCTTACTCATTGACGTTAATACTGTCATCATTTGCTTTCCCAATTGCTTAAGCTCCATACTTGCCCAAAAGTTAACAAGACTATTTTCATCTTCATAGACATATTCTTCACATCTATAACCGAGAATATCCTTTGTTCTTCCTGTCTTCTTAAAATTTTCCAACTTCTTGCTCATATCTTCATCTTCATCTAGTTCTTCCGATACAGACGAAAGGTCAATAACATTGTAATATTTTCCTCCATCACTATCCAAAAATGTAATCATTTCCTCAGGTTGAATAATTGTCATATTTTGTTCAATTTCATGATCCGATGGATCTCTCATTTTACAGCCAAAAAAGTTCTCATCTTGTTTAGGAAATAGATAAGTAAATATCATTTTTTCTTCTTTCTTCTTAGAATTTGAAATAAGTTGCATTTCCATAACTAGCTCTGATTCAAATTCGTATTTTTCAGAAAATTCTATCTTTTTCTGATTATCTGGAGTAGCACTAATATTGGTTTCGTTACCATTGCTTTCAGACACTTTTTTATCCCTACTGTTATCTGTATTACTAGGACTATTTCCCGTATTTTTTTTCTTCTTTCTCCTGAATAAACCTTCAATCTTATCTAAACCTTTATCAATTTGTCGATCTATATGACGATCAACCCTGTAGTCAATTTTATTTTCAGTTCTTCTTTTGATCTCTTCCATTTTGTTGTTCTGTCCCCAAATGCTTAGTGGTGTTAAGCTAATTGAGATTATAAGAATATAAGATATATACTTCATGTTTTTCTGTTTTAGTTTAGCACAATGAATGTATGAATACCTACATCACTTGATGCTTTACTGAATAAAATAATTCTCTCATCACTACTTAAGTAGTTATAATAGAATACATCTTTATTCATAAAAGGGGGACACACAACTCAATAATATTTTTACAGTAATTCCTGACTTTTTATTTTTTCTATAAAAAATCAAAAACATCACTCACTATCAATTGATAACTAAAATTTCAGACAAGGTATACGATTAGCACAACAAAAAATATAGGAATTGATTATCAATTAGTTGCAAACCACTAAAAGTTCAGCAACGCTAACATTGAAGGGCTCAATACAGTTAAACTTTCACAAACTACAGCACGAAATAACAATTCAAAAATCCACGTAAATTATCACTCTTTAATCAAGAAATCTATTCTTTTTTAGATATCTTCGTCTTCAATGTTGCAAACACTTTAATTTTAACTTAGAGCTTGTAAAATTAGGAGTTAACTCTGTTGAGTTCTTTAGGGGTTTGAATTAATAGTCTATGAAGTGGCTAGAAGCAAAACTGACTAGAGGGAAGCTTTACTAGTAAAATAACTATTGATGAAAAATTACGACAAATTTAAACATGCTCTTCTTTCAACTCAAAACCATAAAATATTATGAGAAAACTATTCTCTCTAAGCCTTATCTTTTTTACATTTATTTTAGTGTCATGTTCTTCGGACACTACTAACCAAAATAGTACAGATAAAGATAATGCAGAGAACAACAACGTAACTACTGCTGCCAATAATAATACTCCTACTGGAGAAGCAACAAATAATAATACAGCTGTAGCTGCGCCTGAAACTGATAGCAAGAAAAAAGCTTTATTGAAGAAAATGATTGGTACTCACAAGTTAAAGGCTATTGAAGGGCTCTCTGGTGTTAATACTATGATGGAATATAACCTAAATGATGGTAAATGGAGTGCTAGTGAATCTAGCAATGTTGGCGGAGAACGAGAAGCTTATGATATTGAGTTATCAGCGGATCAACTTAGCCTTCTCAATACGATGCAGCTCACTGTAAAGGACGATTTAACGATTGTTTTATCGTCTAAAGATACAGATCATTTTTCTGTTACTTACCAAGAAAAAGGAATGGCTTACAAAGCTCAAGGAGAGATCTCTGGAGGCTCAATCCCTAAAGAACTAAATGCAGAAACTGATTTCTTTGGTGATAGTGGTAATTTGTATTTATATCTAAAGGCAGGTACAGAAGATGATGTAAAATCTATCAATATCACAGAAATATTTGCAGATGCCGTTGCTTTAAATGTTGATGGATCTACTGGTAATTTTGTGTTGACTGTATTCAATTCAGAATGTTGTGATGAAGCTAGTTATACATTCAAAAAGAACTAGACAAGTAAGTAGGGAATAGTTGGGCATCTATCCAAGTTATTCTATAACTTTGTACTGAATCCTGTTTTGTAATGAGAAATCATTGTGACAAAACAGGATTTTTACTTTGAAATACATATAAATCACTAAATTTGAGACCTATTTTTAAAACAAAAAATTTCAAAATTTAGAAAAGTATTCAACCAATCTATTTGCTATTTCCATTTATAATCAATATATTTATACCAAAATAAAATTATAAACAAAATAATTAACAAAACTGTAAGTTAAATACTAAAAAGCGTAAAAACAGTACAATATTTTGTTTGAATTTTATAAAAAAATAGAACAAAAATTAGTTGCATCTTCTAAAAAAACATATAAAAGTCTGATGAAAATCAAAAACATTCAACAATTTCGAACACAATGGCGCAATCAGCAAGGATATGACATGCCTAATTGGGAGGAAAACTTCATTGGAAGTATCCATGGAGAGAAAAGTGGTTTTTATAAGATGGTTAATGGTATTGTGAACAATATCAAAGCAGATTTAACGCCTAAATTACAAAATGCTCAAGATGGTCAGGCTATCTATGAGTTTTTGCAAAATGCTGCTGATTCAAAATCTACTGAATGTGCTATTATTTATGATGAGAATTACTTCATGGTCCTAAATAATGGTAAGCCTTTTACAGAAAAAGACCTAAGGGCACTATTGAATTCTTTTCAAGGTACCAAAGCTGACAAAACTAAGCCAGATAACTGTGAAAAAATTGGTCGTTATGGTATTGGGTTCAAATTGGCTTATCGCCTAATGGGAAAATCCGATGGAGCAGAAGAATTACTAAAAGATTTGGCAGGTCCACTCCTATTCAGCTGGCACAATTCAGCACAACTGAAGGAATTACAAAGTGGACAAGCTTTATCCAAATTAGATTTAAGTGATTTGGGTACAGATACAGCACCTTGGCTGTTAAAAATCATCTTGGCTTGTTTCCCAACTGCACCAGAAGAAGAAGTTTTTGATTTAGACTATCAGAGAAAAGTATTGTTCCATAAAGAAGAAGTTCAAGAGTTAGTGAATTTCTTGGAGAAGAAAAAAGATCTATTAGCAAATCTTGATTTAAAACAAGGTTCTCTATTTTTCTTGAAGTTTGGCCCCAAAAAACACGAAAAACTCAAGGATTCTCTATTGAATATCAAGTCGGGAATTGGTTATGCCATGAATACCTTGAAAACCTTAGAAAAAGTGGTTTTGCAGGATGAGGTAATCGAACAATATGAAGCAGAGTTTGAGCATTATGCCATCCTCCCTGCCACTAATGATTTCAAGAAAATTGATCCAGAATTTAAATTCTGTCCTATTGATATTTCCTTAGGTTTTCCTAAGACTATTCAGCAAAATGTTGAGTTAAAGAACGCACCGAGTTTATACCAGTTTTTCCCGATGAGCAATGAGCGGCACAGTATGGCTTATTATGTACATGCTAGTTCATTTGCCAAAATCACTGATCGAACGCGTTTGGATGATCAAGGTGAAGCCAATATTGAAACACTTTCTTATATTAGTCGAGTTTTGCAACGCAACCTTTTGACCTACAAACAAAAGGATTTTGATCGTTTTGCCTTTATTTACAGAGCTTTACTCCTCACCGATCGATCTACAGAATATGATGCACACTTGATGAATGAGCATTTGTACAATCCAATGCTCAACTTTATTCAATTGCATATTCCTACCCACAAACGCAATTTCTATCCAAAGGAATTGGTCATCTTAAAAGATACACGTTTGCCAATTGATCCTATGACTTTAGGAATTGGAAAGGAATGGTTTCTTTGGGCAGATTTGGACACAGAAATAGAAGTAATTCGCTCTGCTGCTAACACTGCTAAATTAGGATTGAAACGTTGGGGGTTGAGAGAATTAATGTTGGAAGGAAACCCGATGTTATTTAATACCTGGATTCAAGGTTTGGCAGATGAAGATTATCAGACCTTTATCAAGGAGTTGAAGGATGTGAATCTAGATGAAGAATTCTTAACTAGGTTCAATGAGATTAAAGCCTTTAAGTTCACGGATAACTCTGGAAATGTTAGCTATTTTGCAATCAATGATTTGCAAGACCAAGAAGATGTTTTCTTGATGAGTGAACGCACTTTGAGTATCAAAGAAGAGATTCGCGAATTAGGATTTTCTGTTTTAGAGTTTAATATTTTGGATTATGCTGCCATTCTCAAAAAGCTGGAAAGTCAGCTAAATTATCTAACTGATGATAAAGCGATGTTCCAAAAATTAACGGCTAAAACGGCTCAAGCTTCATTGAATGTTAGCCAAAAGCAT
Source organism: Saprospiraceae bacterium (assembly GCA_022448995.1). Lineage (GTDB taxonomy): Bacteria > Bacteroidota > Bacteroidia > Chitinophagales > Saprospiraceae > JAKVCT01. The sequence continues at coordinate 10,644 of JAKVCT010000070.1, forward strand.
AACCTTTTTGAGTTCTTACTTTCCCTAGAAGGGATTGCAGCAAAAGAACTACAAAACGTACAGCTTTTTGAAAACGAAGCTGGGCATGTAGTTGCCCTAAAATCGATTTTAGCTTCTGATATTGAACTAGAAAGTTGGTTAGAAGGGTTCAAAATTAAGGCTGACGAGTATACAGAGAGTTTGAATCCTTACTTGGTAAACTCTAGCAATCTTTGGGAAGTTTATGCTAATATTTTACTACCACACTGGAACATTGTTACAGAACTTTACCAATCTGAAAATCAAGAGTATACAGCATTATACGAAAGTGTACACAAGTACTATGCACTCAAAAGTGGTTTGGTGCGATTCAGCCAACAGCCATTTATTTTGACGCAAGAAGATGAAAGTTTCCAAGCTCAAGAACAAATCTTTTATCATAAGGCACTCCAAGAAATTGAAGATTACAGCACACTTAGTACAGCTATTTGCAAGCTCACACAAAAATATATTCCACAGAAACCTATCCTTGCATTCTTAGAAAGAGATCCCTTTAAAACACAGGTAGTTACCAGTGATAAAATGTGGAAAAAGTCACTCAATACATTTATTGGATCTATTAAGAATACGGAATTTACCCCAGCAGAAAAGATCGCACTTTTTCAAGTTTTACAAGGTATTCTGTCTACAAAAGACTTGCAAAGAATCGAGCTATTTAGCAATCAGAATGGAGATCGAAGTACACTAGCACAGCTAATTGCTTCTGATGCAGATGTGCCAGCTTGGCTAAAAGGGTTCCGATTAAAAGCAGAAGAATCTCATGAGCTTTTGGCTGATTATTGGGCAAAGGATGCTGAAATTTATGAAAATGTAATCCTTAACAACTGGTCAAAACTGAGCAAACAGTCTACAGTAAGTGCTAATATTAGTGATTTTTACAAGCAGATTTCCAAATATGCTGCTTTAGCACGCACACCTAAACCTCTGAATCATTTGGATTATATCTTTGTGAATAAGGAAGTTGGTTTTGTGAATAAAACACAGGTCTATTACCACAAGGCAATGCAGGAATATTCGGCTTATGCCAAATTACAGACAGCCATCAAACATACAACAACTGCACATTGCCCACACCCAGCTGTCCTGCCCTTTTTGGAAGAACGTATTTTCTTTACCAAAGAAGCATCTTTTGCTAAGGTGCTCAATATCCAAGAAGATACTACCCTAGAAAAAGAAGAAGCAATTAGTCTAGTCAGATTTATGAATGAGACTAAAGAAGATATTTTCACAATTATTTGTATTGAAGAAGGTGATAGTAGTCGAGAGTATAAGCTGTATAAAAAGTCAGGATTAAAACAGTTTGCATTAGAAAAAAGCCAACAAAAGTTAGTCAGTAAAATTCGTTTGGTTTTTGATGAAAAATACAAGCTACTTCCCGTAAAATTATACTTTCCTGAACTCCGTAATAAAGGACTATTAGCAGGTTCAGAATTATTCAAATTATTATCTAAGTCTAAAAATGCTCCATCTGAATTGTTATCCGCTATTATTATGGAGAGTGGAAACACAGATATTCAGCAGCAAGTCTTTCAAAAAATAGATAAGATTGTTCTAAAACTTGGACAGACTTATACCAAGGATTCTTTCGAACATCAGGCCCTACAGGTTTTCCGCAACAAAGAAGCTGATTATGATAAAGTTCGTTCTAAAATCTATATCGAAAATCCAGAAGGAGATTTATTAAAATTGGTTGATATTGCTTACAGCAAAGATGTAATCATTTCTATTGATAGACGTGGTAAGTTCAATCTATCCTTGGAAGATATACTCCCTAAATTCAAAGCAATTTACCAACTTTTTGATCAGATTCTAAAGCAATTTGTAGATTACGAAGCGCCTACTCTGTTACGCAAAAAATGCTTTGAATCTAAAGAATGTCCTGAGCAGAAACTGCTAAGAATGTTAAGACAAGATTATCCAGTTTTAGAAAATGCAGCACAATTGGGTTTTGTTTTATTAATAGCCAAACGTGATGATAACATAAAGGTCTTAAAAGACTTCAGCGTACATTCACTTGCAGAAGAACCAACGGCATTACATCAACATGACCTATATTATCTTAACAATAAAGCCTTCTTAGATCCTAGTTCTGTACTAGATGCCTCCATTTACAAAAAGCTAAATGAGGTATTAGAGATGAATGACAAGTATCCAATCTTTGATTTTGGAGAACAACAAGTTTTGGATGCACCAACTATTGTCAAAAACACCTTCTATTGCACTCCATTAAGAGATTTAGCAGAAGAGGAACATGCCGCACAGATTCAACTAGAAGTTTTAAACTATGTGTATAAAAAATGGTCTGATTTACCTGCTGAGAATCGTCCAACTGAACTCAAAATTAATACGCAGGATGAAGCAAATGAACTCTTAGGTTTGGATTTCTCAAGTTTGGTTTATCCTAATGAACTAGCATTGGTAAAAGAACGTCTACCTGAATTTTTGGGACAATGGCTAGGCACGGAAACTAAAGAGTTGACCGAAAACATCAAGGTTGAGTCTAGTGAAGATACTATAAGTGTTCCTAAAGGTAAATTATCTTTCTTGAAAGCATTAGCTGTCAATACGCCAAGTTCTTCTTTGATTCAGTTGCGTCAATTCTTGATAGGTCAAGCATCTGAAGAAGTGAGCCAAAAACTATTGAATGAGTTGAGAAATCAAGAACGCAATCATTTGTTTAATACTATCTTATGGCTACAGGCTGAGGGAACAAGTTTTGAACACGAAAGCACACAGCTTTATTGGTTGCGCAAAGTATATAACACTCTACCCAAAATTGGAAATAATACTCCACTTCCACGTATTCACAAAGCCAACAAAAAAAGTTGGTCATACATGATTAGTTCTGTAGCAGATACAAACCTTTATTATTTTGATAATAAGTATCAACAAGCATTAGAAGAAAAATTTGAGATTACACTAGTGGATGTTTATAAGGCATTAGAAAAAACAGGTGCTTTCTTAACCAATTTAGATATTAAGGGTGCAGACACTATTTCCAATCGTCCAGAGAAAGTTCTAGATCTAGAAATGCTTCAGAATCAGAGTCAAGAATGGGGAGCAGATCACTATATGGAATGGCGAAAAGAAAGTGAATATGCCATCTATTTGTACCAAGACAAAATGCCTTACAAGATTGAATACTTGGATCATACCATCAAGACTTTTTCAGAGGGACAGGCAGTATTGAGTGAACAAATTGCTTATGTAAATAGCCAATCCAAAAATATTGAGGAAGATCTATTCGCTATTACTCGATCCAAAGGTTTTACAGAAGCTTTATTACTGCAACTCTTACGCTTGAAAAATAGTACGAAAGAAAGTAGCCAAACTCATAAGGTTATTGAAAAAGTAATTGAAACTGTTGTTGTTGAAGAACAATTGGGTGAGCACGAAGAAGCCATCAAAGATCCAAGTATGGAAGAAATTTTAGAATATAAGGAAGCTGAGAATAAAGCCAAATTGAAAATGGCTTTTGATCTTAAGACACTTCCTGAAGAGTTACTTAGTGAATTGATGAAGTATGCAACCAATTCTAAAATGATTGTAGAAAAGAACAAAGTCAAGAACTGATTATAAGCTATTGAAGATTAAAGTTTTGTAGGTGCAGTTAAGGTTTTGTATTAACACAAAAGCAGTGGGAGGAGTCTCACTGCTTTTTTTGTGCATTATAATTTTATATTTTGGACATTTTTTGGCGACGGGCTAAAGGTCATACCTTTTAACCATTAACAATAAGAGTCCCAAAGGGATGACAGCCTAAATAGCATTGCGGAGTCAGCCCAATGCTAACCCTCTCAATACTACACCACACTCATCAAAAAGTTTTCAAAGCTGCTACCTCTTTCACCTCCCCCACACGCATCTCTCCTAAATCAATAGCCCCAATCCGCACACGCATTAGGCGCAAAGTTGGAAAACCCACAACAGCAGTCATTTTGCGCACCTGTCTGAACTTACCTTCTCTAAGAATAATCGCTACCCAGCTCGTTGGTCCGTGCCGCGCATCACGCAACTTTTTTCCTCTAGGTGGAAACTTAGGGACTTCAGTCAAGAGCTTAGCTTTACAAGTTGATGTTTGATATTTTTTGCCGTGAATACTAATTTCTACACCTTTTTGAAGTTGCTCAATAGCCGCTTCAGTCATCATTCCATCCACCTCTACCCAATATTCCTTCTCCACCTTATTACTCCGAATATATTCACTCATTTTTCCATCAGTAGTTAACAATAAAAGACCTTCAGAATCCTTATCTAAACGTCCAATAGACATCGTCCCTTCAGGAAAATCATGTAATTCGCCTAGCAATTTTCGATTCTTGCGCCTAGGTTCATTATACACAAATTGAGATAGATAACCATAGGGTTTATTCAATATGAAATGTCGATGCTGATCCATGTAAAAATGTTAATTGAGAAGTTGTTTAAAAATCATCTTCATCGCATCAAATTCATTGATTTTACTTCGTAGAGCCTTTCAGGGTTAACGAAGTAAAATCCTCTGAATTTCTGCATTAAATCTAATTCTTAAACAACTTCTGACTAAAATAAAGCCCGAAGATAATAAATTAATAGTTTTTTGATTTTTGACCAGTTGCTTATATTGTTCACATGAAAACACAAAACAAACTCCTAGAAGTTGCCCAAGTATTCTTCAAATTAGGCTGTTTTGCCTTTGGTGGACCGGCAGCACATATTGCCATGATGGAAGAAGAAATCGTTAGCAAACGAAAATGGATGAGCCGACAACATTTCTTAGATCTCATCGGTGCAACTAATCTAATCCCAGGTCCAAATTCTACTGAAATGACCATGCATTGTGGTTATGAACGTGCAGGTGTAGCAGGTTTGTTTGTTGCAGGAACTTGTTTTATTTTTCCTGCGGTTTTGATCACAGGCTTGTTAGCTTGGTTTTATACAGCTTATGGTCAACTACCAGAAGTACAACCCTTTATTTTTGGAATCAAACCTGCGGTTTTGGCTGTCATTGCTGCTGCCATCCTAAAATTAGGTAAAAAAGCCCTTAAAAGTTATGAGTTAGCCATTTTGGGAATCTTAGTTATTGTTGCTAGTTTTTTGGGTGTGAATGAAATTTTTGCCTTATTGGGTGCAGGCGTTTTGGGAACGCTCTATTTCTACAGTAAACACAGATTGTCCGGAAATCTCAAATCTATTGCTCCTCTCCTTTTATTCTATTTTCCTTCTGCTAAAATCACTACCGTTTCTACCTTGAGTATCTTTTGGACATTCCTCAAAGTAGGTGCTATATTATATGGTAGCGGTTATGTTTTGTTTGCCTACTTAGATGCTGAATTAGTAGCGAAAGGTTGGCTGAGTCGAGAAGAATTGATGGAAGCAATTGCTGTAGGACAGTTTACACCTGGTCCAGTCTTGTCTACTTCTACTTTTATCGGCTATCAGTTGGGTGCTTGGCAAGGTGCAATAGTCGCCACAGTTGGTATTTTTCTACCTTCTTTTTTATTTGTTTGGTTATTGAATCCATTGATTAGCAAAATGCAAAAATCTAAAATACTTCGCTATTTTTTGGATACGGTAAATGTAGCAGCTGTAGCAATTATGTTGGTTGTTTTGTTTGAAATGGGTAGAACTTCTTTAACTGAGTGGAAAGCAATTATAATTGCAGTGATAGGTTTAGTACTTACTTTTGGAACAGATAAAAAGGTCAATGCTATGTGGGTGATTTTGATAGGTGCTGTCTTGGGTTATGTCCTTCAGATCTTCTTTTAATATTAATTTAATATTAAAAAATGGTAAAGGGAGGAGGAATCGAACCCCCGACTTCTAGAATGCTGATCTAGCGCTCTACCAATTGAGCTACCCCCTTACCCAAATCTTAAACTCTTAAAAAAAGAATATAATTAAGATGTAAAGCCTAAATTTTAGATTTAACTAAATTTCATTTTGTTATAATTTTGATTACAGAATTACATTTTATTGTCAAAAAAAACAAGATGAAGAAAACTTAACGTTAATTGTACAGTCAGAAAACTTAATTGTAAAAGTTTTTATTATATTTTTGTGCTGAGTTTAGCTAGGGCTATGCTCAAAATCTTAACTTTTGGAGTCAAATTTCAACACTTTACGTTCTTTGGTTAAAAAAAAGTAGAAATATCAATATAAAAAAATAGAATGAAATATGAGCGAAACTACGATAAAAACACCTCAACAAAAATACTCCGATGCTTTTCGTCAGCAAGCTTTAGAAGATTTCACAACAGCTTGTCTAAGTAGAGAAGCGAGTTTATTGGGCCGCAAAGAAGTTTTAACAGGTAAAGCTAAATTTGGGATATTTGGTGCAGGAAAAGAACTTCCACAAGTTGCCATGGCGAGAGAATTTCAAACAGGAGATTTCAGAGCAGGTTATTATCGAGATCAAACTTTTGTTTTTGCAGCAGGATTAGGTACACCTCAACAGTTTTTTGCACAACTGTATGCACACGCTGACGAACAACATGAACCTTTTTCGGCTGGACGCCAAATGAATTCCCATTTCGCAACACCATTGATTAACAAGCAAGGTCAATGGTTAGATCTGAAAGATCTAAAAAATGTGAGCTCAGATATATCTCCCACAGGTGGACAAATGGCAAGAGCGTTAGGCTTAGCACTAGCCTCCAAGAAATACCGAGAAAGCGAAGAACTTGCATTCAATACAGGTTTTTCGAATGGTGGTAACGAAGTTTGTTTCTGTACCATTGGCGATGCAAGTACTTCTGAAGGTGCTTTTTGGGAAACCATAAATGCTGCGGGAGTCACTCAGGTTCCCTTGGCTGTATTTGTCTGGGATGATGGTTATGGAATCTCCGTTCCCACTAAATATCAAACAACCAAGGGTAGTATTTCAAAAGTCTTAGCTGGTTTCCAGCGTAATGAAGATGGTCATGGTTTTGAGATTTATACCGTAAAAGCTTGGGATTATGCAAGTTTGCGCCAAGTATTTGCAGAAGGTATTGCTCAAGCTAGAGAAAAACAAATCCCTTGCCTATTCCATGTACAGGAAGTTACCCAGCCTCAAGGCCACTCAACTTCAGGTTCTCATGGTCGTTATAAATCCAAAGAACGTTTACAATGGGAGAAAGATCAAGATGGCATTGAGTCCATGAAACGTTGGATGATTGAAGCTAATATTTCTACAGAAGGAACTCTAAAAGCTATTCAAAAGCAAGCTAAAAAAGATGCTCGCCTAGCAGCTAAAGAAGCCTGGAAGGCTTTTACAGGTCCAGTACAAGAAAACTTGCACAAAACCACAGGTTTGTTGCGCAATCTGGCCTCAGCTTTGGATAGAGATACTGGTAGTAAGATCCTACAACAAGTTCAAGTATTAGAAAAAGAAATTGACCCAACACATAGAGATATTCTAAGAACAGCTCGTTTGGCACTACCTCTTGTCAATCGTATTGAGCATCCATTAGTAACAGAATTACGTGACTGGGTAAATACCTTAATGACTGAAGGAAAAACCAATTATGTTACTCATCTCTACAGTAGTAGCCCAAAAGCTGCTGTGAATATTCCTGAAGTTGCTCCTATTTATTCCGACTCTTCAATAGCTAAAAATGGCTATGAAATTCTAAATACCTGTTTTGATTACCACTTAACAACGAATCCTTCTGTCTTTGCTTTTGGTGAAGATGTTGGAAAAATTGGAGATGTGAACCAAGGTTTTGCTGGTATGCAAGACAAACATGGTGAAAAAAGAGTATTTGACACTGGTATCCGCGAATGGACGATTATGGGACAAGCCATTGGTATGGCTATGAGGGGTTTACGACCTATTGCTGAGATTCAATACTTAGATTATTTGATCTATGGTATTTCTCCTCTCTCTGATGATCTAGCAACTTTACGCTACCGTACTAATAATATACAACAAGCTCCAGCTATTATTCGTACGCGTGGGCATCGCTTAGAGGGTATTTGGCATACTGGTTCTCCTATCCAAATGATTCTAGGAAGTATGCGTGGTATCTGCGTTTTGGTACCTCGAAATATGACTCAAGCTGCAGGGTTCTATAATACAATGTTACAATCTGATGATCCTGCTTTAATCATCGAATGTCTGAATGGCTATCGATTGAAAGAACAAATGCCAGATAACCTAACAGAATTTACTGTTCCTGTTGGTACACCGGAAATTCTGCAAGAAGGTACAGATGTCACTCTTGTAACTTATGGCTCTTGTGTACGTGTAGCTCAAGAAGCCATTGAACAATTAGAGGCTAATAATATTTCTGTAGAATTGATTGATGTTCAGAGTCTATTGCCTTTTGATATTAATCATCAAATTGTAGAATCTCTGAAAAAAACCAATCGTTTAGTTTGTCTAGATGAAGATTTCTCCGGTGGCGGAACGGCCTATTTGTTACAAAAAATCTTAACTGAACAGAAAGGTTATTATCACTTAGATTCTGAGCCTTTGGTCATTTGTGCGGAAGATGTGCGTTGTCCTTACGGTTCTGATGGAGATTATTTTGTCAAACCTAGTGCGGAAGATATCTTTGAGAAAATTTATGCATTAATGAACGAGTCTGAACCTTCTAGGTTCCCTAGCCTTTACTAAACATACCACAAAGAAGCATAAAATACCCCGCTTTTGACAGTCAAAAGCGGGGTATTTTATTTTTGGAGTTTTTCTT